>NZ_BCQR01000116.1 GCF_001552175.1 Actinomadura kijaniata NBRC 14229
GGGGACCCTGCCGGCGGTGCTGTCCGGGCTGGCCGCCGCGCCGTCGCACCGCCCGTCCGGGCACGCCCCGCCGGCACGGCGCCTGGCCGGGCTCACCGGGCCGCGGCGGCACCGGGTGATGCTGGAGCTGGTGCGGGAGCACGCCGCCGCCGTCCTCGGCCACGACGACGCCGACGGCGTCGCCGCCGACCGCGGCTTCACCGAGCTGGGGTTCGACTCGCTGACCGCCGTCGACCTCCGCAACCGGCTGTCGGCGGAGACGGGCCTGCGGCTGTCGGCCACGCTCGTGTTCGACTACCCGAGCCCGCAGGCGCTCGCCGAGCACCTCGCCGGGCTGCTGCCGGGCTCGGAGCGGCAGGCCCCCGCCCCGGCCGGGCCCCGGACGGGGACGGGGACGGACGACGACCCGATCGCGATCGTCGCGATGGCCTGCCGGTTCCCGGGCGGGGTGCGCTCCCCCGAGGACCTGTGGCGGCTCGTGTCCGACGAGGTCGACGCGATCGGCCCGTTCCCCGCCGACCGCGGCTGGAACGTCGCCGACCTCTACGACCCCTCGCCCGAACGGACCGGGAAGTCCTACACCCGCGAGGGCGGCTTCCTGTACGACGCGGCCGAGTTCGACCCCGGCTTCTTCGGCATGAGTCCGCGTGACGCGATGGCCACCGACCCCCAGCAGCGGTTGCTGCTCGAAACGGGCTGGGAGGCGTTCGAACGCGCCGGGATCGATCCCCGGTCGCTGCGCGGCAGCCGCACCGGCGTGTTCACCGGCGTCATGTACGGCGACTACGGTGGCCGTCTCCTGAACGCCTCCCCCGGCGAGTACGAGGGCCATCTCGGGACCGGCAGCGCCGGGAGCGTCGCCTCCGGCCGCGTCGCCTACACGTTCGGGCTGGAGGGACCCGCCATCACCGTGGACACCGCCTGCTCGTCGTCGCTGGTCGCACTGCACCTGGCGGCGCGGGCGCTGCGGGCCGGCGAATGCGACCTGGCGCTGGCCGGCGGCGTGACGGTGATGGCGACCCCGGCCCCGTTCGTCGAGTTCAGCAGGCAGCGCGGGCTGGCCCCCGACGGGCGCTGCAAGCCGTTCGCCGAGGGGGCCGACGGCGTCGCCTGGGGCGAGGGCGTCGGCCTGTTGCTGGTCGAACGCCTCTCCGACGCGCGGCGCAACGGCCACCCGGTACTGGCGGTGCTGCGCGGGTCGGCCGTCAACCAGGACGGCGCCTCCAACGGCCTCACCGCCCCCAACGGCCCGTCCCAGCAGCGCGTGATCCGCCAGGCCCTCGCCGACGCGGGGCTGACCCCGGCCGACGTGGACGCGGTCGAGGCGCACGGCACCGGGACCCCGCTCGGCGACCCCATCGAGGCCCAGGCGCTCATCGCCGCCTACGGGCAGGACCGGCCCGCCGACCGGCCACTGTGGATCGGCTCCGTCAAGTCCAACATCGGGCACGCCCAGGCGGCGGCCGGGGTCGCGGGCGTCATCAAGACCGTCCAGGCGCTCCGGCACGGGCGCCTGCCCCGCACCCTGCACGTCGACAGCCCCTCCCCGCACGTGGACTGGGCGGAGGGGAACGTCGCGCTGCTGGCCGAGGCGCGGGAGTGGCCGGAGCGCGACGGGCCGCGCCGCGCGGCGGTGTCGGCCTTCGGCATCAGCGGCACCAACGCCCACGTCGTCATCGAGGCGGCGGACGCCCCGGAGGCCCCGCCGCGCGACCAGGACGGGCCGGACCCGCGGCCGGTCGTCGCCTGGACGCTGTCGGCCGGGACCGACGACGCGCTCGGCGCGGTGGCCGAACGGCTCCGCGACTTCGTCCGGGAGCACCCCGGGCACCGGCCCGCCGACATCGCCCGTTCGCTCGGCGCGCGGCCGGTCCTCGACCACGGCGCCGCCGTGGTCGGGCGGACCGGGGACGACCTGCTGGCCGGGCTCGACGCGCTCGCGGCGCGGCGCACCGCGCCCGGCCTGGTCCGGGGCACCGCCGGGAGGGGCGGCGCGACCGCGTTCCTGTTCTCCGGCCAGGGGTCGCAGCGACCGGGCATGGGCAGCGGCCTGTACGCGGAGTTCCCCGCTTTCCGGCGGGCGCTGGACGAGCTGTGCGCGCACTTCGACGGGCTGCTGGACCGGCCGCTGCGCGAGCTGATGTTCGCGCCCGCCGGGAGTCCGGAGGAGGACCTGCTCCACGAGACCCGCTACACCCAGCCCGCGCTGTTCGCGCTGGAGGTCGCGCTGTACCGGCTGCTGCGCGGCTGGGGAGTCGTCCCCGACTACCTCATGGGGCACTCGATCGGCGAGTTCGCCGCCGCGCACGCCGCGGGCGTGCTGTCGCTGCCGGACGCCTGCGCGCTGGTCGCCGCGCGCGGACGGCTGATGCAGGAGCTGCCCGACCGGGGGGCGATGGTGGCGATCGGCGCGAGCGCCGAGGAGGTGCGCGCGTCCCTGGCGGGCCGGGACGACACGGTCGGCGTCGCGGCGGTGAACGGCCCGGCCGGGACGGTGGTGTCCGGCGACGAGGTCGCCGTGCTGGAGGTCGTCGACGAGTGGGCCTCCCGCGGGCGCCGCACCAAGCGGCTGCTGGTCAGCCACGCGTTCCACTCGCCGCTGATGCGGCCGATGACCGACGCGTTCCGGGAGGTCGCCGAGCGGGTGCGGTTCGCCGAGCCGACCATCCCGATCGTGTCGACGGTCACCGGCGCCGTGGTCGAGCCGCGCACCATGGCGTCCGCGTCGTACTGGGTCGACCAGGTGCTGCGGCCGGTCCTGTTCGCCCCGGGCGTCGCGACCCTGGACGCGGCGGGGGTCCGCGCCTACCTGGAGCTCGGGTCGGACGCGCTGGCCTCGCTCACCCCGGACTGCCTGCCCGACCGGGACGGCCGCCCGCTGGTCGGCGCGCTGCTCCGCCGGGACACCCCCGAACCGGAGTCGGTCGTCACCGCGCTGGCGCACGCCCGTGTCCGGGGCGTGCCGGTGGACCTGGCGGCGATGTTCCCGGACGGGCGCCGGGTCGAGCTGCCCACCTACCCGTTCCGGCGCGAACGGTACTGGCTCGCCCGGCCGGTCGCCGCCGACACCCCCTCGGGACTGGGCCTGGACGGCACCACCCACCCGTTCCTCGGGGCGGGCGCCGAACTGCCCGACGGCGGGTTCCTGTTCACCGGCCGGATCTCGGCGGAGACCCACCCCTGGCTCACCGACCACGTCCTGCACGGCAGCCCGGTCGTCCCGGCGAGCGCCCTGGTCGACATGGCCCTGTACGCGGGCGGGCGGTCCGGCTGCGACCGGATCGGCGAGCTCACGCTGTCGGCCCCGCTGGTCCTCCCCGAGACCGGCGCGGTCCACGTCCAGGTCGTCGTCGGACCGCCCGGCGGTTCCGGCACCCGGAACGTCACGATCAGGTCCCGTCCCGCGCACCCGGACGACGACGCCGGCTGGACCGGGCACGCGGAGGGCGAACTCGAACCCACCGGGGACACGGCGGA
The DNA here is from genome assembly GCF_001552175.1 of Actinomadura kijaniata NBRC 14229. GTDB lineage: Bacteria > Actinomycetota > Actinomycetes > Streptosporangiales > Streptosporangiaceae > Spirillospora > Spirillospora kijaniata. The sequence goes on from NZ_BCQR01000116.1 coordinate 3,478, forward strand.
GGACACCGGGGACGCGCCGGCGGACGCCGCGTGGCCACCGCCGGGGGCGACTCCGCAGGACGTCGAGCAGATCTACGCCCGGCTCGCCGACCTCGGCCTCGGCTACGGCCCCGCCTTCCGCGGCCTGCGCCGGGCCTGGCGGAACGGCGAGGAGATCCTCGCCGAGATCCGGCCGCCCGAGGCGGCGGCGTCCGGCTTCCGCCTCCACCCGGCCCTGCTGGACTCCGCCCTCCACTCCGTCGCCTTCGCCCACCCCGACGCGGACGGGGCCGACGGCGTGCCGGTGCCGTTCTCCTGGACGGGCGTCACCGTTCCCGGCGCCGCGCCGGACACCCCGCTCCGGGTCCGGCTGACCACCACCGGCACCGGGTACGCGCTGCGGCTGACCACCGGGACCGGGCAGGAGGTCGCCGCGGTCGAGTCGCTGTCGGTGCGGCGGCTGACCCCCGACCAGCTCGGCTCCGGACGGCAGCGGCGGCTCCGGGCGCGGTTCGCGGTCGCCTGGCCCGAGATCCCGCGGCCCGCGCCGCGGGACCGCGCGGAGGTCCGGATCGGCGCGTTCGACGACGTCGCCGGGCCGCCCGCCCCGACCGGCGCGCCCACGCCCGACGTGCTGCTGCTGGACTGCGCCGCGCTCCACGCGGAGTCCCGCGACGCCGCCGGACGGACCCGCGCGGCGACGCGGCTCGTCCTGGCGGCCGTCCAGAGGTTCCTCGCCGACGACCGGTTCGCCGGTTCCCGGCTCGGCGTCCTGACCCGCTCGGCGGTGGCCGCCGTGGACGGCGACACGGTCGAGGACCTGGCGGGGGCCGCGATCGGCGGGCTGGTGCGCTCGGCCCAGACCGAGAACCCCGGCCGGATCGTCCTGGTCGACACCGACGGCACCGAGGCGTCCGCCCGGGCCCTGCCCGCCGCGCTCGGCTCGGACGAACCGGTCCTGGCGCTGCGCGACGGCCGCGTCCACGCCGCGCGCCTCACCCGCCTCACCGGCGAGGACGGCGCCGCCCCGTTCCCGCCGACCGGGACGGTGCTGGTCACCGGCGGCACCGGCACGCTCGGCGCGCTGGTCGCCCGGCACCTGGTCACCCGGCACGGCGTCCGGCGCCTGCTGCTCACCAGCCGCGGCGGCCCCGCCGCGCCCGGCGCGGGCACCCTGCTCGACGAGCTGACCCGGCTCGGCGCCCACGTCACCATCGCCGCGTGCGACGTGTCCGACCGCGCCGCGCTGGCGGACCTGCTCGCGTCCGTCCCCGGGGAGCACCCCCTCACCGCCGTGGTCCACACGGCGGGCGTGCTGGACGACGCCACGGTCCCCGGCCTCACCGCCGACCGGCTCGACACCGTCCTGCGGCCGAAGGCCGACGCCGCCTGGCACCTGCACGAGCTCACCGCCGAACTGGACCTCGCGCACTTCGTGCTGTTCTCCTCCGCCGCCGGGGTGCTCGGCGCGGCGGGCCAGGCGAACTACGCGGCGGCCAACGCCTTCCTCGACGCGCTGGCCGAGCACCGGTGCGCCCACGGGCTGCCCGCCGTCTCCCTCGCCTGGGGACTGTGGGCGGCGGACGGCGCGATGAGCGCACGCCTCTCGGCCGCCGACCGGGCCCGCATCGGCCGGGGCGGGATCCTGCCCCTCGACGGCGACGACGCGCTGGCGCTGTTCGACTCGGCCCTGGGCGGCGACCGCGCCACGACGACGCTGGCCCGGCTCGACCTGCCGTCGCTGCGCGCGCAGGCCGGACCCGGCGGACCGCCCGCGATCCTGCGCGAACTGGTCGGCGCCGTCCCCCGGCGGAACGAGACCGTCCGGGAACGCGCGCCACTGACGGAACGCCTCGCCGGACGCACCGAGACCGAACAGTTCGACCTGCTCCTGGCGGTCATCCGCACCGAGATCGCGGTCACCCTGGGGCACGCCGGACCGGACGCGGTCGAGCCGGACCGCGGCTTCCTGGAACTCGGCCTCGACTCCCTCACCGCGATCGAGCTGCGCAACCGGCTCAGCGACGCCGCCGGACGGAGGCTGCCCGCCACCACCCTGTTCGACTACCCGACGCCCCGCAGGCTCGCCGCGCGCCTACGCGAACTGCTCGCCCCGGCCGAGGACCCGGACGCGGCGATCCGCGAGGCCATCGCCTCCGTCCCGCCGGAACGGCTGCGGGCGGCGGGCCTGCTGGAGGCCGTCCTCGCCCTCGCCGGCGGCGCCGCCGACACCGCCCGCGACCGGGACGAGGACGACCCGGACCTGCTCGACGCCGACGTCGAGGACCTCGTCCGCATCGCTCTCTCCGACACCGACTCGTGACCGACCCGAACCGAGGGGGACGAATGGACACGCCCGACGAGAAGGTCGTCGAAGCGCTGCGCACGTCGCTGCTGGAGAACAAGCGGCTGCGGCGGCGGCTCCAGCAGCGGGCCGAGGCCGCGACCGAGCCCGTCGCGATCGTGGGCATGGCCTGCCGCTACCCCGGGGACGTGCGGTCGCCCGACGACCTGTGGCGGCTGGTCACCGAGGGCCGGGACGCGATCACCGGGTTCCCCGCCGACCGCGGCTGGACGCTCGACGACCTCTACGACCCCGACCCGGACGCGCAGGGCAAGTCGTATGTGCGCGAGGGCGGCTTCCTGCACGACGCGGCCGACTTCGATCCCGGCTTCTTCGGGATCAGCCCCCGCGAGGCGCTGGCGATGGACCCGCAGCAACGCCTGCTGCTGGAGACCGCCTGGGAGACGTTCGAGAACGCCGGGCTCGACCCCGAGACGCTGCGCGGCAGCCGCACCGGCGTCTTCACGGGCGTGATGTACGGCGACTACGCGACGCGGCTGCGCCGGATGCCGGAGGGCCTGGAGGACCAGGTGGTCACCGGCAGCGCGGGCAGCGTCGCATCGGGACGGATCTCCTACGTCTACGGTTTCGAGGGCCCCGCGGTCTCCCTGGACACCGCCTGCTCGTCGTCGCTGGTCGCGCTGCACCTGGCCGTCCAGGCGCTCCGCAACGGCGAATGCGACCTGGCGCTGGCGGGCGGCGTCACCGTGATGGCCACCCCGATCGCGTTCACCGGCTTCAGCCGACAGCGCGGCCTCGCCCCCGACGCGCGCTGCAAGTCGTTCGCCGCGGCGGCCGACGGCACCTCGTGGGGGGAGGGTGTCGGGCTGCTGCTGGTCGAACGCCTGTCGGACGCCCGGCGCAACGGCCACCAGATCCTCGCGGTGGTGCGGGGCTCGGCCGTCAACCAGGACGGCCAGAGCAGCCAGCTCACGGCCCCCAACGGCCCCTCGCAGCAGCGGGTGATCCGGCAGGCGCTGGCCAACGCCGGTCTGACCCCCTCCGAGGTGGACGCGGTCGAAGCGCACGGCACCGGAACCCCGCTCGGCGACCCCATCGAGGCGCAGGCCGTCATCGCCACGTACGGGCAGGACCGCGACCGGCCGTTGTGGCTCGGCTCCATCAAATCCAACATCGGCCACACCCAGGCCGCCGCCGGAGTCGCCGGAGTCATCAAGATGGTGCAGGCCATGCGGCACGGAGTGCTGCCGTGCACCCTGCACGTGGACGAGCCGACCCCGCACGTGGACTGGGACGAGGGCAGGGTGGCCCTGCTCACCGAGGCCCAGCCCTGGCCGGGCCCGTCCCGCCGCGCCGCCGTCTCCTCGTTCGGCGTCAGCGGCACCAACGCCCACGTCATCCTGGAACAAGCCCCCGAGCCGGACCCGGAGCCCGCAGAGCGGGAAAAGCACACCGGCCCGATGGCATGGCTGCTGTCGGCCCGGACCGAAGCCGCTCTGCGAGATCAGGCCGAACGCCTGCTGGAACACCTGGAAGCCAACCCCGACCTGGACCCGGCGGCGGTCGCCGCCACCCTCGCCACACGCACCGCGTTCCCGCACCGCGCCGCCGTCATCGGCGACGACCTGAAAGATCTCATCGAGCCCCTGACCGCACTGGCCGCCGGTCTCCCCCACAACCGGCTCGTCGAGGGAACCGCGACGGCGGGCAAGACGGTGTTCGTGTTCCCCGGCCAAGGCTCCCAATGGGCCGGAATGGGCCTGGAACTGATGGAGTCCTCCCCGGTGTTCGCCGAACACCTGCGAGCTTGCGACGAAGCATTGCGCCCGCACACCGGCTGGTCACTGCTTGACGTGCTGGGCGACGAGACAGCCCTGGAACGCGTTGATGTCGTCCAACCCGCACTGTTTTCGATCATGGTGTCGCTGGCCCGGCTCTGGCAACACCACGGCGTCCACCCCGACGCCGTCATCGGCCACTCCCAAGGCGAAATCGCCGCCGCCCACATCGCCGGAGCCCTCAGCCTGAACGACGCCGCCAAGATCGTCGCACTGCGCTCCCAAGCCATCCACACCCTGACAGCCAACGGCGCGATGGCCGCCATCCCCCTACCCGCCGACCAGATCCCCACCAGCGACACCATCTCCATTGCCGCCATCAACTCCCCCACCACCACCATCGTCTCCGGCGACACCGACGCCGTGGCCTCCCTGGTCGCCGCTCATCCTGGGGCCAAGACCATCCCGGTGGACTACGCCTCCCACTCACCCCACGTCCAACCCCTCCACGACCACCTACTGGACATCCTGAGCGACATCACCCCCACCACCCCCGACATCCCCATCCACAGCACCGTTAGTGACATCACGACCAACACCCCCTTCGACGCCCGCTACTGGTACGACAACCTGCGCAACACCGTCCAGTTCCACCCCACCCTCACCACCCTGCTGCACACCGGACACACCCGTTTCATCGAAATCAGCGCCCACCCCGTCCTGACCACCGCCATCCAGGACAACCCCGACGCCATCGCCATCGGCACCCTGCGCCGCAACCACGGCACCCCCACCCAACTCCTCCACGCCCTGGCCACCGCCCACACCCACGGCATCACCACCAACCCCCTCCACCCCACCAACCCACACACCCCACTGCCCACCTACGCCTTCCAACACCAGCGCTATTGGTTGGAGGCCACGACCGGGGCGGGTGTCGACGACGTCGCTTCAGCGGGGCTGGAGGAGTCGGCGCACCCGCTGCTCGCCGCCCTCGTCGAGCTGCCCGAGGGCCGGGGGCTCGCGGCGACCGGTCGCGTCGGAACGGACACCCACCCATGGCTGGCCGGGTACCTGGTCCAGGGCACGGCGGTGCTCCCGGCGGTCGCGGTCCTCGACCTGGTGCTGTCCACCGGGCGGCATCTCGGTCTCCACCATCTTGAGGAACTGACCCTGGACGGTCCGATCGTGCTGCCGGAGGACGGCGGGGTGGATCTGCGCGTGCAGGTGTCGGGCCCGGACGACGCCGGGAGGCACACGGTCGGCGTTCACACGCGGTCGGACGGTGAATGGTCCCGGCGCGCCACCGGAGTGCTGGGCGCGGGGGCGGGCGCGGGCGCCGCCGAGACGGCCGGGAACGCCGTCCAGGCCCCGGGCGGGGCGGGTCTCGAACGGCTGGCCCGGCGGCTCGACGCGGCGGGCTACGAGCACGACGGCGTGTACAGGAGCGTGCGCGGGTTCGCCACCGGCGCGGGCGGTGCCGTCCATACCCGGACGGCCCTTCCGGACGGCGTCGGCGCGGACGGGTTCGGGTTCCACCCGGCGTTGCTGGCCGCCGCCCTCGACGGGGCGTTGGCGGAGGCGTCGGCGGAGGCGGAGACCCCGTTCCCCGTCCGGTTCGCCGACGTCCGGTCGCACGCGACCGGCGCCGTCGAGGCCACTGTCCGGTGTTCCGCCGGGGAGGACGGCTCCGTGTCCGTCGCGCTGCTGGACGGCGCGGGCACGCCCCTGCTCACGATCGGCGCGGTCGTCTCCCGGCCGCTCCGCGAGGAGGACCTCACGTCCGCGCCGGGCGGGCCGCTCCACTCCCCGCTGGCGCTGGAGTGGACGCCGCTGTCCCCCGTGCGGGTCGTCGGCGCGCCGCGCGGCGACCTCGCCGACCTGCTGGCCGCTCCGGCCGGCACGGGCGTGCCCGGCGTGCTCACCCTGGCGGTCCCGCCGAGCGACGGGTCCGGTCCGGCGGCCGCGCACGCCACCGCCGAACGGGTGCTGCGGATGATCCAACAGTGGTTGGAGCAGGACCGGTTCGCCGACTCGCGGCTGGTCGTGCTGACCCGGCGCGCCGTCTCCACCGGTCCCGGCGACCCGGTCGCCGATCTTCCGGCCGCCGCCGTCTGGGGCCTGGTGCGGTCCGCCCAGAACGAGCACCCCGACCGGCTCGTCCTGCTCGACCACGACGGCACCGGCTCCTCGGACCGGGCCGTCGACGCGGCCCTCGGCACCGGTGAGCCGCAGCTCGCCCTCCGCGACGGCGTGTGCCTGGTCCCCCGCCTCACGCCCACCGCCGGGGCCGACGGTGACGCACCCGCCCTCGATCCCGAGGGGACCGTCCTGGTCACCGGCGGCACCGGCACCCTCGCCGCGCACGTCGCCCGCCACCTCGTCACCCGGTACGGGGCGGGCCGTCTCCTGCTCGTCAGCCGGCGCGGCCCCGACGCGCCGGGCGCGCAGGAACTGCGCGCCGAGCTGACCGGCGCGGGCGCCGAGGTCACCGTCGCCGCCTGCGACGTCAGCGACCGCGACGACCTGGCCGCCCTGCTCGCCGCCATCCCCGCCGAGCACCCCCTCACCGCCGTCGTCCACACCGCCGGGGTCCTCGACGACGCCGTCCTCACCAACCTCACCCCGCAGCGGCTGCACCGCGTTCTCCGGCCGAAGGTGGACGCGGCCTGGCACCTGCACGAGCTCACCCGCGACCTACCGCTGACCGCGTTCGTGCTGTTCTCCTCCGCCGCCGCAACCCTGGGCACCCCAGGACAAGCCAACTACGCCGCCGCCAACGCCTACCTCGACGCCCTCGCCCACCACCGCCACACCCACACCCTCCCCGCCACCAGCCTCGCCTGGGGACTGTGGACCGACACCAGCGAGATGACCGGAAACCTGAACGAGGGCGACCTCGACCGGCTCTCCGCCACCGGGTTCCGGCCGCTGTCGGCTCCCGAAGCGCTCGACCTCTTCGACGCCGCGTTCCACGACGCCCGCGACCCCCACCTCGTCCTCGCGCGGACCGACCGGGGCGCGATCCGGCGGCACGCGCAGGACGGCACGCTGCCGGTGCTCTTCGAACGGCTCGCCCCCGCCCGGCTGCGGCAGGCCGGTGCGGAGGGCGCGGCGCTGACCGAGCGGCTGCGCGGACTGGACGCGCAGCGGCGCGGGCAGGTGCTGCTCGACGTGGTCCGCGCGCACGTCGCGGCCACCCTGGGGCACGGGTCCGCCGCCGACGTCGCGCCCGGGCAGGCGCTCAAGGACCTCGGTTTCGACTCCCTCACCGCCGTCATGCTGCGCAACCGGCTGGCGGCCGCGACCGGCGTCCGGCTCGCGACCACGCTGGTCTTCGACCACCCCACCGTCATCGCGATCGCCGAGCATCTCAACGAGCGGTTCGGCGACGGCGCGGACGGCGCCACCCCCCTCCAGGCCGAGCTGGAACGGCTGGAGGCGGCGGTGGCCGACGCCGACCTGGACGACGCGGGCCGGGACCGGTTCGAGGCCCGGCTGCGGGCGCTGCTGCTGCGGGTCACCGAGTCGCGGGCGGAACGGGACGCGCCCGTCGACGACGACCTGGCGTCGGTCAGCGACGACGAGCTGTTCGAGGTGCTCGACGAGGAGCTCGGCCTGTCCGGGACCGACCAGCGATGACCCGACACCGTCCGGCCGCGGCCGGACCGCCGCCCGTACCGCCGCCCGCCTGACCGCCGTTCCGGGAGGACTGCCCCGCATGGAGAAGGAAGACAAGCTCACCGAGTACCTCCGGTGGACGACGGCGGAGCTGAAGGAGACCCGCCGGCGGCTCGCCGACCTGGAGGCCGCCCAGCGGGAGCCGATCGCGATCGTCGCGATGGGCTGCCGGTACCCGGGGAACGTCCGGTCGCCGCGGGACCTGTGGCGGCTCGTCGCGGAGGGCGTCGACGCGATCTCGCACTTCCCGGCGGACCGGGGCTGGGACCTCGACGCTCTCTACGACCCCGATCCCGAGCGGGAGGGCACCTGCTACACCCGCGAGGGCGGCTTCCTGTACGACGCGGCCGAGTTCGACCCCGGCTTCTTCGGGATCAGCCCGCGCGAGGCGCTGGCGATGGACCCGCAGCAACGCCTGCTGCTGGAGACGAGCTGGGAGACGTTCGAGAACGCCGGGCTCGACCCCGAGACGCTGCGCGGCAGCCGCACCGGCGTCTTCACCGGCGTCATGTACGACGACTACGGGGCGCGGCTCATGCAGCACACGCCGAAGGGGTTCGAGGGATACCTCGGCACCGGAAGCGCCACCAGCGTCGCGTCCGGGCGGATCGCCTACACCTTCGGGCTCGAAGGCCCCGCCGTCACCATCGACACCGCCTGCTCGTCGTCGCTGGTCGCGATGCACCTGGCGGCGCGGGCGCTGCGCGCCGGGGACTGCGAGCTCGCGCTGGCCGGCGGCGTGACCGTCCTGGCCACCCCCGGCGTGTTCGTGGACTTCAGCAGGCAGCGCGGGCTGGCCCCCGACGGGCGCTGCAAGTCGTTCTCCGCCGCCGCCGACGGCACCGGGTGGAGCGAGGGCGTCGGGCTGCTGCTGCTCGAACGCCTCTCCGACGCGCGGCGCAACGGCCACCCGGTACTGGCGGTGCTGCGCGGATCGGCCGTCAACCAGGACGGCGCCTCCAACGGCCTCACCGCCCCCAACGGCCCGTCCCAGCAGCGCGTGATCCGCCAGGCCCTCGCCGACGCGGAGCTCCGGCCGGGCGACGTCCACGTGGTGGAGGCGCACGGCACCGGCACCGTCCTCGGCGACCCCATCGAGGCCCAGGCGCTCATCGCCGCCTACGGGCAGGACCGGCCCGCCGACCGGCCACTGTGGATCGGCTCCGTCAAGTCCAACATCGGGCACACCCAGGGCGCCGCCGGGGTCGCCGGAGTGATCAAGATGGTGGAGGCCATCCGCAACGGCGTGCTGCCCGCGACGCTGCACGCGGACGAGCCGTCCCCGCACGTCGACTGGACGGCCGGGAACGTCGCGCTGCTCACCGGGGCCCGCCCCTGGCCGGACTCCCCGCGCCGCGCGGCCGTGTCCTCGTTCGGCGTCAGCGGCACCAACGCCCACGTCATCCTGGAAGGGGCGCCGGAGGAGGCGCCGGAGCCCCCGCCGACGCCGGAGCCGGCGCCGGAGCCCGCCCCGGACCGGCCCGTCGCCCTGCTGGTCTCCGCCCGCGACGAGGGCGCGTTGCGGGACGCGGCGCGCGACCTGTCCGCGCTGCTCGACGCCGACCCCGCCCCGCGCCCCCTCGACGTGGCGTACTCCCTGGCCACCACGCGGACCGCCATGCCGCACCGCGCCGTGGTCGTCGGGTCGGGCCGCGCCGAACTCGTCCGGAACCTGGACGCGCTGGCCGGAAACGACCTGCTGCCCGGCCAGGTGGTCGTGGACGAGGCCGCGCCCGGGCCGGGCGGCGTGGCGTTCCTGTTCACCGGCCAGGGCAGCCAGCGGGCGGGCATGGGCCGCGCGCTCGCCGCGGCGCAGCCGGTGTTCGCCGACGCCCTGGCGGCGGTGTGCGCCGAGTTCGACCGGCACCTCGACCGGCCGCTGCGGCCCCTGCTGTCGGCGGCGAAGGGCGAGCCGGACGCCGAGCTGCTGCACCGGACGCAGTACGCCCAGCCCGCGATCTTCGCGGTGGAGACGGCGCTGGTCCGGTTGCTCGACCACTGGGGCGTGCGGCCGGACATCGTTCTCGGGCACTCGGTGGGCGAGCTGGTCGCCGCGCACGTCGCCGGGGTGCTCGACCTCGCGGACGCCGCCGCGCTGGTCGCCGCGCGGGCCAGGGCCATGCAGCGGGCCCGCCCCGACGGCGCCATGATCTCCATCGAGGCGGCTGAGACGGAGGTGATGGAGACGCTCGCCGGGCACGCCGGCCGGCTCACGGTCGCGGCGGTGAACGGACCCCGCGCCACCGTGGTCTCCGGCGACGCCGACGCCGCCGAGGCCGTCGCCGCCCACTGGCGGGACCGGGGCCGCCGGGTCCGGCGGCTCGCCGTCAGCCACGCCTTCCACTCCCCCCACATGGACGACGTCCTGGACGGGTTCCGCGAGACCGCCGAGCGGGTGCGGTTCGCCGAGCCCTCGATCGCCCTGGTGTCCAACCTCACCGGCAAGCTCGCGGACCCGGCCGACCTGTGCTCCCCCGGCTACTGGGTGGAGCACGTCCGGCGGCCGGTGCGGTTCGCCGACGGCGTCCGCGCCCTCCGCGCCGCCGGAGCGGCCTGCCTGCTGGAGGTCGGCCCCGACTCCGTCCTCACCGCGATGGCACGGGAGTGCCTGCGCGACGAGGACGACGGCGGACGGCCGCCGACCCTCGCGCCCCTGATGAACGCCCGGCGCCCCGAGCCGCAGACCGCGCTCCTGGCGCTGGCCAGGGCGCACGCGGCGGGCCACCCGGTCGACTGGGCCGCCGGGTTCGAGGGCACCGGCGCCGCCCGCGTCGCGCTGCCGAACTACCCGTTCCAGCGTCGCGCCTACTGGCTCGACCCCGACACCGACGGCGGCCCGGGAGAGCGTTCGCCCCTGGAGAGCCGGTTCTGGGCGGCCGTCGACGACCAGGACGCCGGGCCGCTGGCCGACGCGCTCGGGCTGTCGGCCCCGCAGCGCGCCGCCCTCGCCGAACTCGTGCCCGTGCTGGCCGACCACCGGCGGCGGGCGCGCCGGCACCACCGGACGGTGTGGCGGCCCGTCGCCGACGTCCCCGCCGCGCGGCCGTCCCGGCGCCCGCTCCTGCTGGTCCCCGAGCACGGCGGCGACCCGGTGCGGCAGGTGGTCGACGCGGTCGGCGACGCCGCCGACCGGATCGTCGTCCCGGCGTCCGTGACCGACGAGGACGGGCTCGCCGCGCTCGTGCGCGCCGGGAACACCGTCGGCGGGGTGGTGTCGCTGCTGGCCCTCGCCGACGGGGCCCCCACCGCCGCCCTGCCGGGCGCGCTGGACCGGGCCGGGGTGGACGCCCCGCTCTGGGTACTGACCCGCGGCGCGGTGGCGGCCGGGCGGCTCGACCCGCCCGCCGCGCCGGAGCAGGCGGCTTTCTGGGCTCTCGGCAGGTTCCTGGCCGAGCGGCACCCCCGCCGCCGGATCAGGCTGGTCGACCTGCCGCACGGGTGGGACGACCCCACGCGGCGGCGGCTCACCGCGCTCCTCCACGGCGACCCCGCCGACACGCACCTGGCGCTGCGCGGACCGGGCCTGTTCACCCCGCGCCTGGTGCGCGTCGCCCCGCCCGGCGACGGCCCCGAGGCCCCCTGGCGGCCCGAGGGCGCGGTCCTGGTCACCGGAGGCGCCACCGGGCTGGGCGGGCACGCCGCCCGCTGGCTGGCCGAGCACGGCGCCGACGTGACGGTCGCCTCCCGCGACCCCGCCGACCGCGACGCGCTCACCCGCCTGGTCGCCGAGCGGCCCCCCACGGCCGTGGTGCACGTCGTCGACGGCGCCCTCGACGCCGCCGCCGCGACCGCCGCGATCGCCGTGGTCGACGAGGTCACGGCGCACCTCGACCTGTCCGCGTTCGTGCTGTGCGCGGAGACGGGGACGTTCGGCGGCGACCCGGTGTCCGCCCACCTGTGCATGGAGGCGCTCGCCCGGCGACGCCGGGAACGCGGCGGACCCGCGCTGGCGCTCACGTTCGGGCCGCTGCCACCGGCCGCCGCCGTCGAGGCGCTCGCGTTCGCGTCCCACGCCGACGTCGCGGCCGTGGCGGTCGCCGACCTCACGCCGCGGACCGCCCCACGGCTCCGGTCCGACCGGGTCTGCGGCGAACTGCCCGAGTTCCGGGACGCGGCCGCTCCCCCGGCCGCCCACGCCGCGCGGACGCTCCTCGACCGGCTCGCGGACGCGGGCCCGGACGAACGCGCCGCGATCCTGCTGGAGGCCGTGCGCGTCCAGGCCGCGGACGTCCTGGGCGTCGACCCGGCCGACGGCCTCGACCCGGACGCCGACCTGCTCGCCCTCGGCCTGTCGTCGTTCGCCGCGCTCGAACTGAGCACCCGGATGCGCGCGGCGGGCCTCGACGTGTCACCGGGCCAGGTCTTCGACCATCCCACCCCCGCCCGGCTCGCCGCGTCCATCGACCCGGCGGCCACCGACCACCGCCCCGGAGGAAACCCCCATGCCCCATGACGTCATCATCGTCGGCGCCGGCCCCGTCGGGCTCATGCTCGCCTGCGAACTCCGGCTGGCCGGAACGGAGGTCGTCGTCCTGGAGGGCCGCGCCGCGCCGCCCGGGCACGCGCCCGGCGTGGCCGTCAACGGAGGCGTCGTCGAGCTCCTGGAGATGCGCGGGCTGATGGACGACTGCCGTCCCGACGGCTTCGAGTTCCCGATGGCCCACTTCGCGCACGTCTGGCTCGATCCCGGGCGGCTCGCCGACCGCCACCCGTACAACTTCTCGCTGCCCCACACCCGGCTGATCCACCACCTCGCCGAACGCGCCCGGGCGCTGGGCGCGGACCTGCGCTTCGGCCACCGCGTCCGCGACCTGGCCCAGGACGCGGACTCCGTCGAGGTCCGGACCGACGGCCCGGACGGCGAGCGCACGACGCGCGGCCGGTACCTGGTCGGCTGCGACGGCGCGCGCAGCGCGGTCCGCCGGGCGGCGGGCATCGGCTTCCCCGGACACGAGGAGCCGTTCCACGGGATCGTCGCCGACCTCCGGATCGACCCCGACCACGTCCTCAACCAGCACCTCGGCGCGAAGGAGCACCCCGCCGGGCTGTTCGCGGTGAGCCCCGTCGCGCCCGGGACCGTCCGGGTGCTGACGGCCCTGTTCGGCGTCGAACCCCCGAGCCGGGACGGCGCCCCCTCGCCCGACGAGGTCCGCGACTGCGTCCGCCGCGTCGCGGACGTCGCGTTCACCGGCGGCGAACCGCTCTGGTCGGCCCGCTGGTCCAACGAGACGCGGCTCGCCGAACGCTACCGCGCGGGCCGGGTGTTCCTGGCGGGAGACGCCGCGCACGTCCACTTCCCCCTCGGCGGCCAGGCCCTCAGCACCGGCCTGGACGACGCGGTGAACCTCGGCTGGAAACTCGCCGCCGACCTCGCCGGGCAGGCCCCCGCCGGGCTGCTCGACACCTACGCGACCGAGCGCCGCCCCGTCGGGGAACGGGCCTGCCGCACGACGCGCGCGCAGGTGGCGCTGCTGCATCCGCTGACCGAGCTCCGCGAGGTCTTCGCCGAGCTCGTGACGTTCCCCGACGTCAACGAGTACCTGGTCACGATGGTCGGCGGCACCGACACCCGGTACCGGTTCACCGACGACGGCTCCGCCCACCCGCTGCTCGGCCGCCGGATCCCGGGGATCGCGGCCGCCGCCCGGTCCGTCCCCGACCTGGCCGCGGCGTGGGCGTCCGGCCGGGGCGTGCTGCTCGACATGGGCGACGGCCCCGACACCCGGTTCGACCTCACCGGCTGGACCGACCGGGTGGCCCTGGTCCGGTCCAAGCCGCTTCCCGGCGTCGACGCCGAGGCGCTGCTGCTCCGGCCCGACGGCCGCGTCTGCTGGGCGACGCGCGGCGGGGACGGCGACGACGGTCTCGCCGAGGCCCGCGCGGCGTGGTTCGGCGGCCCGGCCACCACGGATTAGGGATCACTTAAGCCGCGCACCGCAGCATGACGGTGGCAGGCGAAAAGAGGACGAGCATGGACGTGTACCTTCACTCGGCCGGCACGGTGCTGCCCGGCCCGCCCGTGGACATCCCGACCCTGGCCAAGAGGTTCGGCCTGCCCTCCGTGTGGGAGCAGTGGGTGGACTCCTTCATCGACACCCCGGTCCGGCACTACTCGGTCGACCTGGACTCCGGGGAGACCCGCTTCTCCCTGACCGACCTGGCCACGACCGCCGGGGAACGCGCGCTCGCGGCCGCCGGGACCGCCCCGGACCGGATCGACCTCATCGTGATGGGCACCTCCTCGCCCGACATGCTCATGCCCGCCACCGTCAACGTCGTCGCCGACCGGCTGGGCGTCGACGACGTGGCCACCTACCAGCTCCAGTCGGGCTGCGCGGGCGCGGTCCAGGCGCTGGACGTCGCGCGGCGGCTGCTGCGCTCCGGCGAGCACCGGACCGCGCTGGTGCTCGGCGCCGACTCGTGCGCCAGGCACCTCGACCTCACCGTGGACGTCAGCGCCCTGCCGCCGGGCGAGCAGGTCAACGGCGTGCTGTTCGGCGACGGCGCGGGAGCGGCGGTGCTCGGCACCAAGCCGGGCGACAACGGGATCGCGCTCCGCTGGACGCGCGTGCGCTGCGTCGGGCGCGGACGGGAACCCGGCCAGACCCTGAACTGGTTCGGCGCGGCCGACCGGCACGTCGACCGGCCCGCCGCCGTCGAGGACTACCAGGCGGTGCAGGAGGCGGTGCCGCCGCTGGCCGCCGCGACGCTCGACGAGGTCCTCGACGCGCTCGACTGGGACCGCGGAGAACTGGACTACGTGCTGCCCCCGCAGCTCTCGGGGCGGATGACCGACGCGATCCTCGCCCGGCTCGACGTCCCGGACGCCCGCGAGGTCAGCTGCGTCCGGGAGACCGGCAACACCGGCAACGCGCTGCCGTTCTTCCAGCTCGAACGGCTGCTGCCCCACATGATCACCGGGGATCGGGCGGTCGGCGTGGCGATCGAGTCGAGCAAGTGGATCAAGGCGGGTTACGCGCTGGAGAAGGTGGGCCCATGACCGGCGGCGCCGTCCCGGCCGACGACGTCACGCTGGCCGGCCTGCACCGGTCGGGGCGCCTCGCGGCGTCCTACCCGCGGGTGCCCGGCCTGCTGGCCGACCTCCCCGACGACGAGCTGACCCGCGCCGGGCACCTGCTCGCCCGGCTCGACCCCGACGAGGTGCTGCGCCACCACCCGTCCACCCCGGTGCTCACGGTGGCGGTGACCGGGCACAGCACGCTCGGCCCCCTGGTCCCCCCGCTCACCGCCGAGCTGGCCCGGCACGGCATGCTCGCGCGGCCGCGCCTGTCCGACTTCGACGGCTACGTCTTCGACCTCGGCGACCCCGGCAGCGCGCTGTACGCGGCGGGCCCCGACCTCGTGCTGTGCGTGCTGGACCCCGACATCGTGTTCGACGAGGTCCCGGTGCCCTGGACGGTCGCGGACGTCGAACGGACCCTGGACGCCAAGGTCGCGCTCGTGCGCGGCCTGGCGGCCGCCTGCCACCGCCGGACCGACGCCACGCTGGTGCTCAACACCCTCCCGCTGCCCCGCCGGTTCACCGCCCAGCTCGTCGACCACCGGTCCCGCGCCCGGCTCGGCGCGGCCTGGCGCGCGGCCAACGCGCGGCTGCTGACCCTCGGCGAGGAGTTCCCGTCGGTCGTCACCCTGGACCTGGACCCGCTGCTCGCCGAGGGGATCGCCGCCGAGGACCCCCGGCTGGGCCGCTACGCCGGGATGGGGCTGTCGCCCGCGCTGCTGGCCCGGTACGCCCGCGAGATCGGCCACCTCGCCCGACACCTGACCGGCCGCGGCAAGAAGGCGCTGGTCTGCGACCTGGACGGCACGCTGTGGGGCGGGGTGCTCGGCGACGACGGGCCGGACGGCGTCGAGGTGGGCGAGGGCCCGCGCGGCGCGGCGTTCACCGCGTTCCAGAAGGTGGTCCGGCAGCTCGGGTCCCAGGGCGTCCTGCTGGCCGTGGTGAGCAAGAACGACCCCGGCCCGGTGGACGAGGCGCTGCGCGAGCACCCCCGGATGACCCTGCGGCCCGCCGACCTGGTCCGGGTGGCGGCGAGCTGGCGGCCCAAGCCCGACGGCATCGCCGAGCTGGCCAGGGACCTCAACCTCGGAGCGGACTCCTTCGTCTTCGTCGACGACAGCGCCTACGAGTGCGGGCTCGTCCGGCACGCGCTGCCCGAGGTGACGGTCGTCCGGCTCGACGAGGAGCCCGCCCTGCACGTCGACCGGCTGCTGCGCGACGGCTGGTTCGACACCCGGGAGCTGAACGCCGAGGACCGCGCCCGCCCCGCCCGCTACCGGGAGGAGCTCGGCCGCCAGAGCTTCCTCGACTCGTTCGACTCGATCGCCGACTACCTGAGCGAACTGGGGGTGTGGGTCCGGCTCGCGCCGGTCACCGAGGCGGAGATCCCCCGCGCCGCACAGCTCACCCTGCGCACCAACCAGTTCCACACGGCCGTCCGGCGGCTACAGCCGGCGCAGGTGTCCGCGCTCGCCGCCGGGCCCGGCACGCGCGTGCTCGGCATCAGCTCCGGGGACCGCTTCGGCGACAACGGCATGGTCGGGCTGATCGTCACGCGGGCGGAGGGCGGCGTCCTGCGCATCGACAACTTCGTCCTGAGCTGCCGGGTGTTCTCCCGCGGCATCGAGACCGCGTGCCTGGCCGCCGTCCTCGCGGACGCCAGGGCCACCGGGGCGGGCGCCGTCGAGGCCGTCTACCGGCCGGGTCCCCGGAACGCCGGGGTGCGGGACCTGTATCCCGACCACGGCTTCGTCCCGGCCGGCGAGGAGGACGGCGCCCTCCTGTTCCGGCACGACCTGGCCGACGTCGCCGCGCCGCCCCCGCACATCCGCTTCGTCGAGTCCCTGGAGGAGACCCATTGACGACCATCGACGACTTCCTGCTCCTGGTCCGCGACGAGATCGGCCTGACGGTCGGGCCCGAGCACGCCGAACTGCCGCTGGACCAGGTCCCGGGCTGGGACTCGATGCACCTGCTGTCCCTGCTGTCGGCGCTGGAGCGCACGACCGGACGGCCGGTGTCGCTGCCGGACGTGCTGGAGGCCCGGAACCTGCACCAGATCCACGAGGTGGTGACGCGGGCATGACGATCCGGCCGGTCGCCCGGGAACGGCGGCCCACCCTGTACTTCCTCCGGGAGATCCGGGCGGTCGCGCCGGTCCACCTCGACACCGAGGTGGACATGACCCGGATCAGGGAGCACCGGACGGCCGCGCGCGAGGCGGGCCGCCACTACTCCTGGGTGAGCTACGTGCTGCACGCGGCGAGCCGCGCCCTCGCGGCCCACCCGGAGGCCAACGCCGCGTTCGGCGGGCGGTTCCGCCCGAGGGTCGCCCGGTTCCCCTCGGTCCACGGCAAGTTCACGATGGACCACACCGTGAACGGGCGGCGCGTGGTGCTGTCGGCCGTCATCCCCCACCTCCAGGTGGCCGGGCTGGACGAGATCCAGCGGCAGGTCGACCACTACACGCGCGGCGACGCCGAGCGGATGCCGGAGTTCGCCGGGGCCCGGCTGATCCGCCGGCTGCCCCGGCCGGTCGGCGCCGCCGCCTACCGGTCCCGGATCCGCCCGCTCCGCACCCGCGCCACCGCGATCGGGACCTTCACGGTCACCTCGCTGTCCCACAGCGCGGTCGACGGGTTCCACTCCACCGGCGGCACCACCGTCACCCTCGGCCTCGGCCGCGTCGCCGACCGCCCCGTGGTGCGGGACGGCGCGGTGACGGCCGCGCCCGTCATGCGGCTGAACCTCACCTTCGACCACCGTGTGATCGACGGCGCCGAGGCGGCCGACCTGCTCACCGACATCAGAACGGCCCTGGAGGACTTCCGGGAGGACACCGCCGCCGGGGACACCGGCACCAACGACGTCGGCGAGCTCAAGCGGTTCGTGCTGGCCCACACCCGGGGGCAGAACGTCCCCCACCACGAGGAGGTGCTGGCCCGTGTCCGCACCGACGCCGACGGCGACGGGTCGTGGACGGCCGAATGGTCCCGGTCCGCGCGGGCCCTGGAACGCCACGGGCGGCTGCTGGACGCCTGTCGCCACCACTCGATGGCCCGGTTCCCGTTCGTGGACGGCCCCGCCCGGCGCAGGGCGCTGGAGGAGACCGTCCGGACGTTCGACCAGTGGCGCCGCGCGGACGGGGACATCGAGCGGCTGGAGGTCGACCTGCCCGCCGGGCGCGTCGCCGCCTGGGCGACCGGGCTGTCCGACGGCGTGCGGCGGCCGGTGATGCTCGTCAGCGGCGGCATCGTGACCGTCAAGGAGCAGTGGGCTCCCACCCTGGCCGCCATCCGCCGCCTCGGCATGGCCGGGATCGTCACCGAGATGCCCGGCGTGGGCGAGAACACCCTGCCGTACGACGAGCAGAGCTGGACGATGCTGTCCCGCCTGCTCGACCACGTCGCCGACCGGGCCGACGTGGCGAACTCCCACGCGCTCGCCCTGAGCTTCAGCGGCCACCTGGCGATGCGCTGCGCGCTGGAGGACGGCCGGATCCGGTCGGTGCTCACGGCCGGGGCCCCCGTCCACGACTTCTTCACCGACCGGGACTGGCAGGCCGCCCTGCCGAGGCTCACCGTGGACACCCTGGCGCACCTCGTGGGCGAGAAACCCGAGGACGCGCTCGACCGGCTGCGGGGGTGGGCGCTGCGCCCCGAGCAGCTCCGCGCGCTCGACGTTCCGGTCCGCTACGTCGCCTGCGAGCGCGACGAGATCATTCCGGGGTCGGACGTCGCCCTGCTCCGCGAGCACGTCCGCGACATCGAGATCCTCACCCACGACGACGTGCACGGCGCCCCCGCCCACGCCGCCGAGACGCAGCTCTGGCTGATCCGGTCGCTGCTCCGGCTCCGCGGCGGGAAGGCCCCCACGGCCATCACCATCGGCCTGCTGTACCGGCTGGCCCGGCTGCGCGCCGCCGCACCGGGGTGACGCGCCCGGCCGCGGCCTGGTCAGCCGCGGCCTGGTCAGCGGGGCGGTTCGGGAAGCCCGGCGGCGACCTTCTCCAGCGCGGCGCGGATGGCGTCGGACAGCGGGGCGTCCTGCCCCGAGTCGATCCAGAACTCGATCGCCACCCGGACCGCGCCGACCACGGCCGCGGCCATCAGCCGCGGGTAGACGTCGGTGGTCACGTCCACGCCGAGACGCTCGGCGACGCCCGCCGCCAGCGCCGCCTCCCGCGCGGCGTGCACCTTGAGGTACTCGCCGCCCAGCGGCGAGGCCGCGACGGCGAACCGCACCTTGCTGACCAGGTCGCGGTCGAGCGCGTCCCCGGCCATGAACGCGTCCAGGGTGGCGTTGACGACCGCCTCCCACAGCGGCTCGTCGTCCGGCCGTTCCCGCAGGTACTCCCGGATCGCCGCCGACCGGTCGAGGTCGGCCGCGTACAGCGCCTCGTTCTTGCTGCGGAAGTAGTTGCCGAACGAGCGCGTGGACATCCCCGCCCTGGCCGCAATGTCCTCGACCCGGACGTTCTCCCATCCGCGCTCGACCGCCAGGCCGAGCGCGGCCTGGCTCACCGTGCGGCGGACGGCCGCGATCTTGCTTTCCCGAACCGTGGGCGACACGGTCCCAGCATCCCACCGATTTGCCGATCCTGCACATTCCCGCATCGTCCGCAGCCGCCAACGGAGTCGGCAACCACGGCGAGCAGGGCGCCTTAGTCACCTTTTAGGAGGGCGGAGTGGACTGGGGGAGATTCCCGCCCGCCGTCCGCAGAGGTAGGCCATGCGCATCCTGTTCACCCCGCTCCCTTACCCGACCCACCTCTTCCAGCAATGTCCGCTGATCTGGGCCGCCCGCGTCGAGGGGCACGACGTGCGGGTGGCCTCGCAGCCGATCCTCACCCCGACGACCGTCGGTCTCGGGCTGCCCGCGGTGGAGGTCGGCGGCGGCTACGACTTCCTGAACGCCGTGGCGACGCTCCGCACCGGCAACCGGTTCCAGCCCGGCGACCTGGAGGCGCTGTCCCCCGAGGAGCGGGACCGGCTCCGGGACGAGCGGTTCGTCCCCGTGATCGAGCTGGCCGCCAGGATGGCGCCGGACCTGCTGGCGTTCGCCGGGCGCTGGCGCCCGGACCTGATCGTCACCGACCCGATCGTGCTCGCCGCCCCCCTGGTCGCCGCGGCCCTGGACATCCCGATCGTCCGCAAGATCTGGGGGCCCGACATCCTGTCCGGCCACCCGCTGCAGGGGCAGCCCTTCGACGGCACCGAACGCGACACCTGGCCCGCCGGGCTGGTCGAGCTGTTCGACCGGCACGGGGTGGAGGTCCGCAACGACTACGTCCGCCACACCGTCGACCCGTGGCCGTCCAGCCTCAAGCAGATCGGCGCGCCCGGCCGCCTGCCGGAGCGGTTCATCCCCTACAACGGCGCGGGCGCCGTCCCCGAGTGGGTCCTCGAACCCCCCGAGCGTCCCCGCGTGTGCGTCACCTGCGGCACCACCAACAGCGTGTTTGGCAGCGACCCCGACCTGCTGCCGCGCACCGTCGGCGCGCTCGCCCCGCTCGACGTCGAGGTGGTGGTCGCGGTCAACGGCACCGACCGGGCGAAGGTCGGCCCGCTGCCCGGCAACGCGCGGATCGCCGAGAGCCTGCCGCTCAACCTGCTGCTGCCGAGCTGCGCGGCGATCGTCAACCAGGGCGGGGCCGGTTCGGTGCTGACGGCGGCCAGCCTCGGGATCCCCCAGGTGCTCATCCCGGAGACGGGCGAGACGCCGATGATCTCGCACACCTACGCCGACGGCGGCGCCGCCGTCGTCCTGGCGCCCACGGCCGGCGCCGACGCCATCGCCTCCGCCGTGACCGCCGCCGCCACCGACGAGGCGATGCGGGAGGCGGCCCGCAGGATGCGCGCCGAGATCGCCGCGATGCCCGCGCCCGCCGAGGTCGTCCGCACCCTCCAGGAACTGACCGCCTGACGGGCCACCGGGCCGTCGTCCTCCCACCGAAGGAGCTCCGTTGCGCGTCCTGTTCACCCCCGTCGCCGCCACGACCACGCCCCTGTTCCACATGGTGCCGCTGGCCTGGGCCTGCCGAGCGGCAGGACACGAGGTGCGCTTCGCCACGCCACCGGAGCTCACCGGGGAGATCGTCGCCGTCGGGATGCCCGCGGTCGAGGTCGGCCACGGCTACAAGATCATGGATGGTGTGCTGCGGTCGCGTGGCGGCCGGCGCGTGATCGAGGCGCCCGCCGACCGGTGGACCGACAGCGGCCTGGTGGGCTCCGCCGACGAGCCCGCCACGGCGCCCCCGGCCGACGAGCACGCCGACCTGCGGAACGCGGCCATGGTCCCGCTGGTCGAGGCCGCCACCAGGATGGCGCCGGACCTGCTGCGGTACACCGAGCACTGGCGGCCGGACCTGGTGGTCACCGACTCGATGGTGTTCGCGGCCCCGCTGGTCTCGGCGCTGCGGGGCGTTCCGCTGGTCCGGCAGACCTGGGGCCCCGACGTGATGCGCATGATCAGCCAGCCGTTGCAGGGCCGGGCCGCCGACGGCGACGTGCGCGCCCAGTGGCCCCGCGGGCTCCCCGAGCTGTACGACCACTACGGGGTGGAGGTCCGCAACGACTACCCGCTCCGCACCGTCGACCCCTGGCCCACCAGCCTCCAGTTCCCCGACCTGAGCGGGCGGCTGCCCATGCGGTTCGTCCCGTACAACGGCACGGCGACCGTCCCCGAATGGACGCTCGACCGTCCCGGACGGCCCCGGATCTGCGTCACGTGGGGCACCTCGACCGCCGCGCTCGGCGGTGACGAGGCGTTCGTGCTGCCCAGGGTCGTCGCCGCGCTCGCCGACCTCGACGTGGAGGTCGTCCTCGCCGTCAGCCACGACGACCTGGCGAAGCTCGGCCCGCCGCCGGGCAACGCGCGCGTCGCCGCGAACGTCCCCCTGCACCTGTTCGTGGAGACCTGCGACGCCATCGTCCACCAGGGCGGCAGCAGCTCGCTGCTGACCGCGGCCTGCCACGGCCTGCCCCAGGTCATGATCCCCCAGACGGCCGACAACCCGTTCAACGCGGCCAACTTCGCCGCCAGCGGCGCGAGCGTCACGCTCGACGCGGCCGAGGCGGGGACCGAGGAGATCGGGGCCGCCGTCACCCGGGTGCTCACCGAGCACACCTACCGGGCGGCGGCCGAGAAGGTCCACGCCGAGATCGCCGCGATGCCCTCGCCCGCCGAGATCGTCCGCGCCCTCGAAGCCCTGGTCTGAGCACCGGGGCCGGACACCCGGACCAGTGTCAGCGCCGCCCGTTCGACCGGAGGACCAGACCATGAGGCTCGCAGCGACCCCGGACGACCGTCCCCTGATCACGGTGCTGGGCGCGTCGGGCTTCGTCGGCTCGGCCGTCACCGCGGCCCTGGCCCGCAGGCGCTGCCGCGTCCGGGCGGTGGCCAGGCGGCCGGGCGCGCCGGTCCGGCCGGGGGCCGCCGAGATGGAGTGGTGCGCCGCGGACCTGACCGACACCGCGCAGCTCGCCCGTGCCCTCGCGGGCTCGGACGCCGTGCTCCACCTGCTCCTCAACGACGGCGGATGGCGGGCCGCCGAGAACGACCCCGGCAGCGAGCGCCTCAACGTCGGGGTGATGCGCGCCCTGCTGGAGGAGCTCGCGGCCCGCGACGGCCGGCGGCCGCCCGCCCTCGTCGTGTACGCGGGCGCGGCCTCGCAGATCGGAGTGCCGCCCGACGGGCCGATCGACGGCAGCGAACCCGACGCTCCCCTGGCCCGCTATGACCGGCAGAAGCTCGCCGCGGAACGGCTCCTGAAAGAGGCGAGCGCGGCCGGGGTGGTCAGGGGGATCAGCCTGCGGCTGGCCACCGTCTTCGGTCCCGGTCGGGGGCCGCGGGCCCGCGACCGCGGCATCGTCACCACCATGGCGCGGCGGGCGCTCGCCGGGGAGCCGCTGACCATGTGGCACGACGGCTCGGTGCGCCGCGACCTGATCTACGTCAACGACGTCGCGCGCTCCTTCCTGGCGGCGCTCGACCATCCCGACCCGCTGGCCGGCCGGCACTGGCTGGTCGGCACCGGGAGCGGCCAGCCGCTCGGCCGCGTCTTCTCGATGATCGCCGAGTCCGTCGCCGCCCACACCGGCCGTCCGCCGGTGCCGGTCGTCACGGTGACGCCCCCGGGCGACGCCCCGCACACGGACTTCAAGAGCCTGACGCTCGATCCCTCCCGGTTCCGGGAGGCCACCGGGTGGGAGGCCACCGTGGCGCTGCCCGAGGCGCTGGACCGCACCGTCGCGGGCCTGGCCGCGAACCCCTGACGGGAGCCGTTTCAGACCAGCCGCTCCAGCGCGGACGCCACCTCGGCCGGGGACGGCGTGCCCGCGATCTCGTCGTGGAGCTTGCGCACCGCCGCCCGCACCGCCTCGTCGGTCAGCGCGCGCGTGACCGCCGCGCCGACGGCCTCGGCCGTGACCTCCCGGGCGTCCAGCGGGACGGCGACGCCCGCCGCGCCGAAGGCGGACGCGTGGAACGGGGAGTCCGCCGTCTTCGGGACGAGCACCTGCGGGACGCCGTGGCAGGCCGCCGTCAGCAGTGTGCTGGACCCGGCCTGGTTGACGATCGCGTCGCAGGTCGGCATCAGCAGGTGCAGCGGCAGGTTCTCGGCGACCCGCGCGTTCCCCGGCAGCGTCCCGAGCCGTTCCCGCTCGGACGGCGCGACGGCCAGGACGGCCTCCACGTCGAGGTCGGCGAGCGCCGCGACGACCCGCGGCAGCGCCTCGCCCTCGGCCGTGCCCGCCGCCGTCCGGCCCCAGGTGACGCAGACCCGGGGCCGTCCGGGGCGGTCGAGCACCCAGTCCGGCGCGGCCGCGGTGCCGTTGTAGGGGACGAACCGCATCGGAACGCGGCCGGGCGTACCGGGCAGTTGCAGGCTGGTCGGCCAGGGGTCCACCGTCCGCGCCGGGTGGTCGTCGCGGACCTCCGCCCCGTGCTCGCCGAACAGCTCGGCCAGACCTTCCGGCCACCGCTCGCCCGTGTCCTCCGTGGTCCCCCGCATGGGGTGGCTGACCCGGTGCAGGACGTCCGGTCCCCACACGCAGCGCACGAGCGGGACGTCCAGCCGGGTCGAGACCAGCGGGGCGGCGAACACGAACGGGTCGGTGACCACGAGGTCGGGCCGCCAGCGCTCGGCGAACCGGAGCAGGTCGGGGGCCATCGCCCGGGCCGCCGACACCCAGGGGGCGAACACCCGGTCACGGAGCGCGCGCCGCTCCTCGGGCGACGACGCCTCGTCGCCCCACCCGCCGTCGGGCCGGATCATGCCGCTGGCGGCGGTCTGCCGGGCGCCGGGCGACCCGGCCGGGTCGCCCGCGCCGCCGACCTCCACGGCGGGCAGTCCCGCGCCGAGGACCGCCCGGGTGAGGCCGGGCTGCGCGGCGATCCGCACCTCGTGTCCGGCGGCCCGGAACGCCCAGGCCAGGGGGGCCGCCATGAACAGGTGCGTCGACGCGGCGGGCAGGGTGAACAGAACGCGCATGGGTCGCCTCTCGGGTCGCGTGGGCCTCGGATCGGTTCGTGACCGGGATCGGTGCATGACCAGGTCTTCCAGCACGGGCACACCTTCTGCCCCCCAGCCAAGGACATCCCGCTAAACGCGCCCTGAAACGCCCCGCGGGACCCGTCAGCCGATGCTCTGCGCGAACTCGAAGAACCCGTGCGGGTCGTAGGCGCGCTTCACCGAGACCAGGCGCGGATAGTTCTCGGCGTAGTAGGACCGCCGCCAGTCCGTCAGCGCGGGATCGATGTAGTTCTGGTAGGTCTCGTGCGAGGAGTACCGGTCGGTGACGCCGAAGACACGGTCGACCCAGGCGCGCGCCGCCGCCCGTTCCTCCTCGCGGTCCATCACGGGCGGCAGCGCCGCCGCCAGGTCCACCGAGAAGCGGGCGCTCCGGTGGACGTACGCGGTCGCGGTGCGCGGAACGTCGTTGGCGGCCCCGCCGAGCGCGAAGAAGTGCACCATCCTGATGTGCCCGGCGCGCCGGTCGGCGTCGAAGGCGGCGAGGATCTCCGCCAGCCCGGATTCGGGGACGTCCCGGTCGAACAGCCGCGAACGCTCGATGCTGAAGCCGCCCCGCGGCAGGGTGGCGTCCGGGTTCTGGCCGACCCGGTGGCACTGGGCGACGGTCTTCTCCGAGCACTTGAACCAGGCCATCATGCCCGCGGTGAAGCCGAGGTCCTGCACGTCCCGGGCCTGCGGCGCGCGGCCGATCTCGGAGACGAGGGCGTCCAGGTGACCGGCGAGGTCCTCGGGGGAGCCGAGGAAGGTCCCGTCGGTCATCAGCAGCGGCGCCGCGCCGGGGGCGGCGTTGAAGAGCCCGAGCAGGCATCGGGCGCTCATCTCCCGGGGCGCGCTGGGCAGCCACCGCTGCCAGCCCGCCACGACGTCCTGCACGTGGTCGCCGGTCCAGGCCAGGGTGTAGTTGACCATCCGGGGGGCCACGCTGTTGCGCCGTTCGTACCGGGTGACGACGCCGAAGTTCCCGCCGCCACCGCCGCGCAGCGCCCAGAACAGGTCGGGCCGGACCTGTTCCGAGCAGGTCACCACGCTGCCGTCGGCCAGCACGACCTGCAACGACCGCACCGAGTCGCTGCCGAGGCCGAGCGCCCGGGTCTGCCATCCGATGCCGCCGCCCTGCAGGTACCCGCCCATGGCCACCGTCGGGCAGATCCCGCCCGCGAGCGCCACCCCGGCGGCGCCGGTGGCGTTGACGACGTCCACCAGCTGGGCGCCCGGCCCCATCACCGTGGTCTTCTCGCCGACCCGGACGCCGTTCAGCCTCGACACGTCGATGACCAGGCCCGTGGTCGTGGAGTAGCCGCCGTAGCTGTGCCCGCCGCTGCGGGCGACGGCCGGGACGTCGTTGTGCTGCGCGAACGACAGGCACGCCCGGACGTCGTCCACCGTGGCGCAGTAGGCGACCCCCGCCGGGCGGACGCCGTCGAAGGTCGTCCGGTGCAGTTGCCGGGCGAGGTCGTAGTCGGCGTCGGACGGCAGCACCAGGCGGCCGGACAGGCTCCGGCGGAGCCGTTCCCAGTCGGTCCGCGCCGCCAGGGCGCTCCCGCCGGTCCCGAGGACGCCGAGGCCGGCCGCGGTCAGCGCGGCCGCGCCGCCTTTCAACAGGGTTCTACGCGTGGGCACGGGTCGGTCTCCTTCACTCACCGCGTTCTCGATCTCCGCAGATCGTTGGCAGTATGGAAAGAGCCGCTAAACCCGTTCTTGGACGCGGTGCCCGCGCGGCCTCCGCGGAGGTCAGCGGATCGGCGAGTCCACGCTCAGCTGCCCGGCGACCAGGTCCACGATGGCCCGGCGGTGGTCGGCCAGGAAGAAATGCCCGCCCGGGTAGACGTGCATCTCGAACCCGCCGGTCGTGTGCCGCTCCCAGGCGCGCACGTCGTCGAGCGCCACCCTGGTGTCCTCGGCGCCCGCCAGCGCCGTGACCGGGCAGCCCAGGCGCGCGTCCCCGGTGAGCCGGTAGGTCTCGGCCGCCTTGTAGTCGGCGCGGATCGCGGGCAGCGCCGAACGCATGATCTCCTCGTCGCCCAGGACGCGCGCGTCGGTGCCGTCCAGCCGGGCCAGCTCCGCCAGCAGCCGGTCGTCGTCGAACAGGTGGACCAGCTCGCCGGCCGGCCGGGAGGGCGCCCGGCGCCCGGAGGCGAACAGCCGCGCGACGGCGCCGTCCGCGGTGCCCTCGATCCGCCGCGCCACCTCGAACCCGAGCGTGGCCCCCATGCTGTGCCCGAACAGCGCCACCGGCCGGTCCAGGTACGGCCCGAGCGCGGCGAAGACCGCGTCGGCCAGCCTCCCGAGATCGTCGACGCACGGTTCCAGGCGCCGGTCCTGGCGGCCCGGATACTGCACGGCCAGCACGTCCACGCTCGCACCGAGCGCGCGGGCGAACGGGTGGAAGTAGGACGCCGAGCCGCCCGCGTGCGGAAGGCACACCAGCCGGACCGGCGCCCCCTCGGCGTCCGGGACGAACCGCCTGAACCAGAGGCCGCCCGGTTCCGTGGACACCGCCATCGATTCTCCTCTTTCCGTTTTTCCGGACAACGGTCCCGCGCTCACCAGAGAGAACTCAGGCAGGCGAGAAGACTGCGCGTCTGAACGTTGAGATAATTGGTGTGCCGTTGCAGCGACAGGATTTGCCGGACGGTCATCCAGCGGAAATCCGGATGCGGTTCCACCGCCTCCGCGTCGTCGCACTCGACCACCATGTAGCGGCATTCGGCGTGGTGGAACCGGCCGCCCTCCTCCGACAGGACCACGTCGTAGCGGACGTCGCCGGTCGCGCCGAGCACGCGGTCGAGGAAGCGCGGGCGCCTCTCGGGCGGCGCGTCGGCGTAGTTGGCCGGATCGCACTGGAGGGTGGGGCCGAGCTCGACGACGTCCAGGAACCCCGGCTCGACCGAGGCCCGCATCAGCACCTGGAGCACGCCGTCGACCCGCCTGGTCAGGAAGGCGACCACCCCGGTGCCGCAGGGGGCCAGCAGCGGCTGGGACCACGCCTTGACCTCGCGGTGGCCGCTCTCCACCGAGACGCCGATGACCCGGAAGTACCGGCCGTCCCGGTGCGCGATGTCGTCCCGCGACACCCGCCAGTCCTCCAGCGCCGACAGCGGGACCCGCTCGACGCTCTGCCCGGTCTCGGTCCGCACGTCGTTGAGCCAGCTCAGGATCTCGACGTCGGTGTGCGGGCCGTCCGCCTCCCCCGCCTGGACCGACCGCCGCAGGTCGGCCGCGAACCCCGGGCCGGACGGCTCGTCCGGCCAGCCGGACGCCGCGACCGGCAGGCAGGCCAGCACCGTCCGGGAGTCCATGTTGATCAGGTTCGGCACGGTCAGCAGCCGCCGGATCTGCCCGAGGGTCAGCCAGCAGAAGCTGTCCAGGACCGGCACCGGGCCGGTCGTCTCGACGACCATGTTGCGGTTGCGCTTGCCCAGGAACCAGGTGCCCTGCTCGGACTGGAGCACATCGGTGATCACCCGGCCCCGGCCCGGCCGCAGGAAGTGCTCCAGGTACGGGGTGGCGGCGCCGCCGTGCACCTTGGTGTAGTTGCTCTTGGTGGCCTGCACCGTCGGGGAGAGCTGCAACCGCCGCCGGTTGCCCGGCTCGATCTTGGCCTGCATCAGGAAGTGCAGGACGCCGTCGAACTCCTTCGCCAGCAGGCCGAGGATGCCGACCTCGGGCTGGTCGATGAGCGGCTGCCCCCAGGAACGCGGATCCCGCCCGGTCCGGGTCACCCGCACCCCGTCGACGCTGAAGAACCTCCCGCTCTCGTGCACCAGCGAGCCGTCGCCCTCGGTGAAGCGCCAGCCGCGCAGCTCGGTGAGCGGCACCCGCTCGACCAGCATCCGGTTGGTCCGCTCGCACTCGGCGAGCCAGGCGGCGAACCGTTCGTCGGTGGTCGCCACGCCCTCGGTCGCCAGGGCCGACCGCAGGACGCGGGCCCCGTCCGGAAGGGTCTGCGGCCGAGGCCCGGACCGGCCGAGGATGGCGCTCATGACTCACCCCTTGCGTGCGCGGATCACTGATTCCAGCCGGGCACATCCTGTCGCCGCGATTTAAAATGCGGCTAAAAGCCGCAGCCCGCGTCGGGGTTTTAGAACCGGCCAAGTCCGCCGTTAGCGCCGGGTGCGACCCTTTCCGTTTGTGTCCCGTGCCCTGGGCACGGGCGTCCGGAATTCGCATTGAGGCACGCACAGTGGGGAGGCCCGATGACCCCCGGCCCCGCCGAGCTCGAACCGACGGCCAACGAGGAGCGGCTGCGCGACTATCTGAAGCGGACGACGGCCAGCCTCCGGCAGGTCCGCCGGCGTCTCCAGGAGGCCGAGGACCGGGAGCACGAGCCGATCGCCGTGGTGTCGATGGCCTGCCGGTTCCCCGGCGGGGTCGCCTCGCCGGAGGACCTGTGGGACCTGCTGGTGGCCGAGAAGGACACCGTCGGGGACGTCCCCGCCGAACGCGGCTGGAACATCGACGACATCTACGACCCCGACCCCGACGCGGTGGGCAGGACCTACACCCGCGAGGGCTCCTTCCTCGCCGACGCCGACCGGTTCGACGCCGGGTTCTTCGGGATCAGCCCGCGCGAGGCGCTGTCGATGGACCCCCAGCAGCGGCAGATCCTCGAGGTCGCGTGGGAGGCGTTCGAACGGGCGGGACTGCCGCCCTCGACCCTGCGCGGCACCCGCACCGGGGTGTTCGTCGGCAGCGTCGGCCAGACCTACAACATGAGCCTGCTGCCCACGCGGGAACAGGTCGAGGGCTACATCCTGACCGGCACCCAGGCCAGCATCATGTCCGGCCGCATCGCCTACTCCTACGGGCTGGAGGGCCCGACGATCACGGTGGACACCGCCTGCTCCTCGTCGATGGTGGCGATCCACCTGGCGGCCAGGGCGCTGCGTAACCGCGAGTGCGAACGGGCGCTGGCGGGCGGCGTCACCATCATGGCCACCTCCGCGTGGTTCACCGAGTTCAGCCGGCAGCGGGGACTGGCGCCCGACGGGCGGAGCAAGCCGTTCGCGGCGGCCGCGGACGGCATCGGCTGGGGCGAGGGCGTCGGGCTGCTGCTGCTGCGGCGGCTGTCGGACGCGCAGCGCGACGGCGACCGGATCCTGGCCGTGCTGCGCGGGTCGGCGGTCAACTCCGACGGCACCAGCAACGGCCTGACCGCGCCCAACGGCCCCTCCCAGCAGCGGGTCATCGAGCAGGCGCTGGCCGACGCCCGGCTGACCGCCGACGACGTCGACGCGGTGGAGGCGCACGGCACCGGCACCACCCTCGGCGACCCGATCGAGGCGCACGCGCTGCTGGCCACCTACGGGCGGGACCGGCCCGCGGACCGGCCGCTGTGGCTCGGCTCGGTGAAGTCCAACCTCAACCATCCGCAGGGCGCCGCCGGGGTGGCGGGCGTCATCAAGATGGTGCTGGCCCTCCGCCACGGCCTGCTCCCCAGAACGCTGCACGTCGACGAGCCGACCCCGCACGTCAACTGGGACCTGGGGAACGTGCGCCTGCTCACCTCCGCGCGGCCCTGGCCCGAGACCGGGCGGCCGCGCCGCGCGGCCGTGTCGTCGTTCGGCGTCGGCGGCACCAACGCGCACGTCGTCCTGGAGGCCGCGCCGCCGCGCCCGGAGACGCCGCCGCGCCCGGCGGACCCCGCGCCGCCGGTGGTCTCGGCGGGCCCGCCGCCGTGGCTGGTCTCCGCCCGGACCGAGCCGGCCCTGCGCGGCCAGGCGCGGCGGCTGCTGGACTTCGCCGCGGCGCACCCCGACGTCGAGCCCGCCGACATCGCCCACGCGCTGGTCCACGAACGCGACCACCACGAGCACCGCGCGGCCGTCGTCGCCGACACGCGCGAGGACCTCCTGGCGGGCCTGCGCGCGCTGGCGGAGGGCGAGGCGGCGGCGAACGTCGTCCGGGGACGGGGTTCCTCGGCCCGGACCGTGTTCGTGTTCCCGGGCCAGGGCTCCCAGTGGGAACGGATGGCCGTCGACCTGCTGGAGACCTCCGCCGTCTTCCGCGACCACCTGCACGCCTGCGCCGACGCGCTCGCGCCGCACACCGGCTGGTCGCTGGTCGACGTGCTGCGCGGCGCGCCGGACGCCCCGTCGCTGGACCGGGTGGACGTGGTGCAGCCCGCGCTGTTCGCGATGATGGTGTCCCTGGCCCGGGTGTGGCAGGCCGCCGGGATCCGGCCGGACGCGGTGGTCGGCCACTCCCAGGGGGAGATCGCGGCCGCGCACGTCGCCGGGGCGCTCACGCTCGACGACGCCGCCCGGATCGTCGCCCTGCGCAGCCGGGCCCTGCTCGACCTGGCCGGCAGCGGCGGCATGGCCTCGGTGCCGCTGCCCCCGGCCGAGGTCGAGGCGCTGCTGGACCGCCCGGACCGGCGGAACCTCGGCGTCGCCGCCGTCAACTCCCCCGGCTCCACCGTCGTCGCGGGCGCGGCCGGGGAGCTGCGCGAGCTCGTCGACTCCTGCCAGGCGGACGGCGTTCCGGCCCGGCTGATCCCGGTCGACTACGCCTCGCACACCCCGCACGTGGAGCCCGTCCGGGACCGGATCGCGCGGGACCTCGCCGGGATCGTCCCGCGCCCGGCCGACGTCCCGTTCTACTCGACCGTCACCGCCGGGCCGATCGACACCGGCGGCCTCGACGGCGACTACTGGTACACCAACCTGCGCCACCGGGTCAGGTTCGAGGAGACCACCCGCGCCCTGCTCGCCGATGGCCACACCCTGTTCATCGAGGTGAGCCCGCATCCGGTCCTCACCGTCCCGATCCAGGAGACCGTCGAGGACGACGGCGGCGCGGCGGTGGCGGTCGGCACGCTCCGCCGCGACCGGGGCGACCGGACCCGGCTGCTCACCGCCCTGGCCGAGGCGCACGTCAACGGCGCGTCACCGGACTGGTCGCGGACCGTGCCGGACCGCGAGGCGGTCCCCGTCGACCTGCCGACCTACGCGTTCGCCGGGGAACGGTACTGGCCCGACACCACGGAGCGGGCCGGGGACGTCCGGTCGGCCGGGCTGGGCCCGGCCGACCACCCGCTGCTGGCCGCCGAGACGATGCTCGCCGACGGCACCGGCCACCTGTTCTCCGGGCGGCTCTCCCTGGGCACCCACGGCTGGCTCGCCGACCACACCGTGCACGGCTCGGTGATCGTCCCGGCCACCGCCTTCGCCGAGCTGGCCCTGCACGCCGCGCACCGCGCCGGCTGCGCCCGGCTGGAGGAGCTGACGCTGCGGACGCCGCTGACCCTGCCGGACGGGGACGCGGTGCGGATCCAGGTGATCGTCGGCGTGCCGGGGCCGGACGGTGAGCGCCCCGTCGGCATCCACTCCCGGCCGGAGGACGCCGACGAGGCCCCGTGGGTGACGCACGCGACCGGCGTCCTGAGCCCGCGCGCCCCGGCCCCGCCGGAGCCCGGCGGGGCCTGGCCGCCCGAGGGGGCGACGCGGCTGGACACGGCCGAGGTCTACCCGCGGCTCGGCGGCATCGGACTGGACTACGGGCCCGCCTTCCGGGGGCTGCGCGCCGCCTGGCGGCACGGCGACGACCTCTACGCCGAGGTCGAGCTGCCCGACGACGTCGACACCGGGGGCTTCGCGCTGCACCCGGCGCTGTTCGACGCCGCGCTGCACGTGACCGCGCTGGCCGGGGACGGCCACGACGGCCGGACCCGGCTGCCGTTCGCCTGGAGCGGCGTGTCCGTGCACGCCGTCGGCGCCACCGCCGTCCGGGTACGGCTCGCCCTGACCGGGCCGGACACCGTCGGCCTGACGCTGTTCGACACGGGCGGCGCCCCGGTGGCGACGGTCGACGCGCTCACCGTCCGCCCGCTCACCGCCCGGCAGGCCGGCCGGGCCTCCGCGGTCCGGCGCGACACGCTCTACCGTCTCTCCTGGCGGCCGGTCACCGCCGACGGCCCGGCCGGGGAGCCGGGAGACTGGGCCGTTCTCGGGGCCGCCCCCGAAGGGCTCGGGGACGGCGTCCGGCGCGTCACCGACCTGGAGTCACTGCCCGCCGAGGTCCCGGCCACGGTCGTGACCTTCGTCGGCTCCGGCGACACCGGCGGGACCCCGGTCGAGGACGCCCACGCGACGACGCACCGCGTGCACGGGCTCGTCCGGCGCTGGCTCGCCGACGAACGGTTCGAGAACAGCAGGCTCGTCGTGGTGACCGAACGGGCCGTCGCCGTCCGCGCCGGGGAACACGTCACCGGGCTGGCCGCCGCACCGGCGTGGGGGTTCCTGCGGGTCGCCCAGTCGGAGCACCCGGACCGGTTCGGCCTCGTGGACCTCGACGGCCGCGACGGCTCCCTCCGGCGGCTGCGGGAGGCCCTCGCCACCGACGAGCCGCAGCTCGCGCTGCGGGACGGCGAGATGTTCGCGGCGCGGCTGGTCCACGCCGACACCGAGACGCCGCTGGCACCGCCGGACACCCCGGCGTGGCGGCTGGCGAGCACCGGTCCGGGCAGCATCGAGAACCTCGTCCTGGAGCCCTGCGCCGCCCACGACCGGCCGCTGGAGGGCGGCGAGGTCCGGGTCGCGGTACGCGCCGGCGGGGCCAACTTCCGCGACGTGCTCCTCGCGCTCGGCCTGTACCCCGGCGAGGCCCACATCGGCAGCGAGGCCGCCGGGGTCGTCGTCGAGACCGGGGCGGACGTCACCGACCTCGCGCCCGGCGACGCCGTCATGGGCCTGTTCCCCGAGGGGGCCGTCGGGCCGGTCGCGGTGGCCGACCGGCGGGCGCTGACCCGGGTGCCGCCCGGCTGGACGTTCGTCCAGGCGGCCGCCGCGCCGGTCGCGTTCCTCACCGCCTACTACGCCCTGCGCGACCTGGGCGGGCTCCGGGCGGGCCAGCGGCTGCTGGTGCACGCCGCGACCGGCGGCGTCGGCATGGCCGCCGTCCAGCTCGCGCGGCACTGGGGCGCGGAGGTCTACGCCACCGCCAGCACCCCCAAGTGGGGGACGCTGCGCGCGATGGGCTTCGACGACGACCACATCGCGGACTCGCGGACCCTCGCGTTCGAGGACGAGTTCCGCGCCGCCACCGGCGGCGAGGGGATGGACGTGGTCCTGGACTCCCTCGCCGGTGAGTTCGTGGACGCGTCGCTGCGGCTGCTGCCCCGGGGCGGGCGCTTCCTGGAGATGGGCAAGACCGACGTCCGCGACGCCGACGAGGTCGCGCGGCGGCATCCCGGCGTCGCCTACCGCGCGTTCGAGACGGTCGAGGCCGGACCCGACCACGTCGGGCGGATGCTGGCGGAACTGGACGCGCTGTTCGCCGAGGGCGCGCTGCGCCCCCTGCCCGTGACGGCCTTCGACGTCCGGCACGCGCCCCAGGCGTTCCGGCTCATGAGCCAGGCCCGCCACACCGGCAAGCTCGTCCTCACCCTCCCCCGGCCGCTCGCGGCCGACGGCACGGTGCTGGTCACCGGCGGCACCGGCACGCTCGGCGCGGCCGTCGCCCGGCACCTGGTCGTCGAGCACGGCGTCGGGCACCTGCTGCTGGCCAGCCGGAGCGGACCGGACGCCGCCGGGGCGGCCGAACTCCGGGCCGAGCTGGCCGGGCTCGGCGCCACGGTCACCGTCCGGGCGTGCGACACCTCCGACCGCGACGACCTGCGCCGGCTGCTCGACGCGATCCCGCCGGAACACCCCCTCACCGCCGTCGTCCATTCGGCGGGCGTGACCGACGACGCCGCCGTCGGCGTGCTGGAGGCCGAGCAGCTCGACCCCGTGCTGCGGCCCAAGATCGACGCGGCATGGCACCTCCACGAGCTGACCCAGGACCACGACCTCAGCGCGTTCGTGCTGTTCTCCTCCCTCGCCGGGACCCTCGGCAACCCCGGGCAGGCCAACTACGCGGCGGGCAACACCTTCCTGGACGCGCTGGCCGCGCACCGCCGCGCCCGGGGTCTTCCGGCGGTCTCGCTCGCCTGGGGACTCTGGCGGCGGGCCAGCGGCATCACCGCCGAGCTGTTCGAGGAGAAACGCCACGCCGTCGCGCACGACGTGCTCACCACCCTGTCCGACGCCGAGGCGCTCGCGCTCTTCGACATCGGCCTCGACGACGGGCGGCCCGACCTCGTGCCCGCCGGGCTCGACCTCGCCGCGATCCGCGCGGCGGCCGAGGAGCGGCCCGCGCCGGCCGTGCTGCGCGGCTTCCTGCGCGCCCCCCGGCGGCGGGCGGGCGGCCGGACGGGCGGGCAGGGCGCGCTCCAGCGGGAGCTGGCCGGTCGCTCCGAGGCCGAGCGGTTCGACTTCCTGCTGGATCTGGTGCGCGGCGACATCGGCGTCGTGCTGGGCCATCCCGCGCCGGAGACGATCGATCCCCGGCGGCCCCTCCAGGAGATCGGCTTCGACTCGCTCACCGCCGTCGAGCTGCGCAACCGGCTCAACGCCGCGACCGGGCTGCGGCTCCCGGCGACCCTGGTCTTCGACCACCCCAACGCCGCCGCGCTCGCCGAACACCTGCGCGAACGGCTCAGCGGCCAGGTCCGCGCCGCACCCGTCCGCCCGGCGGCGGCCGGGGCCGGGGGCGACGACCCGATCGTGATCGTCGCGATGGCGTGCCGGTTCCCCGGCGGCGTGCGGTCCCCGGAGGACCTGTGGGACGTCGCCGACCTCGGCCGGGAGACGGTGTCGGGGTTCCCCGACGACCGGGGCTGGGACCTGGACGCCCTGTTCGATCCCGACCCCGACCGTCCCGGCACCTCCTACGTCGACCGGGGCGGGTTCCTCGACGAGGCGGGGCACTTCGACGCCGAGTTCTTCGGGATGAGCCCCCGGGAGGCGCTGGGCACCGACCCGCAGCAGCGCGTCCTGCTCGAAACCGCCTGGGAGGCCCTCGAACGGGCCGGGATCCCGCCCGCGTCGCTCCGCGACAGCCGCACCGGCGTCTTCGTCGGCATGACCGCCTACGGCTATCCCGGCGGGGCGGCGCGCACCTCGGAGGCGGTGGAGGGGTACCTGCTGACCGGCGCGGCGAGCAGCGTCGCGTCCGGCCGCATCGCCTACGTCCTCGGCCTGGAGGGACCCGCCGTCACGGTCGACACCGCCTGCTCCTCCTCCCTGGTCTCCCTGCACCTGGCCGCCCAGGCACTGCGCAACGGCGACTGCGACCTCGCGCTGGCGGGCGGGGTGACCGTGATGCCCTCGCCGAGCGTCTTCGTCGGGTTCAGTCGCCAGCGCGGGCTGGCGCCGGACGGGCGGTGCAAACCGTTCGACGCCGCCGCCGACGGCACGGTGTTCTCCGAGGGCGTCGGGTTGCTGCTGGTGGAGCGGATGTCGGACGCCCGCCGC
>NZ_BCQR01000117.1 GCF_001552175.1 Actinomadura kijaniata NBRC 14229
ATGGCGGATCATCTTGGTGCGCTGCGCCTCGCCGCCCGACAGCGTGCCCGCCGGCCGGTCGAGCGCCAGGTAGCCGAGCCCGATCTCCACGAACGAGTCCAGGGTGTCCCCCAGCGCCGCCAGCAGCGGCGCGACCGACGGCTCGTCCAGCTCGCGCACCCACGCCGCCAGGTCCCTGATCTCCATCGCGCAGGCGTCGGCGATGCTGACCCCCCTGATCTTCGACGACCGGGCCGCCGCGCTCAGCCGGGTACCACCGCACCCGGGGCAGGCGGTGAAGGTGACGGCCCGCTCCACGAACGCCCGGATGTGCGGCTGCATCGCCTCCTTGTCCTTGGACAGGAACGACTTCTGGATCTTCGGGATCAGGCCCTCGTAGGTGAGGTTCACGCCCTCGACCTTGACCCTGGTCGGCTCCCCGTACAGGAACGCGTGCATCTCCTTCTCGGTGAACTCGCGGATCGGCTTGTTCGGGTCGAGCAGGCCCGACTCGGCGTAGACCCGCGTGGTCCAGAAGCTGTCGGACTTCCAGCCGGGGATGGTGAACGCGCCCTCGGCGATCGACCTGGAGTCGTCGTAGAGCTGGGTGAGGTCGATGTCGGAGACCTTGCCGCGCCCCTCGCACTCGGGGCACATGCCGCCGGTGCGGGTGAAGGTCGCCTTCACCGCCTTCTTCGCACCGCGCTCGACCGTGATCGCGCCGCTCGCCCGGACCGAGGGGACGTTGAAGGCGTACGCGCTGGGCGGGCCGATGTGCGGCTCCCCGAGCCGGCTGAACAGGATGCGCAGCATCGCGTTGGCGTCGGTGGCGGTCCCGACCGTGGAGCGGGGGTCGGAGCCCATCCGCTGCTGGTCGACGACGATCGCGGTCGTCAGCCCGTCCAGCACGTCGACCTCGGGACGCGCGAGCGCCGGCATGAAGCCCTGCACGAAGGCGCTGTAGGTCTCGTTGATCAGCCGCTGCGACTCCGCCGCGATCGTGCTGAACACCAGCGAGCTCTTGCCCGAGCCGGAGACGCCGGTGAACACCGTCAGCCGGCGCTTGGGGATCTCGACCTTGACGTCCTTGAGGTTGTTCTCGCGCGCGCCGTGCACGCGGATCAGGTCGTGCCGGTCGGCGGCGTGCGGCCGCGCGTCCCCCATGGGCATGCTCATCCTGTCTCCCTCTGTCGGACGGGTCGTTCCGCGGGCGTCGCCCGGCTCGGCCTGCGCCGTACGGCTCAGCGCCGTTCCTGGATGCGGACCATGTTGCCCGCAGGATCACGCAGGGCGCAGTCGCGAACGCCGTAGGGCTGGTCGATCGGCTCCTGGGCGACCTCGGCGCCGCCCGCCACCGCCCGCTCGAAGGTGCCGTCGAGATCGTCGGTGGCCAGGACGATGCCGGCGAGGGTGCCCTTGGCCATCATCTCGGTGATGGTGCGGCGCTCCTCGTCGGTGACACCGGGATCGACGGCCGGCGGCTGCAGGACGATGGACGTGTCGGGCTGGTCCCTGGGACCGACCGTGATCCAGCGCATCCCGTCGTACCCGACGTCGTTGCGGACCTCGAACCCGAGGACGTCGCGGTAGAAGACCAGTGAGGCGTCCGGGTCGTCATGCGGCAGGAAGCTCGCGTGAATGTTGATACCCATGCCGGTCACGCTAGCTGCGGCTCCGTGACCGGCGCTTCTCGATTCCTGATCGGTCTGGTCACCTGTTTCGCCACGCATGACGGCATCCCCGCAGTCGCGTCCGCCGCGCGGCGCCGGTAGACGCTGGGCGGCACGCCGACCAGCTCGGTGAAGCGGGTGCTGAAGGTGCCCAGCGACGAGCAGCCGACCGCGAAACAGACCTCGGTGACGCTGAGGTCGCCCCGCCGCAGCAACGCCATCGCACGCTCGATGCGCCGCGTCATCAGGTAGGAATACGGCGACTCGCCATAGGCGCGCCGGAACTCGCGGCTGAGATGCCCCGCCGACACGTTCACCCCGCGGGCCAGCGCCTCGACGTCCAGCGGCCGCGCGTACTCCCGATCGATCCGGTCCCGGACCTGACGCAACCGCGCGAGATCACGCAGCCGCTGCCGGCTCGCGTCCTCAGGCTCCGATCGCTGGTGCCCCACACCCCCACTTTCCCACGAACCGTCCGATCGGGTGAGTGCTAGGTCCGTAGTCATCCATCCCTGATGTCAGGTAACCACTGGAACGCGTTCGCAGCGGCCCTGCCAGCACGAAGCGGCTCTCTGTGCCCCCTAGGTGCGAGCATTCGGCCATGACCAAACGCGCCCTCACTGACCACCGCCACTACATCGAGGCCGTCGGCAGCGCGCTGGAAGCCCAGGGCATCGAGACCGGCGGAGTCACCGGCGGCATTTCGCGCGGATCCAGGCGCACCGCGGCCATCGGCCTCGGCCGGGAGGCGATCTGGGACTACGACGACTCCCACACCACTTTGTCCCTCTCCCTCGAATGGGATGAGGAACGCGGCTGGATGGTGCACGACGTCCACGAACCCGGCGCCACGCGGGGCACGGCGCACGGGCGGTACGACCTCGACCTCGGCCTGGTCCCCGAACCGGAAGAGATCGTGCTGCGCGTCCGGCACATGCTCAGGACCGGCGACCCCGGCCGCTACGACCCCGTGGGGCGTGCTCACCGCTCGGCCGCCGAGCACGATCCGGAATTCGAAGCGGCATTGGCCGCCTACCTCCCGGCCTGACCACCTGCCCCGCACTGCCGGTGTGGGCCGGTTCCTTGTGGCTCGGGTGTATCGCAGGCGTATCGAAAACCGCATACGCCACCGCAACACTCTGCGGTCTTCATTGGGGGCATGGGCCACAGCGGTCCGTGCCGGGGGCATGGCGCCCCGGTTCCGGAAGGTGATCACAAGAGGAGAAGGTCGTGGCTGATGACGGGAAATGGGACCGGCGTTCGCTGCTGCGGGGCGCGGCCGTGGTGGCCGGTGCCGCCGCGGCCACACCGCTGCTGGGCAAGGCGGCCACGGCGCACGCCGACGGCGGTGACGCGGACGCGTTGTTCAAGGCCGGGAAGTTCGAGCAGGCCGGACGCGCGTATGAGGAGATCCTGAAAAAGGACCCCACGGATCTGCACGCGGCGCGCCAGCGCGGCTATGTCGGGCTCCTGGCCAACAAGTTCCCCGACGCCGAGAAGTACCTCACGATGGCCCTCAAGTTGGCGCCCGGCGACAAGCAGACCAACGGGCTCCTGGGCGACTGCTACATCCGGCAGGACAAACTCTCCTCCTCCGTGCCTTGCTGGAAAGCGGCGGGCGAGGACATCTACGCCAAATGGTTCGGGGCGGTTCGCGGCGAGCCGTATCAGGTCCACGGCGACATCGGCCGTGTGCCTTTCGAACGGACGGACCCGTCACCGCTGGTGAAGGCCTCGGTCAACGGCGGACCGCCGAAGAACTTCTCGTTCTACACCGGCGCCCCGCACCTGAGCCTGACCTCGACGGTGGCCAGGGAAGCCGGGCTGAGCCCCGTCGCCAGTCAGAAGGTCGATTACGGGGGCGGCACCATATGGGCGCACTACGGGGTGCTGGACTCGTTCAAGCTGGGCGGCATCGAACTGCGCAACGTCCCCGTGGGCTGGTCGTCGAAGGAGTCGGGCGAAGACGTCGACACCGACAACGACGGATTGATCGGCACGTGGGTCTTCTACCACTTGCTGACCACCTTCGACTACGCGGGCCGGCAGCTGATCCTGCGCCGCCCGACCCCCGGAACGGCCAGGAAGGCACGCGCCGACGCCGCACGGGCGGGCACCAAGCCCCTGCCGCTGTGGCTGGCCCGTGAGCAGTATCTGCACAGCACGG
Source organism: Actinomadura kijaniata NBRC 14229 (assembly GCF_001552175.1). GTDB lineage: Bacteria > Actinomycetota > Actinomycetes > Streptosporangiales > Streptosporangiaceae > Spirillospora > Spirillospora kijaniata. The sequence continues at coordinate 3,817 of NZ_BCQR01000117.1, forward strand.
GCAGCTTCGCCGGCTCCGGTCCACGGGTGGTGGGCGTGAACTTCGGCGGAGTCGGCGAGATCGTCGCGGGCATGAGAGGGGAAACGGCCGAGCGGCTGGGGGTCCGCACCGACTACGAGCGCCCGGTCGGCACGTTCGCCCAGAGCCACCCGGCCGTCGCCTACCCCTGCTACCCGAAGGAGATCCGGCTCGGCGACGCCGTCGCCAGGGAGGCCTACTGCTACACGAACCCCAACCAGCAGGTCAACGTGCCCTGGCCCTACGGGACGGGGTTCGACACGATGGGCTGGTTCGCCCACTGCTTCTGGAAGCCCTACAACATCACCCTCGACTTCACCGAAATGAACCTCTACATCGCCCGCGGCAAGGCCACCTGACCGTTCCGAGGCGACGGGAGCCCTCTCGGCTCCATGGCACTGCATCGCCCGCCGCCCCCGGGAGGGGAATCCAGCAAACCACGCGTCCCCGTAGGTCATGAACGGCGACGTTCATGACCTGGGGCCGGTCTCCAGGGGTGGTCGGGAGGCCGACGCCTCCGGAGACCGGCCATGGGTCAGCGGTAGGACAGCACCCCGCCGGTCGCGGTGGTGCGGGTCTCCCAGCCGGCCGATCCGAGCAGGCCGCCGCCCGGGGCGGGCGCGAGGTCGGCCAGCTCGACGTACTGGAGGCCCGTCCCCTTCACAGGAGAACTACTCCAGGAGCCCGAAGCCGTGCGACGGAACAGGAACGACCGATAGTCGCCCGTGGAGGCGAACATCCAGAGCCCGCCCTTGCCGTCGGGCACGAACGAGCCGTTCTCGTGCCACGCCACGCGCTTGGGCAGCCGCTCGGAGCGCCAGCGCTTGCCGTCGAAGCGCAGCAGGTAGGCGTCGGTGCGCTGCTCGGACCAAATGCTCGCGTTCACGGCCAGCCACAGCGTTCCCCTCGCGGCGAAGAGCCTGCCGTAGACGAGTTGCGCCTTGGCGGGGTCGCGCAGCGCGGCGGGCAGTGAGCCGCGCGGGTCGGGGACCGACCGCCAGCGCTTGCCGTCGAAGCGTCCGGCGACCGGCCCGCCACCACTCCGCCAGCCCACGGCCCACAGGTCCCTGCCCGAGCGCAGGTCGGCGCTCCAGACGACGAACGGCATGGTCGTCTTCTTCCAGCCGCGCGGGGTGCCGTGCCAGGCGACGGGACGGCGGTCCGTCGGCCCGTCGGTCCCGAAGACCCACACGTCCCGGGGGCCGACGACCGTCACGGCGGTCACGATCGTGTTCCCGAGCGTCTGAACGGTCTTCCATCTCCTGCCGTCGAAGCGCATCGCGACGGGCTGCCCGTTCTTGGTGCCGAGCGTCGCGGCCCACACGTCGCCAGCCGAACCGGCGTCGGCGGCGACGACCTCGCCGCGCGCCTGCGAGGGCAACGCGACCTGCCGCCAGGTGGTTCCCTCACGCCGGAACGCGGTGGCGCGGCCGTCCCGGTAGCCGCGGCCGCCGAAGGCCCAGGTGGTCTTGCCCACCGTCAGCAGCCGGGACCCGTGGCGCAGCGACTCGTGCTGCATGGAGGCCCGCCAGGCGGGGCTCGTCGCGGCCCGCGCGGCCGGGGCGGCCGGGGCGGTCAGCAACGTGGCGGTGACGGCTCCCGCCGTCGCGAGGGTCAGGACGGTCGTTCTCAAGGGGGTTCTCCGATCTCGGTGCTCGCCCCTCATCCTGACCAAAACGATCTTCGCGCACCTGAGTACGAATACTCATATTCAGCGAAAACGCCCTAGGCACCGCCGCTCAAGCCCCGGGAAACCGAGAAGCGAACGGCCCGGACTCCGGTCCAGCTCACGTTCCCCACCTGGCGGCCTCCGCCGTGGGGAACCGCCACATCGTCGGACATCCACCCCGACAGACTCAAGATCACCCTCAAGGGCTCGACCGGCGTGACCAACGGGGAGCGGGTCCAGGGGCCGACCAAGGGCGGGTGCACCCGCGCGGTGACCATCGACCAGGAGACGGCGAACGTCCTCCGGCACGTCCACGCGACGACGCTGCTCCTCAACGGCGTCCCCGTCCACGTGGTCGCCGCCCGGCGCGGACACGGCGCTCACGCTGCGGGTCTACACCAAGGCCATGGACGGAGGCGCTGTCAGCAAGAAGGCCCCTTCCGATGATCGGAAGGGGCCTCTGAGCTGGAGCCGCCTGTCGGAATCGAACCGACGACCTATTCATTACGAGTCCGACGAACAAGATCCACGCCCATCCAGATCAGTCCACTGACCTGCACAGGGGCGCCCTCAGCCAACCGTGCGGACCATCTCCATCCAGGGCTGTCCAGACCCGCCGTTAGCATCTGTGTTAGCAAGCCCTCGCCCCTCGATGCGAACCACCGGCACTCCTAGCCCGCCACGCCTTCACCCAGCTCACAACGTGTGCCGCCATAAGCCCGCATGAGCCGTCGTAAGAGGCCGTTACTGTACTCCCCTGCTGTACAGCAGCTCCCTATGGCCTGCGACAGTACCCGTGCCGCTCAACGCCTAGCGCTCTGGCTCGTGATCCTCTACGACCTTGATGAAGTCCTGGATACCCAAGGGGCCCTCGTAGAGCGGCGCAACGACACATGTCCAGTACGGGCGCACATCAGCCAGATCGTGAGCGAAGTCCCAAGCAACCCGAGGACTCAGCGGCCCCAGGGCGATGGAATCCATCTCCTCGTCGTCCACGCGTGGTGTGACCTCGACATACCACTGTTCAGACAGGTCTGATGCGAATGCATCGTACGAGACATCATCGTCGTCGGACTCGGGCCGTATGGGATACACCATTGCCATAGAACAAAGCTAGAGCTCAACTAGCGCCACCGGGCACTGTTCGCTTTATCCACGTGGTGTTCGTAAGCATGTGTTCACATTACGAAATCAACGAACAATAACCACACCCGTCTCACAGACATCCCTGCCCTGCTGCGACACGTCCTCCGTAGCTCGCCAGTCCTCACGTCCAGCCCCTCTACACCCACCGTTAGCGCCGCATCAACACCCCAGGAGCCATCGCCGATCACTGAACGTGCCCCCGCATGCCCACAGCCCTCGGTTGTCTTCCCCATAGCCGCGAACCAGGCCGGTGGAACCGGTCCAGGGCCGGCGAACCGGATCGCACAGCGACGCTCCAGACGCTCTCGACGTGCTGTGCAGAGGCCGGACGCTGGCAGCGCAGGGGAAGACAACGGCTCCCACTGCCTCCGACTGCCCGCTCATCGAACGTGTGCAACCACCTTCGGCCGTAGCCTCTCTGCCGAATCTGTCAGACCTCTGGGGCATCATCGGCCCTGCCGTCGAGGAGCATGGAGCATGTGATGTCCAAAAAGAAGCGCACGCGCAAGGCCCCACAGCGAAAATCAAACGCAAAGCATCGCATTCCAAAAACCCCTAAGCGAATAATGCTCTACCACGACATGGCCGTCTATGAGAATTTTGAACGTTGCGCCCTGCGAATCTTTACAATACTACGGAACAGCCAGCATAAATTGCCAGGCGCCGAGCGTACGCTCTTTCTACGCATTCAGGGCCACAGGAATGACGAAGGCGGCTACGATCACGACGCTTGGGAGATCATTCACCATTTCATCCCCGAGTTCATCTTCCCATACTTGCATACGCTAAACACCCCCTTCGGAGAGGTGCGAAACTGCAATAAGCAGCGTAACGACATCCCGGATATCCTCACCATCGGCTACCCGGCAGGCGAGGAAGGCGACTTCTGGTACGACGTTGACCTTCTACCGATTCGAGCGAGAGAGGTAAACGGCGATACTCGAAAATCACGACCAAGCAAGGATGCCATCGCGCGCTACCTCGGAATGGAGAGCAATCCGGGTTGTCTAATCTGCTGGAACACGCCCGTGGAACGTGCACACGTAGTTCCTAGCTCTCTCGGCGGTTCTATGGACGTGCGAAACTTCGCCCTACTCTGCGAGTACCATCATGAACAAGCACCTGATATTGCCGACGCGGAAGCGTTCTGGGCTTGGGTCGATTATGCAGAGAGGAGAGATGCCGGCAGCAAATGGGAGCGCGAGTCCGAGTACATAAAGAGGATGGCTCGGCAACTTGGTTCCCGAACAGAGAAAGTGGACCGATCAGAGGTGGACTTCATCGACGCAGTGAGATTCGAACTTGAACATCTATATGGCTGGGAAGACGTCGACTTTGAACGGTTCTCATGGGATCTGCAAGAGGAATATCATCGTGTCCTCGACGCGGCAACCCGGAAGCATTTTGGTGTAGAGCGCAAGGTGGCCACCCATTCTTGGGCCTACGATGTTGCCTTGTATCGCATCACGAGAGACCCTGAAGGACGAAAGCGTCGGCGCAACAAAGTACTGCTCTACGATTATATTCCCGAGTGACAACCTAACATCTGAGAGCCTAGAAAAACTCGGAGGGCGAGCTTGCGCAGAACAGCGAGACTGCGCGCCCTCCACCTCGTCGGTTTTATAGGACACAAAGTCCCCGCTTCACTCATTCAGCGACGGCGGCGCAAGCGGCCCTTAACACGTTCTGTAGAAGCTGGGCAAGGGCCACACAGAGGGAGACGACGATTCCCGATCTGACCACTTGACCCCGAGATAGCGGCGCTTCTGGCTCGTCACGCCCTCACGGAGGTCGCGACGTGTGCCGCCGTTAGCCCACATGAGCCACCAGAGACCGTTGCCTGCACTCCCGGGCCGCAAGTCTCGTTGACCTGCGACAATACCCGCACAACTCGAGGGCAAGGGGACCCGGAGCGCAGGGCCAGCCACGGCCCGAGCACTGGAAGCTCCGCGGCAGCGATCGCCCCCGACCACGAGCGAGCGTAACCACGCTGTGGCGATCGTGAGGCTGAGCTGCTGACTACCCGCAGGCTCGCCTGACTGGTCATCCTGTCATCCTGCCCATTCTACCCATTGTTCACGATCACAGCTCACTTCGTCCAACAGTGGTCAACAGGCATTGAGTCACCTAGCATCCCAAGTAATGTCAAGTCAGATGGAAGGACGGTGGAAAATGGCTGCGCTCTGGAAATTGGAGCCCGCCACTGCGGATCACATCCGGAGGAAATGCGATCGCATCCAGTTGTCGGATTCCAAGTAGCTTCAGTCCATTCGATCGCACTCCGGTCAGCCATATCAATCACTCCCTGTGAGCAGTGCTGGTCAAACGGCCGCGCTGTTAGACATTCATATCGCTTCTTCGCGTCGAACGCTTGTTCGACACGCCTCGCGGTGTGGCCAATGATGGCCAAGCTTGGCCTAGAAGTTAGCGGGTGGATCCAGCGTCATGCCGATGCTTTCTCACAGTCCAGGCATCTTCGGGCGGTCGGGTGGGTCGGCTCGCCGGGACCGGGCGGGACAAGCCGCACGCCCGGCGCGCCGGGGCGGGCGGCCGCCTGGCGGGCCGCGTCAGCGGGCCGCCCTTGAAGACGTAGAGAAAGTTCTCATCCGGCGCTCTGGTGGCGCCTGGTCACTACGATCCCGGAGATGCGGCGCTTCCTGATCATCTGGCTGTCCTTGGTGTTGATCTGCGTGGTCCTGGCCATAACGGCTGTGAGCTTGTTTGAGCACTGGGCTGAAGCTGGTGGACAGGGCTGATCAGTTCAGGAGTCTGCGGAGGGTGGCGCGGGTCTGGTCGGCGAGGCTGACGGCTGCTCCGAGACGGTTGTCGATCGTGGCCGTCACTCCGGGAGGTGGGTCCTCGGTCAGGGTGCTGGCGTACTCGTCCCAGTGTGAGAGCTTCCACCGGTCGCGCGGGGCGTCACGGGTCTCGATGTACTCGTGCATGGTGCCGAGATCGCTGTTGATCCAGAGGGCGGCGATCTCCACGCCTCGGCCCTGGCAGCGGTGGGCGAAGCGTTCCAGCCATCCGGGGGTGTGCAACTCGGTGATGAACGGCGCCGCCAGGATCATCGACACGCCGGTGTCGATGTTGCCGTAGGCGGCGCCAAGCGGCCCAAGTCCCGGCCGACCCAAGAACGAGCGGTCTGGACCCCGGTCCAGCTCAAGACGTTCCTCGCCGCAATCCGGCGTCACCGGCTGTTCGCGTTCTACCACCTGGCGGCCTACACGGGCGCTCGCCGCGGGGAGCTGCTGCACCTGCGGTGGTCGGACGTCGACCTTGACGGGCTCAAGATCACGCTCAAGGGCTCGACCGGTGTGATCAACGGGGAGCGGGTCGAGGGGCCGACCAAGAACGGGTGGACCCGCGTGGTGACCATTGACCAGGAGACGGCGAACGTCCTCCGGGAGCACCGGAAGGCACAGGCCGCTGACAAGCTCCTCGTCGGCGACAAGTGGCGCGGCGGCTCCGACGGCTACGTCTTCGCGACGGGCTGGGGAGATCCCATCCACCCCGACTCGGTCGGCTGGCTGATGACCAAGACCATCCGGGCCTACAACAACCCCAAGGACGGGCCGCGTCCGGCGGAACCGCTCCCCCATGCGCGGGTTCACGACCTTCGGCACGTCCACGCGACAACGCTGCTTCTCAACGGCGTCCCCGTCCACGTGGTCGCCGCCCGGCTCGGGCACGCGGACCCGGCGATCACGCTGCGGGTCTACGCCCACGTCGTCAGGTCGGCGGCCGTCACGGCGGCTGAGGTGTTCGCCAAGGCCATGGGTGAGGTCGCGTAGGAGGCGCTGTTAGCAAAGGCGTTAGCAAGAAGGCCCCTTCCGATGATCGGAAGGGGCCTTCTCTCTGGGAGCCGCCTGTCGGAATCGAACCGACGACCTATTCATTACGAGCGACTTCCGACCATCCGAGAGAACGGCCACCATCACCCGAAACTGTCCTCCTGTGTACGCGTACAACCGCGCTCGTGCGCTCGCGTCGTCACCCAGTTGGTCACTCGTCGCCACGACACACGGCGGCGTGTTGCAGGGCACAAGCACATGGCCGGTTAGCCGAGAAGCACGTCGCGATGTTCCAGGGGAAGGGTCAGGTAACCGGCCCCGCTGGGCGCGACTGGCTCGGTTGCAAGGATGTGCTCCACGATCTCCCTGTCGAACGTGAAGTGCTTGTGGTGCCTCCCGGAGCTGGTGACGGTGTCTTCGTCGTTCGACTCGACCAGGTCACAGGAAACCAGAGGACCGGCTACAGCACACGAGTAGCAGCCTGCCGCCCCGAAGGCAACCAAACTTGCTCGCGCCGCGTCGAACCTATGTCACCCGGCTTACATCCATACACATTTTAGGCGGAAACTTGAATTTCAGTATACTGCAAAAGCCAGAAGCCCTAAGTGCCATAGTTTCATTTGCGGCATTCATTGTTTCATGTATTGCAATAAAATACACTAGAGCACAGGTTAGGGCGGCAAAAACTCAAGCCAACGCAGCAATCGCTCAAGCTGAAGCCGCTCAAGAACAGGCCACCACGAGTTCGGCTTCTGCGAGAGAGTCAGCCAGATCGGCAAAGGCGACAGAGCTGACTCTGCTCCACGAGGCTCAAAATAGGCATAGAGAATTTCTTCCCCGCATAGCGATCGGCATCGAGAGGCCGTTTGAACACTTTCGCGTTCTAGATCTACAGGGGAATGAAGTCGAAAAAGAGGAGTTTGAACACTCTGAGCTTTGGCAATATGAAATCCACTCCACGGTAACCGGAATCCTTTTCAACGAGAGCGATCGATCCATTCTCGTCATGGGGGAAAAGCTACATGGAGGTAGGTCCAACCTCTGGGAAGAGGAGGTTTCGGAGCCAAAAATATTTGACGATAAAGGCTCATACATCCTAAAACCAGGCGGAGTGGCTCTTTTTGCCTTCAAAACATCATATTCAGTCGAAAACTATCGTGAATTCATTGAATCGAGGGCCGATGCAAACAGTAGCGAATTCCCCTGCCTGCCATATGCTGAATTCGTGGTAAATTATGCAAGTAACTATGATCATGAATACAAATACTCCATGATCAAAGTTAGACTTGAACGCCCCCCAGTATTCCATTACACGGCCGGAGGGCGCGATGCGTATCGCCTGCTTGGGGGCAGGAGACCTGACTATCGAATCATCAAGAAGGCGGACAGCTTTAGCTCATACGAGGAAGTTCTGCATGAGCTTAATAAAAGAAGACGATAGAGGTCAGAGAAGCATTGATCCGTCGTGCGTGCAAACCGATGGGCCGCCATCAGCAAGCGAATCCGTCGCACAAGGCCGCCGCATACGGCCGTGCGGAGCGCACTCGTCATCAACCCAGAATGGCGTCACGGTGCTCCCAGGCCAGCGCCAAGCACCCGGCCCCGCTCGGTGCGAACGGCTCCGTCGCGAGGAGATCGCTCACGGTCTCTCCATCGAACGAGAAGTGTTCCCGGTGCTTACCCGAGCTGGCCACCGTGCCCTCATCGTTAGTCTCGACCAGGTCCCGGAAGACGTCGTCGAAGACGTCAGCGTCGAAGACCGCGACGGTCAGGACGTCGCCGACCATGTTGAGTGCGTCGATGCCTACGCCGAGGCAGTAGGCGCGGATTCGCCCGGAGTCGCGCGCGGCGTTCAACGAACGGAACGGTTCGTCGCGCTGGTAGTCGATCGGGTCTCCGCTGCCGTCATGCTCCGGATTTCCTAGGAATTCCTCGCTGTACTCACGCGTCATGTTGCACCAGAGATCACAGTCCGGCTCACCGTTGGCGGGCAGGATGGAAGCAGGCTGAAAAACTCCGGTCGGCATGACACTGAGCATCCCCCCAGCAATCGCGACCTGATCCACGCCCCGACGAAGCAGCATGAAAGTAGAACCGGATTTGCTGCGTCGAATCGTCAGCGTGCTGATAGAGATCAGGAGAGGGAAGGTCTCCAGGTCAAACGGGTCGCGCAGCATCCGCCGGAACGGCAGGTTCTTCCACTGCGCACGCTCTTGATGAACGGCTCCGTTGCGGTCCAGGGTGGCGCACGCGAGTTCGTGAGCCAGGGATTCGCCCACGTCAATCATGTCGAAGTACCGCATGTGACCAAGCGTCAGGGCACCCCGGCCGCCCGTCTGATGAAAGTCGAGGAGCCGATAACACACTCGGTTCTCAAAAAGACGCGGACTGTCCAAATCACGCATGGCGCGATGGTAGGTGTCGTACTGCTTTCCCGTGTTTGCTAGAGGTCGAATCGGTCGAGTCTCGTCCTGACGGCCGTTAACCGGCGGAGAAGTGGAATCCTTAAGCGTCAGCTCGATATTGCCGAGTTCGATCGGACTTTCAGGTCGCCAGTAGCTTGGAACAAGTAGACCTGTTTCGTCCAATCTGGAAGATGGCTCATAGAGTCCCATTGCCACGCGCGTCAGGTCGGCGCGATGCTGGTTCAGCATGCGCCGCATGCGGAGCCATTCATCTTGGCTTTCGGTGATGCGCATGTTTCCCCTCTCGTGCGGCCCGGCCTTGCCGAGCTGGCCGTCAGCCAAGCCTAGAAGACGACGGCCATGGGGAGGGATGGCGAGTCCGTCAGCGAAGCGTTCGAAGAGGTCAAGGGCGGTCACCCTCCGCGTTCCGCGCTCCATCCCGCTGACGTGCGGCTGAGGGATGCCGACCAGCAGACTCACGTCAGTCTGGCTAGCTCCCGTCCACTTCCGGAAATGACGGATGACGGCACCCATGTCCCGGGTCATCAGAGCGTCTACGACCTCAGGCCGATCCCAAAACCCCGGCGGAGCCGACGGAGCCTGATCCCGAATGCCCACCATGATCCCCTTGATCCAGCCGGATATACCACCTCGGTATACCGCGGTGGGCTTTCAGCGGCTAGACCCGTAGCCGTCTCATGGTGTTCGTGAACGTTCTTCTGTGCTCGCGAACGGTTAGCGCTCAGCTTCAAGGCCCTCGACACGACGCCGCAGCTCCTGAAGCTGTTCTTCGAGAAGACTCACACGGCCCGCCAGGTCGTCACTCACTCCGATCGGCCGGTCAGGGTCGCGGACGAAGAACGCCCGGCCCTGCTGGGAGACGACAAGGCCGGCCTCCCGCAGCTCTCGGAGTGCGTTCTGAACGGTCTGAGGCGCGATCCCGTAGGCCGCCGCCAAGCTGCGGATCGAAGGCAACCGAGCCCCCGGCTCGAACTCCTTCGTGGTCTGAATCCGGTGCCGCAAGTCGTCGGCAACCTGCCGGTACGGCGGGCGCGGGTCGTTCGCATCGATGGCCACGCACCCAGGTTAGGCCCACCTAGCGAAGCAGTCATGGAACGGCCTGTTGCGTACTAGCACAGTGGCATCTATGTTGGTACGTGCAAGCACAGGTGAACGTCCACGAACACCAGTGGACGCAAGAGGGCCCCAGCGGGTTGCCGCCCACTGAGGCCCGGAGAACGGCCCCGGTCGGTTGCCGCCGACCAAGACCAGCGCATCGGACGATTGGGAGTCCTCACGATGCATCTTCACGTTATCTCGCCTGCTCAGAACGCGCCCAGCGAGGCGGACCGGCCTGTGTTGCGGCTGGTGGACACCGCCGCGTGCGCGGGGACCTCGCCGGAGCTGTGGGCCGGTCCGATCGACGGTGAGACGCTGATGGACTGGCGGGCCCGCACCGCGACCGCCACCACGATCTGCGCGAGCTGCCCGATCCGGACGCGCTGCCTGGCCACCGAGCTGGCGCGGCCGGTCGACCAGCAGCACGGAGTGCGCGGCGGGATGACCGCCGCGGCCCGGCGGCGGCTGGTCCGTCTCGGCACGGCCGTGCGTGGGGGGTGGGTGGCATGAGTGTGCTGCCGCTCCGTGACTGGGTGGGGGCCGGTGCCGTTGGGGCGGCTGGCCCGGCCGCTGCCGAGCCGGTCCGGTTCGGCTACAGCGCTGCCGAACTGCACCAGCTCGCGCGTACCTGCGCGCTGAGCGGGCCCGGCCGCCCGGCGGCCCGGCTGAACGACGGCGACCGCTACGAAACCGCCTGGTTCTCCATCACCGAGCACCTGTTGACCGCCACCACCGCGCCCAGCCAGATCGAGCTTCTGCAGGCCGGGTGGAACGGGCTGAGCCGGGCGGCGGCCGACGACAAACACACCCGTGGGGTGTACTCGCGCGGCGGGTCCTACACCGACCCGGCCAGCATGCGGAATTTCGTGCGGTACTGGATCTCCCCGCAGAGCCCGACCGAAGCGCCGTTCGTCACCGCCCTGGTGGACGCGCTGGCGGTGAATCAGATCATGGATGCGCTGACCGACGGGCAGCGTGAGGCGCTGTTGGCGCTGGCGGCCTACGACGACTACGCCCAAGCCGCCGCCAAGCTGGGTCTCAACCTCAAGGCGTTTCAGGCCCGGCTGAACGCCGCGCGGGAACGGGCGCTGGCGCTGTGGCACCAGCCCGAGACCCCGGCTCCGCGCAGGATCAACCGGCGCGCCTACCGGCGCACGCCCCGGCCCAACGTGGTGGCGGTTCTGACCCTGGAGGAGCTGCCCGGCACGCTGCTGCCGCACGTGCGGCAGATCTTCATCGACCAGCGCACCGAGCGGATGTTGCGGCGGGACTTGGTCGAGGCGCTGAGCGTCACACACCCCGAACTGTATGGCCAGTGGGACACGCGCGATCTGGCCTACGCGCTGCGCATGTGCGGAGTCCCCACGGTGGGGGTGGAGCTGCGTGCCCGCCAGACCGGCACCAAGCGGGTGGCCAACAACGGGTACCGGCTGGCCGACATCGAGGCCGTCCTGTCGCCCAACCTCCAGACGGCCGACCGTGACGTGGTCACCCTGGCGCTTCTGGAACGCCTGGAGCACCAGCGCCGCACCCAGCAGCCAGCGGCCTGAACACGGACCGGTACGTCACCGACGTCACGTACCGGCCCGCTCCGAACCTCTCACCAGGAGGACAGATGATCGAGATGCTGTTCTTGGGCGGTGCGGCGTTCTTCGGTAGCGCCCACGCCGTCCGCCAGTACCGCGCCAGCTATCCCAACGCCTACCGGGCCGGCCCCGCTGCGCGCGGCACCGGCCGCCGTACCGGTCGCTGCGGCACGGCGTTCTACGGGCGATATGAGCCGCCACCCTCGTTGCTGGTCAAGGCGTGGAACTCGGCCGGGGCCCCGGTCACCAAGGAAACCCAGTTGGCCGACGCGGTGGCCGATCTGGGCGGCCGGGCGATCGGCAAGGCGGTGCGCGCCGGGGCCCGTCGCTGGCACCGCCCCACCTCCCGCGACCCCGAGCGCGGTCCCGGCCGGGGCCGACCGGCGAACGGTCCGACGGGTGGGCCGTCGAGCGGTCCCGGCCAGATCCCACCCCACCGCCCCGGTACCCCGCCGCCGTCGTTCGGTGGCCCCGCCCCCAGCGGGGGCGCGGCCTGGCCGGTCCCGCACCACAACCCCACCGGTCGGCCGTCGTCACAGCCGGGCGCGTCGGCCAGGCCGACCGGTTCGGCCAGCGCGACGGGTCCGGGTGGGTCGGGGGCGCGGCAGCGGACCCGGTCGCGGGTATGGGCGACCGGTCCCCCGATCAACATGGACCCGCCTGCCAGCGACGTCGAGTTCCTGGAGACCGCCGAGGACCTTCAGCGCTTCTTGTTGGGCGTGGCGCACGCGGTCCAGGACTACACCGAGGAGGTAGTGACCCGGCGCATGCCCGCCGCCATCACCATCCCGCTGGAGGCCGTCGGCGACGACATGGTCGAAGCCTCGGCCGCCATCCAGCGCGCCGCGACCATGTTCGAAGTGATCTTCGAAGAAGCCATTGACCTGGCCGCCGCCGGGATCAAGTTCACCGGCGAGGACCCCGAATGACCCCCGCTCCGTCGCCCTGCTCGGTCGCCCCGCCCCGCTTGCCTCGTGCCCGGAAGGACTCCCGGTCTTGACTGATCCCACCACCCCGCACCGGCCCGACGGCCACACCGCCCGCCTGACCCAGGTCTGGCCCCCGGTCCGCCCCGCCCCCGCCGACACCGCCGGACCGGTCGCGCCACCAGGTCCCGGACCGGCGCGCGCGACCGGTGAAGCTGCATCGGCCGACCAGGTCCCGGACCCGAGCGCGGACCCGGCCGCCGGACGCGACCAGGACCACGCCACCGACCCGACCGCCGACCAGGGTGGGACGCGGTTGCTGCTCACCCCCGCCTCGACCGTCCAGATGCGCGCGGTGCGCTGGCTGTGGGACCAGCGCGTTCCGGCCGGTGCCATCTCGGTGCTGCCGGGCCGTGAGGGCATCGGCAAGTCGTTGCTGTTGGCCTGGCTGACCGCGCGGATCACGCGTGGGCAGTTGCCTGGCCTGCACTACGGCACCCCGCGCCCGGTCATCTACGCCGCCTCCGAGGACTCGTGGGCGTACACGATCGCGCCCCGGTTGCACGCGGCCGGGGCCGACCTGGACCTGGTGTACCGGGTCGATGTCGAGCGTGACGGGGTGATCGACTCGTTGACGTTGCCGCGCGACACCGCCGCGTTGGCCGCCGAGATCACCGCGCGCGGGGTGGTGCTGCTGGCCGCCGATCCGCTGCTGTCGCTGATCCACTCCCGGATCGACACCCACCGCGACCGCGAGCTGCGCACCGCCCTGGAACCCCTGGCCCGCCTAGCCGACGTCACCGGCTGCGCGGTGGTCGGCCTGGCCCACTTCAACAAGTCCGCCAACGGCGACGCTCTGAACCTGATCACCGGCTCGCGCGCGTTCTCCGCCGTCGCCCGCGCCGTGTTGGCCGTCGCCCGCGACCCCGACGCCGACGACGGCTCCTGCGTCCTCAGCCAGGCCAAGAGCAACCTCGGACGGCTGGACCTTCCGTCGCTGCGCTACCAGATCGTCTCGGCGACCGTGCCCACAGCCGACGGGGATACCTCGGTGGGCGTGCTGGAGTTCACCGGCGAGTCCGCACGCGGGGTGGCCGACATCTTGGCCGACGCGGCCGGAGACCCCAGCGAGCACTCCGAGCGCCGTGAGGCCGCCGACTGGCTGCGCGACTACCTGATCAGCCAGGGCGGCGAAACGGTCTTCACCGACCTTCTCAAGGCCGCCCGCGCCGAGGGGTTCAGCGAACGCACCCTGCGCCGCGCCCGCTCCCGCGCCGCAGTCGTCAGCACCCGGGAAGGGTTCCCCGCCAAGACCGTATGGCGACTTTCGGTCAACGACACTGCGTCACCGGCTTCCCCAGTCCGGCCACAGTCCGGCCAGTGCGGCCAGGGTCCGGGGGTTGGCCGCACTGGCCGGACTGTGGCCGGACTGACCGACGCCCCTCACTCCCCGCAACCGGATGATGCGCACCAAACTCCACTTTCGGACCATTCTCAAGGAGTCCACCCGTGACCACTCCCCACCGCCCCACCGCCCCCGAGGTCTGGGACGACTCGATCCCGCCCGGTGGCTACGTCTGCGCGGTCCCCGGCCCGCTGCCCGACGGCATCTGCGGTATGCCCGTCGAATCCGAGCCCTGCCCCGACCACACCCCCGCGACCGGCACGCACGTGTGCGCCGACATCCCACCCCCCGACCCGGCCCCGGCCGGATGGGTGCCCTGGGAGCAGCGCGACTGGACCGAGTTGGACGACCCGCCCGCCTGCCCGGCGTGCGATTGTCCGGTCACCCGCTGGGACGGCATCAGTCCCGACTACGCCGGGGATTGGTGGCAGTGCCGCCACGACCACCGGTTCCTGCTCGACCACGACGGCCGCACCTGGCAGGAGCCTCGATGACCGCCCACCACAGCGCTGCCCGCACCGCCGCGTTCACCGCCTGGCGCGACCAGGCCGACGCCGCCACCCGCCACGCCCACCGCCTGGTGACCGAGATGACCACCCGCGCCGGAGCCCAACCGGCCGTCACCACCGACCCGTGGCTGGGTGAGCAGCTGGCCGCGCTGCTGCTGGCCCTGCTGGACGGGACCGCCCAGATGTGCCCGCACCTGACCGTCCACGCGCCCGCCGTCGTCCACGCCGCACTGTGGGCACCGGGCCGCCTGGTGTGCGGGGGATGCATCCCCTCCCTGCACCCCACACCCGCCGAAGACCGCATCTGCGACCGCTGCCGACACACCCCCGACGCCATCCACAGCGCCGCCTTCCAAGCCGGACCCCTGGTGGTGGTCATGGGCCTGTGCCCGCCGTGCATCGGCCAGATCAACGCCACGCCCGCCCGGCCCAGTCAGCCCCGCCGCCGCGCCGACCACCGGGGAGACCGCCGATGACCGCTGCCCCCGATCCCTACGCCCCCACCAGCCACACCACGCTGAACCGGGTGGCTGACTGGTTCGCCTTCATCCTCGACAACCTGGAACAGATCAACCGGGTCATCCTGTACCGGCTGTGCCCCGCCGAGGAACCCGCCGAGGTGTGCAACGCCATCATGGAGCTGCACGACCGCATCGACCTGGCCACCGGCGACGCCCAAGCCGTCATCGAGCTGTGCCGCAAACTCGGCCACCAGGTCGTACCGATGTGGGAACCGCTCCCGCCACTCCCCACCTCCCAGGCCGCCGCGTCCACCACCGCGCCCGCCACCACGCCGACCCGCCCGGCCGCCGCCCCGGCACCAACCCGGCTGCCCGCCGCTGTCGCCAAGATCCCCGCCGACGCCCGCGAGCGCATCCTGACGTTCCTGGCCCAACGCGGCCCCGAAGGAGCGCAACCGCGCGAGCTGACCAAGCTGGGAGGCAAGTCCCGGGCCACCGTCTCCAACTGGCTGACCGCCCTACGCGAACACGGGTTCATCACCGTCGCCGGAGCCACCAGCGCGGCCCGCTACTACCTACCCGAGCACGCCCCCGGCGACCACGATCCGTGACAACCGCCGAACTCGCCCACTCGGCTTGTTTTGTCTTGTCCACTTGGCCCACTTGTCTCGCCCAGGTCCACTACGCGCGCGCGTAGGGCCGAATGAACAAGACGAGACAAGACAAGTTCGAGCCGAATCGCCAGACAAGCCGCACCCCCGAGACTCGTCACCATCCGTAACCGCAAGCGGACCCGGCGCACCACCGACCAAAGCGCCGCGCCGGGCCCTCACCCCCTCGAAGGAGGCACCCTCATCATGGCCAACCACCCCACCCCCACCGCCCCGGCTCTGACGAAACTGCTCTACGACCTGAACGAGGCCGGGGAACTGCTGTCGATCGGGCGTACTGCTCTGTACGAGGAGATCACCTCCGGACGGCTGCGCTCGGTCAAGCGAGGAAAGTCCCGGCTGATCCCCGCTGACGCTCTGCTGGACTACGTCGCGCTGCTCCAGAACGAGGCCCGCGCGGAGGTGGCTTGATGCCGAAGCGGCGTAGCCGTGGCGACGGCGGACTGTACTGGAGCGAGAAGCGTCAGCGCTGGATAGCGGAAGTGACCGTCGGCTATACGCCGAGCGGCAAGCGCATCACCCGGAAGGCCAGCGACCGGACGAAGACCGGCGCTCAGAAGAAGCTCAGGGAGAAGCTTCGCGACCTGGAGGACGGCCTACCGAGCGAGGACACCCGGTACACCGTCGCTCAGGCCGTGCGGGACTGGTTGAAGCACGGGTTGCCCGGGCGCGACGAAGACACCGTCATCAAGTGTCGCGGCTTGGCCGAGAACCACATCATCCCGTTCCTCGGTGCGCGGAAGCTGCACGAGCTGACCGCCGACGAAGTGGACGAGTGGCTTCTTGACCGCGCAAAGCACCTCAGCACCGACACCCTTCGCCAGCTCCATTCGATCCTGCGACGGTCCATCAAGCGCGCCCAGAAGCGCGACAAGGTGAAGCGGAACGTCGTACAGCTCTGTGAGGTCCCCAAGGGCCGTGAGGGTCGCCCCTCCAAGTCCCTGACGGTGCAGCAGGCTATGGCCGTCGTGGAGGCTGCTGCCAACACAGCCATGTACGCCTACATCGTGCTGTCGCTGCTGACTGGCGCGCGCACGGAGGAACTGCGGGCGCTGCGTTGGTCACACGTAGTCGCCTACGACGCTGAGCGCGACGCCTGGCTCCCGGTGAAGACGGCCGGGTGGGAGCACGAGCAGTTCGCCGTGTACATCTGGCGGTCGGTGCGAGCTGGCGGCAAGACCAAGACCAAGACGTCGCGCCGGTCGCTGGCGTTGCCTAAGCGATGCGCGGAGGCGCTGCGCTTCCACGAGGAGCTTCAGGAGCGTCAACGCCAGGCCGCCGGCGACGCCTGGCAGAAGAACGACCTGGTGTTCGCCTCCACGGTCGGTACCGAGCGAAACCCGAACAACGTGCTCCGTTCGCTCCGCGCCATCCTGCGCAAGGTTCCCGACCTGAACCCGGAAGAGTGGACGCCGCGCGAGCTGCGCCACAGCTTCGTGTCGATCCTGTCGGACGCCGGAGTCGCCCTGGAAGACGTCTCCCGACTGGCCGGACACAAGAGCACCGAGGTAACCGAGACGGTCTACTGGCACCAGATCCGACCCGCGCTACTGGCTGGCGCGGAAGCCATGGACGACATTTTCGGAACTGACCAGTAGCTCAAATATAGCTAGACATCCTCACCTGCAGAGGGACCGAGATCGCGCCAAGAAACAAAAGCCTCCGGATCATTCTCAGCCTTGCGCGCAACCTCGCCCATAAAGCCCATTATTCTCCAACTCAGATAATCTTTGAGGTGATCAAAATTAACTACATCGAAATTAAATACTCCACTTATCGATGAAGTCAAAACCTCGCGAGTCATTGCCGCCCATGGGACAATTTTAGGGTCGAGTTCATCTTGGGCCACATCCAACTTAAAGATAGGGGAAGAGGTGACCACCATAGGATACATAAAGATAAAATGGGATCGGCTATTACTGCTCGTCATCGAGCGACCGCGCGAATGAGCAGGCCCTCTGTGCGCAGGCCATTGGTCTCGAAAATAATGAACCGACTTGGCCAGCGGAACAGTAATGGACGTAAATATTCCCCGATTGTCCGCCAGCCACTCTTTCTTTCTATCAAGACGAGTCATTTGCGTGGCAAGGAAATCATCATTCCAGGGCGCATAAGGGATCTCCTGCAAGTCAAGGAACCTCCTGGCAGGTATAGAGCGAATCCCCTTGCTCCCAGTGGACCAATCCACAAATTCGACTTCCACTTCGCGATGAGGGTAGATTTCCTCAATTCGATCCCTGTATCGCTCAGACTCTCGAAGTGGCCGCCCTATCAAAACATAAGGCTGACTACTCTGCTTACATTCCGCAATAATCCTAGCTTCGATCGATAGCGCCAATTCTTCATGCTGATAGAAAACTCTTCTTCCGTAAACGTCCACCTCTCGCGAAACAGTAGAATCATCAGGATCCGGGAAAGATCTGTTGGGAATAGTGAAAAACCCGGATTCTTGAAGCGTGGTTTCCGTTTCTTGTTCCAGTAGCCATCCCGCTGCACGCACCGCACGGATTAGCTCTTCCTTCGAAGGAAGGCTCGGATTGCGCTCAGAACTGGTCGACATGGGAAAAAGCTACAACTATCCGATGCTTCGCGCCCTGGGAACAGGAGAACTCCCACGGCTCGCGTTCCGTGCAGGCGGCCTTCCTGGAGCTCTCACTAGCCAGGGGATCTGGCTGACACCTGCGGGAAGTCCCCGACCAAGGCGGCGGGTGTCAGGCCACAGCAGTTCGCCACAGGTTCCTTCGGCCAGACGCCGGGGGCTGACTGGTTAGGAAGCTGACTCTGGAGGCTTCGACCGCTGTGTCGGTGAGCTCAGTCACCCAGCTAGACACTCCATCACGCCGGAGGCCCCTCCCGAGTGATCGGAAGGGGCCTCTGAGCTGGAGCCGCCTGTCGGAATCGAACCGACGACCTATTCATTACGAGTGAATCGCTCTGCCGACTGAGCTAAGGCGGCGTGCCACCTGGGGTGGCGGGCAGCAGTCTACCCAATCTTTCGGGGTGTGTGTGCATCAGCCGCAGCGGGTCCCGTTCGTCGGGGGTTCGGCCGTGGTGAGGTAGCGGTCGGTCGCCTGGGTCACGCAGCGGTCCCCCTGGAGGTAGGCGGTGTGGCCGTCGCCGTTGAACGTCAGCAGGACGCCCGAGTCCAGCTGCTTGGCGAGGGCCTCGGACCAGGCGTACGGGGTCGCCGGGTCGCGCAGGGTGCCGATCACCAGGATGGGGGCCGCGCCGGTCGCGGTGGGAGGCTTCGGTTCGGCCTTGGGCTTGGCCGGCCAGTAGACGCACGGGAGGCCGCCCCAGACCACGAACGGGCCGAAGCGCGGCGCCGACCTGCGGGCTTCGGCGACGGACTCGCCGTAGGTCTTGGCGTCGGGCGGGTTGGGCTTGTCCACGCAGTTCACGGACATGTTCGCGGCGACCTGGTTGCTGTAGGTGCCGTCGGGCTTCCGCTCCACCATCAGGTCGGCGATGGTGATCAGCTGGGTGCCGTCGCCCTGGCCGACCGCCTGGCTCAGGGCCTGGCGGAGGAACGGCCAGCTCTCCTTGTTGTAGAGCGCGGTCGCGATGCCCATCGCCACCCAGGACTCGGTGACCTTGCGGCTGTCGCGGCGGTTGGTGAGGGGGCGCTCGTCCGCCTGGCGGAGGAGCGCGGAGACCCGGTCGACCGCCGCGTCGGCGGTGGTGCCGAGGGGGCAGGCCGAGGTCTTCACGCAGTCCTCGGCGAAGGACCTCAGGGCCGTCTCGAAGCCCTTGGCCTGCTCCACGAGGAGGCCGGTGGAGGTCTGCTCGGGGTCCACCGCGCCGTCCAGGACCAGGGCCCTGACGTTCTTGGGGAACTGGTCGGCGTAGTACGCGCCCAGGTAGGTGCCGTAGGAGGCGCCGTAGTAGGTCATCTTCCGGTCGCCGGCCGCGGCGCGCAGGATGTCCATGTCCCGGGCCGCGTTCAGGGTGCCGACGTGGGGCAGGCGGGCGGCGGAGCCGGTCTGGCAGGACTGGGCGAACGTCCTGCTCTCGTCGGCCAGCGCGTCGGTCTCGCGCTGGTCGTCGGGGGAGGAGTCGGTGCTGAAGAAGCGGTCGAGGCCGGGGCCGTCCAGGCAGCGGACGGGGGCGCTGGCGCCGACGCCGCGGGGATCGAAGCCGACGATGTCGAAGCGGCGCAGGAGCTCGGGGCTGAACGCGCGGGCCGTCTTGCGGACGAACTCCACGCCGGACGCCCCCGGGCCGCCGGGGTTGGTGAACAGGGAGCCGATGCGGCCGGACTGCCCGCTCGCGGGCAGGCGGACCATGGAGATCCGGATGGTCTCGCCGCCGGGGTTGGCGTAGTCGAGGGGGACCTCGACCGTCGCGCACTGGAAGTCGCCGTCGCAGTCCTTCCAGGAGGCCTTCTGGCCGTAGAAGCGGTCCAGGCCGGGTGGCGTGCCGGTGGGCGTGGCCTGAGGGACCGCGCTGTCCGTGCATGCCGCCAGGGCGCACGCCATCAGGACGGCACCGGTGATCTTCACTGCCCGCATCTGGATCCCTTCCCCTGTTCTCCGCCCACGCTACGTGCCCGGGAGGGGGAGGACCATCGGGTCGGTCGTTGGTGTGGATAATTCGGTTTCGCGTGCGTCGGGCGTCCCGCCGCCCCAGACTGGGCCCGACCGTAATGATCATGTTCGGAGGGAGACCCGTGCTCGCGAGGAAGCTTCTCGTCCTGCTCCCGGTGGTGGCGCTGGCCGGCTGCGCGCAGCAGGACGTCCAGGTGAGCGCCGCCGGCCAGGCGGTCGCCAGCCCGTTCTACGTGGACCCCGACTCCAATCCCGCCAACTGGGTGCGCGCCCATCCGAACGACCCGCGCGCCGCGAAGATCAGGCAGGCCGTCGCGCAACGTCCGATGGGCCGCTGGTTCGGCGGGTGGAGCGGTGACGTCCGCAAGGCCGCCGACCGTTACGTGGCGGCGGCGCAGCGGGCGGGCAAGACGCCGATCCTGGTGCCCTACAACATCACCGACCGCGACTGCAGCGGCCATTCGAGCGGCGGGGCGGGCAGCCCGGCCAGGTACCGGGCGTGGATCGGGGCGTTCGCGGCCGGGATCGGAACGCGGCCCGCCGTCGTCGTGCTGGAGCCGGACGCCGTGGCCCAGATCGGCTGCCTGCCCACCGAGGCCGCCCGCAAGTCCCGCAGGGACCTGCTCAAACACGCGGTCAACCAGCTCAAGGCCAAGGCGCCCAAGGCCAAGGTCTACCTGGACGGCGGGAACGCCAAGTGGCACAAGCCCGCCGACATCGCCGCGTTGATGCACTCGGCGGGGCTCAAGAACGTTCGCGGGTTCGCCCTGAACGTCTCCAACTACTTCACCACCGCCGACACCGTGAAGTACGCCAAGCAGGTCAACGCGGCGCTGTCGGCCAAGTACGGCTACACCCGCACGTTCGTGGTGGACACCAGCCGCAATGGCAAGGGCGGCCGGCCCGGTGACTGGTGCAATCCCGCCGGGGCCAAGCTCGGCACCGTCTCCCAGATGGGCGGCGGCGCGGAGATGCTGCTGTGGGTGAAGGTGCCGGGCGACTCCGACGGCAAGTGCGGCGTCGCCCCGAACACGCCCGCCGGGCAGTTCAGCCCCGACCTGGCGATGCGGCTGATCGACGGGCGCTGACCGGATACGGCCCCCGGCGGCGAAATACCGGCCCGCCGGGGGCCGTTGCCCGGATATGAGCACCCCACAGGACACGACGCGGCGGACGCGGGTCCGGATCGAGCCGAGCGCCAGGCGCGTCCGCACCTATCTGGGCGGGCATCTGGTGGCCGACACCGTCCGCCCCTCCCTGGTCTGGGAATCGCCCTACTACCCGACCTACTACGTTCCGGTCGACGACGTCCGGGCCGAGCTCGTCAAGGAGGGCGCCGGGCGGCGGTCGCCCAGCAAGGGCGACTCGACCCTCTACACCGTGCGGGTGAACGGCGTGGAGGCGTCCGGGGCGGCGTTGCGTTACGAGGAGTCCCCGGTCGAGGAGCTGCGCGGGCTGGTGCGGCTGGAGTGGGACGCGATGGACGCCTGGTTCGAGGAGGACGAGGAGGTCTTCGTGCATCCCCGCAGCCCGTACACGCGGGTGGACGTGCTGCCGAGCTCGCGGCACGTGCGGGTGGAGGTGGACGGGGTCGTCGTCGCCGAGTCGAACGCGCCCCGGCTGCTGTTCGAGACCGGCCTGCCGACCCGGTACTACCTGCCGAAGGCCCATGTCCGGCTGGATCTGCTGGAGCCGAGCGAGACGGTGACCCACTGCCCCTACAAGGGCACGGCGCGGTACTGGTCGGTGCGCGCCGGGGACCGGCTGCACGAGGATCTGGTCTGGTCATACCCCACGCCGTTGCCGGAGAGCCGGGGCGTCGACGGCCTGGTGGCGTTCTACGACGAGAAGGTCGACGTGTACGTCGACGGGGTCCTCCAGGAGAGGCCCAAGACCTCGTTCTGACAGGTTTGCGCCTTCGCTCACAACTTCACACGACGTTTTTGGCAGCAGGCATTACACCATTTGATGGCACATAGTGCGATGGTGTGATGCCTGTCGCTTTTGCGGGCGGGCTCTTGCCCTCATGGCTACGGCTACGTAAGCGTAGGTTACGCCACCGTAAGTTGGAAGCGCCCGGGGAGGCCCGTCTTGACCGCTCCGCACGCCCGCCCGCTCGGCGAACGGCTCGTCGCCGCCGCCCGCAGGCTCACCACTCCCCTGCTGCCCGAGGACTACCTCTCGCTGCTCAACCCGCTGTGGTCGGACACGGAGCGGCGCGGACGGATCGAGAACGTCCGGCCGGAGGCCCCCGGCGCGGCGACCCTGACGATCCGGCCCGGCCACGCCTGGCCCGGGCACCGGCCCGGGCAGTGGGTGCGGATCGGCGTGGACGTCGACGGCGTGCGGTACTGGCGCACGTTTTCGCTGTCGTCGCCGCCGCGCCCCGACGGCCGGCTGACGATCACCGTGAAGGTCAACGAGTCCGGCCGCGTCTCCCGCCACCTGGTGCACCGGACCCCGCCGGGGACGATCGTCCGGCTGGCGGACCCCGAGGGGGACTTCACGCTCCCGGGCCCCGTTCCGGAGCGGCTGCTGTTCCTGACGGCGGGCAGCGGGATCACCCCGGTCATGGCGATGCTGCGCGACCTGGCGGACCGGGACGCGGTGCCCGACACCGTGCTGGTCCACTCGGCCCGCACCCCCGACGAGGTGATCTTCGGGACGGAGCTGCGCGCCCTGGCCGCCCGCCTGCCGGCGCTGACGCTGGTGGAGCGGCACACCGCCGCGCACGGCCGGATCAAGCCCGCCGACCTGGCCGACCTGTGCCCCGACTGGTCCGAACGCGACGCCTGGGCGTGCGGCCCCGCCGACATGCTCGACGACGCCGAGGCGCACTGGGCGGCCGCCGGGATCGCCGACCGCCTCCGCGTGGAACGGTTCCGGACCGTCCTGAAGGGCGCCGGCGGCGAGGGCGGCCGGGTGTGCTTCACCCGGAGCGAGATCGCCGTCGAGGCCGGTGGCTCGACCCCGTTGTTGCAGGCCGGGGAGGAGGCGGGCGCGCTGCTGCCCAGCGGGTGCCGGATGGGCATCTGCTACTCGTGCGTCGGCCGCCTGCGTTCCGGCCGGGTCCGCGACCTGCGCACCGGCGAGGTGCACGGCGAGGAGGGCCAGCTGGTCCAGACCTGCGTCTCCGCCGCCGCCGGACCCGTCGAGATCGACCTGTGAGAGGAGCCGGTATGACCACCGAACCGCACCCGACCGTCGCCCACCTGACCCCCGCCGACTACGAGGCCATCGCCCGCGAGCTCGACGCCATCCGCGACGAGATCACCGCCGACCTGGGCGAACGCGACGCCGCCTACATCCACAAGGTGATCCGGTGGCAGCGCGGCCTGGAGGTCACCGGCCGCGCCCTGCTGATGGCGTCGTCGCTGCCGCCCGCCTGGATCGCCGGAACGACCATCCTGTCGGTCGCCAAGATCCTGGAGAACATGGAGATCGGGCACAACGTCATGCACGGCCAGTGGGACTGGATGCGCGACCCGAAGATCCACTCCACGACCTGGGAGTGGGACAACGTCTCCCCCGCCGAGCAGTGGAAGCACTCGCACAACTTCGTGCACCACACGTTCACCAACGTGATCGGCAAGGACAACGACGTCGGCTACGGCATCCTGCGCGTCACGCCCGAGCAGCCCTGGCACCCGGTCTACCTGGCGCAGCCGCTCTACAACGCGCTGCTGGCGATGTTCTTCGAGTACGGCGTCGCGGTCCACGACCTGGAGCTGGACAAGGTCCGCACCGGCAAGGCCGACCCGGAGGTCACCAAGGAGAAGCTGCGCGCGATCGGCAAGAAGATCCGCCGCCAGTGGGGCAAGGACTACCTGGCGTTCCCGCTGCTCAGCGGCCCGCAGTTCCTGACGACGCTGGGCGCCAACTTCACCGCCAACATCATCCGCAACGTCTGGGCGCACTCGATCATCTTCTGCGGCCACTTCCCCGGCGACGTGGAGGTGTTCGAGGTCGGCGAGGAGCAGCTCGACGGCGAGACCAGGGGCGAGTGGTACGTCCGCCAGCTCCTCGGCTCGGCGAACATCAGCGGCGGCTCGCTGTTCCACCTGATGACGGGGAACCTCAGCCACCAGATCGAGCACCACCTGTTCCCGGACCTGCCCAGCAACCGCTACGCGGAGATCGCCCCGCGCATCCGGGAGCTGTGCGGGAAGTACCGGCTGCCGTACCACACGGGCCCGTTCGGCAGGCAGATCGGCTCCACCTGGAAGAAGATCGCCCGCTATGCCTTCCCCGGGCCGAAGCGCGTTCCGGCCCCGCCGCGCGCGCCGCTGGCCGGACGGCGGCCGGTCGCGGCCTGACGTTCGCGGAACGGCCCGGCGCTCCCGGGGGCGGGGAGCGTCGCGGGCGGCCGAGCGCCCCGGGTCCGCTCGCCCTCCTCCGGGTGGGACGGCCCGGGGCCGGGGACCGGCGAGGCGCCGTCTACCGGCGGAAACCCCTGCCACCCCCGCGTGGGATGACGCCGCGGCGCGTGCGAAACTATGGCGATCTTGAAGCCGACCCCCCGGAGGCACGACCGTGCGCACGCGCGCCCTGGCGCTCGCCGTTCCCGCCCTGCTCCTCGCCGTGGGAGCCTGCGACGAGAAGACCGCGCCGCCTCCCCCGTCGCCGCCCGCCGCCGTGAGCACGCCCGCCACGACCGAACCCGCCACGGCCACGCCCACCACGGGGTCCCCGGCTCCGAGCAAACCGTCGGCCGCCCCGACCAAGCCCCGCACCCGCCCGGCGAAGCCCTCCCGTAAGCCGGTGCTCTCCGGGCCGCGCACCGGCTGCGGGGAGGTCCGGCCTCCGAACGGCGACATCCTCGCGGTGGGGATCGACAAGGGGCGGGCCGAGTGCGCGACCGCCCTCCGGGTCTTCCGGACGTACTACCGCAGGGACACGCCCAAGCAGGGTTCGGGCGGCCTCGCCACCGTCGAGGGCTGGACCTGCATCAGCAACACCGCTGCCGCTTCGGCCAGCTCCGGCCGCGTGTCCTCCTGCCGGAAGGCCGGGGTCACGATCGTCGCCGACGTCATCCCCTGACCCGCGTCGAGCGCGGGCGCCGGTGTACGGCCGACGGCGTCAGGGACGTTCGTCGCCGTACACCGCGTCGTGCTGCTTGCGCGGCGAGCACACCGACGCCGACGGGCAGGCGCAGCGGCCGCCGCCGTTGAGCCGGACGGTGACGGTGTCGGAGGGGACGTTGCGGGCGACGACCTGGCCGGGGCCCTCGGGCGTCTCGACGCGCTCGCCGAGCCTCGGCATCTCCTGGTGGGCCTGCACGTACAGGGGGTGCTCGTACTTCAGGCAGCACATCAGGCGGCCGCAGGCCCCGGCGATGCGCAGCGGGTTCACCGGCAGGTCCTGGTCCTTGGCCATGCGGACCGAGACCGGCTCGAAGTCCTTCAGGAACGTCGCGCAGCACAGGTCCCGGCCGCACGGCCCGATGCCGCCCTGGAGGCGGGCCTCGTCGCGGGGCCCGACCTGGCGCAGCTCGACGCGGGCCTTGATGGAGCGGGCCAGGTCGCGGACCAGCGCGCGGAAGTCGACGCGGTGCGGGGCCGAGAAGTAGACCTTGAAGACGTTGTCGGCGTCCAGGAAGTCCACGCCGATCACCTTCATCGGCAAGCCGTGCTTGCGGATCAGGCGCTTGGCGATGGACCGGCCCTCGGCGCGGCGGCGGCGGTTGGCCTCGTCGCGCGCCAGGTGCTCCTCGGTCGCCGGGCCCGCGCACACCGGCAGGCCGCCGATGTCCTCGCTCACCCACTGCGGCGCCCACACGCACTCGGCGACCTCGGGCCCCGCGTCGGTCGGCACCAGGACCTTGTCGCCGACCCGGAACGTGTGCGAGCCGGGATCCAGGTAGTACAGCCGTCCGTAGCGGCTGAAGCTGACGGCCATCACCATGCCCATGGTCTCGCTCCGTTCCGCCCCGGTTCCGCGCCTCCCACCCTACGCGGCGGGGGCGCCCTGCGGTGTGGTCAAGATCACCGAATTGTGATCATCCACCCGTGGTCACCAGGCGGCGTCGGAGAGGTCCTGGGCCGGAACGGCCCCGCCGCGCGCGTACAGGCGGCCGTCGTCGCCCACGGCCAGCAGGTGACGGCCGGTGGCGTCCGGGGAGATCCGGGCGGGGGTGGCGTCCTGCTGCCGCTTCCACAGCACCTGGGCGGGCTGCCCGGTGGCGGACGAGTAGGTCTGGAGCGTCAGCTCCGACCCCTGGCCGACGCCGACCACGACGGTGCGGCCGTCGTGGCTGAGGATCGCCGAGACGCTGCCCTTGGGCAGCTTCATGACGGCCTTGCTGACCCGCAGGTCGCCGACCGGACCGGCGGTGTCGAGACGGCGCAGCTGGTGGCTGACGACGGTGGGGCGGCCGTTGACCGTGCGGATCGGGTTCCACACGAACGACAGGGTGCTGCCCGCCCACGACAGGTTCGTGATGCGGCCGGGGAGCCTGGTGGTCCAGGACCGGCGTTCGCCGGTGGCCAGGGACACCACGTCGACGCGGCCCGTCTGCCCCCGGTAGGTGACGGAGGCGAGCCGGTCGCCGTTCCGGTCGACGGCCAGGTCCGACCAGGCGGTGGCGGCGCCGTCGACGGTGACGTTCGGGATCGCGGCCAGGTCCTTGGGGGTGCCGTCGGAGTCCAGCCGCAGCCGGTTGAACACGACCTTCCGCCGGTCGGTCACGGCCGACACCACGTAGGTGCCCTCGCCCCCGGCCGCGATGTGCCGGAACCGCTGCCCCTGCGGCGCGGCGACCGGCGGCCCGACGTCCTTGCCGGTCTTCACCTCCCGCACGACCAGGGCCGTGCCGGTGCGGCGCACGCCGACGACGTAGCGGGGGCCGGAGGTGTCCTGCTGGCCGGACGCCTGCTTCGCCGACGCCTTCGCGGGCTTGTCGTCGTCCTCCTGGAAGCGGTGCACCAGGTCCACCCCGCCGCCGATGCCCGCCGCGACCGCCGCCGCCACCCCGAGGGGGACGGCGCGGCGCCAGTACCGAACGACACGCGAAGGAGAGGCCGAATCCGTGTGCTTTCCATCCATGGGGGTTCCGTCTGCCCGCTTTCGCCCTTGTCGCTGCCGGTCGTCACCAACACTTCTATCTCATGACAAACAGCCATGATTACCGAATCCGACGATGTCAGCGAACCCTGGATGTTCCCTGAACGCGTCGGGACGGGCGGTATCCGTTACCCAAAGTAGTTTTCCCTATGCCTGAATGGCGCGGTCCAATGCGCGTCCCTTACCGCGGATCTCCGTAGCGTCGCCGGTCAGCGGGCCAACGCCAGGGCGGCGCGGGACGCGGCCACCGCTTGCTCTCGGTAACCACTGCCGAACAGGGCGACATGGACCAGCAACGGATGAAGTTGGTGCAGCGGGATCCGCTCGCGCCAGCCGTCGGCGAGCGGGGCGGCCTCGTCGTAGGCGGCGACGATCCGCTGGAGACGGGGCGCGCCGAACAGCGCCAGCATCGCCAGATCCGTCTCGCGGTGGCCGCCGTGCGCGGCGGGGTCGATCAGCATCGCGCGGCCGCCGGTCCACAGGACGTTGCCCGACCATAGGTCACCGTGGATCCGGGCGGGCGGCTCCGGTGGCCCGGCGAGGGCGTCGATCCCCTCGATGACCTTCTCGACGAGGCGGACGCCGTCCCCGCCGAGGTCGCGGGCGGCGCGGCGCAGGAACGGGGCCAGGCGGCGTTCGGCGTACCAGCGCGGCCACGGCCCCGGGTCGGGGGTGTTGTCGAGGGGCAGGTCGGCGATGAAGCCGTCCCAGGGCGCGCCGAACGCGTCCGGCGCGGCGGCGTGCAGGGCGGCCAGGTCGCGGCCGAACCGTTCGGCGGCCCGCGCGGTGGGGGCCTCGGCGGGCAGCCAGGGCAGGACGAGCCGGTGCTCGTCGGCGGCCAGCACCTCGGGAACGGGTGCGTCCGGCCCGGCCCCGGCCAGCCAGCGCAGCCCGGCGGCCTCGGCCGCGAACACCCCGCCCCGCCCGTGGGCGGCCTTCACGAACACCTCGCGGCCGTCGGCGAGGGCCACCCGGTGCAGGGTCCAGGAATGGCTGGAGCCCAGGTCGGTGACGCGCTCGACCCGGACCCCCAGCAGCTCCCGCACGGTCACTTCTCCTTCAGGCCCGCCCGGATGTGCTCCAGCAGGCCCGGAACGGCCGCCTCCACCAGCTCCAGGACGTGCTCGAAGTCGGCGTCGTCTCCGTAGTAGGGGTCCGGCACGTCCAGGTCGTCCCCGGCGTCCGGGTCGAACTCCCGCACCAGGCGGACCTTGTCGCGCGCCTCCGCGTCCGGGGCCAGCGAACGCAGCGCCCGCAGGTGGCCCCGGTCCAGCGCGAGGATCAGGTCGTACCGACCGAACCAGTCCGCCCGGAACCGCCGAGCAGTGTGCGACGACTCGTAGCCCGCCCGCCGCAGCGCCGCGACCGTGCGCGGGTCGGCGTCGTCCCCCGCGTGCCAGCCGTCCGTTCCGGAGCTGTCGACCTCGACGTCCAGCCCCTCCTGCTCGACGTGGTGACGCAGCACCCACTCGGCCATGGGGGAGCGGCAGATGTTGCCCGTGCAAACGAACGTGACGCGATAGGACATGCCCTCCATCCTGCCCGAGCACCCCCGCCACCCCGACTAGAGGCTCTTGACGAACGCCGCCAGAGCGCGCGCTTCCTCACGGCTAATGAACAGCAGACCACCGCCCGGGTCCTTGCTGTCGCGAACGCCGACGACTCCGCCGAGATCAGCGACCTCGATGCAATGCCCGCCGTTCTCCGTACTCTGCGACGCCTTCCGCCACAGCACGCTCCTCAACCCCACCTACGTTTCCTGAATCAACGTACAGAGCGCTATCACCTGGATAGAAACCCGCACGTCCAAGGAGTACCTCGAACGAAGGGCGCTCTTCCCCTACAGGTTCTTCACAGCCCGCGAGAGCACACAAGCCTCCTCGTGGCTGATGAGCACCACTTCACCCTCGGGGTTTCTACTGTCACGCACGGCTACAGCACCAGGAACGGCTGCCAGCTCAACACAGGCATCCCCCTCAGCATGACTCCGCGTGCTTTTGCGCCAGGTGACGTTACTCAGGTCCATCTCTGCTCAATCACCTTCCGAATAAAGTCCCTCGTATCCGCCGCGTTGAGGGATTCGGCTTGCAGTGTAGCCATCGTCCTGGATACACGCGCAAGGTGTACAGGTTCGTAGCTCATGTTCCCGCCTACGGCGTCGGTGGTATAGAGAACCTCTCGGCGGTCGGGAAGAGTGGCGACGATGAACGAACCCCGTACGCCCTTGTATTCCGCGAAGGGAGCCACTTGAACGTTGGTTCCGTCCTGGCGCGACACCGCGATAAGACGTTCAAGTTGCTCGCGCATCACTTCGCGAGAGCCGATCTCTCTATAAAGAACGCTCTCCTCCAGAACGACATGGAGAAGTGGGGCTGGTTCCCGCTTAAGCCATCCCTGACGTTTCATGCGAAGAGCGACGGCCTCTTCGTCGCGCAGCAGGGCCGCCGCGTATGCCTCCGTCTGGAGCAGGCCGTTGACGAAGTATGCTTCGTACGCCCTGATCTCGCATGCTCTCTGTTCAGCCTTTTCGAAGCTCGCGAAGTACTGCGGGAAGACGGGATCCTCCTGCAGCGGCTCGATGAACTCTCGCCAGGCCGACAAGATCTCGCCCTCCGCTCCGAGGGCCTCGTCCATTCGCACCGCGAAGTCCTGGCGGCACTGCGTAGCCCCCGTCTCCACCTGGGAGATGTAGGAGCGAACGACGTTCAGCCGTTCCGCGAGGTCGTCCTGAGTGATTTTCGCACGCTTACGCCACTTCCTGACCTCACGACCGAAGTTCATCGACTCAGGCGTTCGAGGGGGGTTCGCCATGATCAGTCTCTTCGCTAGTGGCCTGTCAGCGGAATGTCAGAAGCGTTAGCCGCTCGTGGGTGGTGCGCGGGTACCGGGCGGCTCACGTGGAAACGCTACGTCCGCGAGTGCCTTCATGTAAGCGCGTCACACGACATTGACCGGGAGTCACGAAACGAAGGCAGCCGCCATGATCAGTGCGCCTCCGCCGGCCGCGCTCACCGACCCGTCGACGCTGATGATCGTTTCCGCTCCAGAATCGATCAAGACGGCGCGGGATTTCGCGCGGGACTGGCTTGACGCGAAGGGTTACGAGCGCGAGGCGGTGGGGGTCGCGTTGCTGGTGATCAACGAACTCGTCACCAACGCCCATAAGCACGGGAGTGCGCCGGGTGAGGTGATCTCGGTCCGTCTCTACCTGTCGGCGGTCGGGCCCGTGGTCGAGGTGCGGGACGGGAGCGACGCCGAGCCGCGGGCGCTGCCGCTCACCTTGGACCGGTTCTCCGGGCGCGGGCTGGCGATCGTCTCGGAGCTCACGAAGGCGTGGGGGTTCCGGCCCCTCGCGTCGGGCGGCAAGGCCGTGTACGCCGTTCTGAACGGAGGCGCGGCATGACGCCCCGGGACGTCCTCCTCGTCGTCCTGCGCGACCTGTTCCCGCAGTGGGAGATCTGGGTGTGTGACCGGGGCGTGTGGCGGGCCGCCGGATCCATGCTGGTCAGTTCCTCGACGGTCGAGGGGCTGGTCGAGCATCTGGCGGGCGCGGACCCCGGCTCGTTCGCGAAGGCCGCGCGCAGGCTCGTGGAGCGTTCCGCATGATCGACGACTGCTTCGCCTGTCCGCGCTGGCCACGGCCCGCGCGTTGGCGGAAGCGCCGACGGAGCCCCGGCCGGGATGTGCCGGGGCGCGTCGCGTCGGCGGCTAGTCGGTGAGCACCCCGTTCACACCGGGTTGGGCGGTGATCGCCCTGAACGCGGTGAGGGCGCGGTCCGAGTCCAGCGCCACGTGGAGCACGACGGGCGTGTTCTTCTCCAGGAGCTTGGCGACGGTTTCCACCTTGCTCCGGGCTGGGCCGTCGGCCGACACCGCGCGTCTTCTGACCTCGTACACGAGGTCGACCTCGCCGGGCAGGGCCTCCAGCCACCGTTCCAGGCCGCGCAGTTGCTCCACGGTGGCGCTCCGCCCGTCGCAGCGGGAGCCCGCGGAGCCCTTCGTGCAGAGCCTGATCCGGAAGCGCGGACTCTCCAGGATGATCTGGTCGATTCCGGGGCGGCCGATCAGGACCTTCCGAAGTTCGGAGAAATCACTGACGCCGTCGAGCCGGACCCGGAACGACTCCGGGATGTCGCCGGGCTTGGTGGCGTCGGCGAAGGAGGGGCTGTCGCGGAAGCGTTCCTTGAACCGTTCGTAGGCCGCGTCCCGGTTCTCGTACTCGACCTGCCGCACGGCCGGGAGGGCCCTCAGGGCCTTCTTCACCTCCTCGCGCTGCGCGGGGGTGACGTCCTTCTTGGAGCAGAGCCGGTTCGTCGAGGTCTTCGTGCACAGGAAGATCACGGCCCGGACGCCCTTGTCCGCCGGGGTCGTGAGGGTGACCTTCCGGTCGCCGTCGTCGCCGGTCAGCGCGACGCCCGTGCCCACGGCGGCGGTGACCGCCAGCGCGGCCCCCGCGACGGCCATGGCGGGCCGCCACGCGAAGCGGCGGCGTCGCCCGAAGTCGGGCGCGGGGACGTCGCCCGGCTCCAGGACCTCCCCCACGCCGCGCAGCGCGTCGGTGAGCCGTTCCTCGGTGCGGTTCATCCGGCGTCCTCCCCCAGCATCCGGCCCAGCGCGGCGATCCCGCGCGAGGCGGTCGACTTGACGGTGCCGCGGCTGATGCCCATGGCCGCGGCGATCTCCTCTTCGGTCAGGTTCGCGAAGTAGCGCAGCACCAGCGCCTCGCGCTGCCGGGCGGGCAGGCGGTGCAGCGCCGCCAGGACCTCGCGCCGGTCCTCGCCGACCATGGCGGCGGTCTCCGCCGACCAGACCGGCGGCTGGTGCTGGACGCGGAACGGCAGACGGCGGCGGCGCAGCACCTTGCGGGACCCGTTCAGCACGGCCGACCGCAGGTACGTCAACGCCTTGTCGCGGTCGCGCAGGCCGCCCCACCGCCGGTAGAGCCCCGCGAACGCCTCCTGCACGACGTCCTCGGCCGTGGGCCGGTCCCCGACCATCAACAGGGCCAGGCGCATCAGTCCCAGCGCGTGGCCCCGGTACAGATCGGTGACGGCCGAGTCCGCGTCGGCGGAGGTGTCGGCCTCCGCCGCGCGTTCGATCCTCACCATCTCGGCTGCTTCCATGTCCCAGAGACCCCTGAGGGGTCCCCGGGTTGCTCAGGTCCCGGAGAACGGGCCCCGCCGGGCCCCCGCGGCCGGACGCGGCTGGATCGTCACCTGGTCGACTCCGGGTCGGCCGCGCATGCTCCCCTGGAGGGCGGCGGCCTCCCGGTCCCCGGCGACCCGCACGCGGTAGGAGTCCGGGATGTCGCCCAACCTGGCGCTCCTGAGCAGGTCGGGCCTGTCCGCGAAGACCTTCTTGAAGCGCTCGTAGGCTTCCTCGAAGCTCTCGTACTCGACCCTCCGGACGCCCGGCATCCGCTTCAGCTCTGTCTCCACCTCCGCCTTCTGCTGGGCGGTCGCGTTGGTCCTGCCGCACTTCGGGTTCGTCGCCGTCCGGGTGCACAGGAAGACCGAGACCGTCACCTCCGACGACGACTTCGTGGTGGTGGGGGCGTCCCGCCGCTTCCAGACGAACACGGCGGTCGTGCCGAGCAGGACGATCAGGACCAGCGCGGCCACGGCGGCGACCAGTACGGGACGGCGCGCCGGTGGACGGCTCGGCGGCTCCGGGGCGGTCGGGTCCGGGACGGGGGGCGGCGCGTTCATGATCTCGGGTTCCTCTCGGGGGACGACGTGATCGGTGAGTGGACGCGGGAGCCATCGGAAAAGAGCACGGCCCCCGGCGAGAACCGGGGGCCGTGATCATGGAGCGGTGCGGGTCAGCGCTTCACCGCGCCGAGGGCGTCCACGATGCCGTGGCCGTAGAACCCGTTGCGGGCCTTGCCGCCCTCACAGGTCTGCTTGGAGGTGTTCCTCACCCACTCGCCCTGGGCGTTCTTGCGGTACCAGACGTACTCGACGGTCCGGGGGCTCGGGCAGGCGCGCTCGTTGGCGGTGCCCAGCAGGATCCGCTCGGTGGCGCGCGGGTCCAGGGTCAGGCCGCCGCGGGCGCGGTCCTTCCTGCCGTACCGGCTGACGATCAGGGCGGCGACGCCGGCGGCGTGCGGGGACGCCATCGAGGTGCCCTGGATCGACTGGTAGTAGCCGCAGACGCCGTTCCTGCAGTCGCGGATGACGCGGGTGGTGTTCGGGGTGCCGTCGGGGTTCAGCTCACCGGCCTCGCGGGCCAGCGCCTCGGGGTAGGCGGCCCAGATGCCCAGCTTGTCGTCCGGCTTGCCCTCCGGGTTGTCGTACTTGTCGCCGCCGGGCGCGGCGACGTCGATGTAGCCGTTGCCGAAGCTGGAGTACACGGCCTTGCGCTTGGTGATGCCGGTGGAGGAGACGGCGACGACGCCGCGGCCCTCGGACGGCATGGACTCGCAGGCGGGGGTGACGGTGCGCTCGTAGGGCTTCTCACCGGGACGCGAGGCGAAGTCGGGGCTGGTCACGTCGGTGTTGTTCTTGGTGTAGTCGACGTACTCGTTGCCCGCCGCCGCGACGAGGGTCACGCCGCGGGTGCGCGCGTAGTCCAGGGCGCGCTGGGTGGCGGCGATGATGGTGCGCTGCTCGACCTTGTCGGTCCAGGAGTCGGCCGGGTTGTTGGCGCAGTTCCAGAGCCACGGGTCGATGTAGTAGCTCATGTTGACCACGTCGACGCCGGTCTTGGCGGCGTAGGTCAGCGCGTCCACGGTCGGCTGGAGGAAGAACAGGCCGGAGTCCTGGCCGACGCGCAGGTTGACGATCGAGGTGTTGGGGGCGACGCCCGCCATGCCCAGGCCGTTGCGCGGCGAGGCGATGGTGGAGGCGACGTGCGTGCCGTGGCCGTTCTCGTCGACGTTGTTGGCGTCGTTGCAGGACTTGTCGGGCTCGTTGGCGCAGGGGCCGTCGAGCTCGTTGCCGTCGGCGTCGGTCGGGACGTCGACGGTGAAGTTGCGGCTGAGCCTGCCGTTGAAGTTCGGCTTGATGTCCGGGTGGTTGCCGTCCACGCCGGTGTCCATGACGCCGACCAGCACGCGGCGGTCACCGGGCTCGGTGCGGTAGGAGCCCTTGGCGGTCGCGTTGATCTGCTTCATGTCCCACTGCAGGTCGGCGAGGGGTTCCTCGCCCTTGCGCGGGGTGGTGGCGGCCTTGGCGGAGGGTCCGCGCGAGCCGGACTCCTTCTCGACGTGGCGGCCGCGGGCCTTGGCGGAGGTCTTGGGGGCCTGGCCGATGACGCGGTTGTGGGCGACGCCCTCCAGCACCTTCTGGCGCATGGCGGCGACGGTGAACTTCGGGTTCGCCGAACGGACGGTGGCGACCCCGACCGCACGGTTCTCACGGATGATCGTTCCCCCGGCCGCCTTCACGGCGGCGTGGGCCTTCCCGAGCTGGGCGCCCTTCCGGTAGAGCACGACGTATTCGGAGACCTCGGCCTTGGCCTGCGCGGGGCTGGCGACCGCGGCTCCGGGGAGCGCGAGCGCCGTGGTCGCGGTGG
>NZ_BCQR01000118.1 GCF_001552175.1 Actinomadura kijaniata NBRC 14229
AACCCGGGGGCGAACCCGGACTGCCAAACCTTCATGGGAAATGAATCCCGACAATGAGACCTCTAAAGGGTCTCGTTGCCTCAAAGAAATCCCTGTCGACTCCCGAAAGAGCCGGACGGGGTGGCTCGGCACCTTGGCCGAGCCTATAAAGGCACTGGCTTTTAACACGCTGTTGAGTTCTCAAGAAACGGACACCCACCGCGCTCGATCCGCTTGCGCGTCTCTCGCTCCGGGGCGACTCGCTTTACGTTATCAGTTCCGGCCGGTCTGTCAATTTCACCGGTCTTCCCCGATTTCGCCCTTTCCGGTTTCCCGTTCGGGCGATGTCTCCATTTCACCAGAACCGTCCGACTTTGCAAAATCGGGTGGTTCTGAAGAGATCGAGATCCACCTTCGGGCACGCGGCCGTGACGAAACCGCCTTGTCGGCGTGATCGTTGGTGGGTTCCCCCAGGCCGGCCGCCTCGTGGACGTCCTGCATCCCGTTGGGGACAAGGGGAGAATCTATGCACTCCCGTAGACGACGTCAAATCGACAGACCCAGCGGGTCCACCTCAGAGCGGTCGCCTGCTTGCGCTCTCACTGTAGGCCAACACCGCAGTGCTCGCGCGCATTCCCGCAACTTCGCCCCTCCTGCTCTCCCCTGGCTCCCAGCCGGACGAGTGTCAACACAGGTTGACACTCGTCATCTGTCAACCTACGTTGACATCATGAACGCCAGCACCTGGCCCCGTGTCGCGCTGCGCTGCGGTGTGCTCGCCGGTCCCCTCTTCACGCTCGCCCATCTCCTCGAAGCGTTCACCCGCGACGCCTACGACCCGTTGCGGCATCCGGTCAGTTCGCTCGCCCTCGGTCCCCACGGCTGGATGCAGACGCTCAACTTCCTCGTCACCGGTTCCCTCACGCTCCTGTTCGCCTTCGGGATCCGGCGGGCTTCGGGGCCCGTCGGTGGGTCGTTCTGGGGGCCGTTGCTCGTCGGGGTCTGGGGCGTCGGGCTTCTCGGCGCCGGGATCTTCCTCACCGATCCGGTCAACGGGTATCCGCCCGGCTCCCCCGATCTCCTGCCCTCCCCCACCGTGCACGGGGTGTGGCACGACGGGCTGTCGCTCATGGGGTTCGTGTCGTTGGTGGTCGCCTGCTTCGTGTTCGCCGGACGGTTCGCGCGGGCGGGTGCTCCCGGGTGGGCGTGGGGATCGGTTCTGTGCGGGGTCGGGTTCGCGGTGCTGATGGAGCTGGCGAACGTGGGCTTCGTCCAAGACGGGGGGTTGGAGAACGTCGCCGGGCTCTTCCAGCGTCTCGCCGCCACGCTGGGTCTGGCCTGGCAGGCCCTCCTCGGGCTCTATCTGCTCCGTCACCGCCCCGAGCCACGGTCGGCACGCGTGCTCCCCGACGGTCGTGGGAGTGCGAGGAGCGAGTGACCGGTGTGCTCCCGGTCGCCGTGTTCGTGCGTGCCGTCAGAGCGGAGCGTGGACAGGAACGCGGTCCCGGGGCCGTGGCCGACGAGCGGGCCGCGCGGGGCTGCGGCCAGGGTGCCGATGGGGAATGGGAAACGCAGGTCGGTTCGTCCGCCGGTCGCCGGATCGCCCCGTGCCCGGGGATCGATGTGGCCGATCTGTCGTCCGCTCAGCGGGTCCCAGATGCGGAGTCCCAACCGGCGGTGACCACCGCCGTCCTCGGCCAGGGAACGCCGACGCGCCGCATCGTCTCCAGGTCCCACGGTTCGGCGGTTCCGGCCGTGACGGTCACGGCCACCCAGGGTCGGGGCGGAGATGGAGATCACGGGTCCGGCGTCGGTCAGCGCCGGGCCGGGGCCGTCGGCGAACAGGGGCCATATCCGCGCGGTCTCGTCCAGTCGGTGTGTCGGCACGACGGGCCGCTCGCCCGCCACCGTCGCGGTCAGGACCGGTGCTCAGCCTCCGTCGATCAGCGGCTCGCCGACCTGACGGCCAGTGGCCGGATCCCAGGCGCGCACGGTGCCCTCGTCGCCGCCGCCCGAGGCCACCACCGGCTGCCGGTCCACGGCCGCCACGGCGACCGCGCCGATTCCGCCACCGTCGGTGATGAAGGGCCCGCGCGTCCCGTGGCCAGGTCGAGCACGCGGACGGTGCCGCGTTCGCTGGCCGCCACCGTCGGCGGCGATCCGTCGGGAGCGGTTCCCACCGCCCGGACGGTCGAGGGGCCCGGCTGCCAGGCCGTCGACTGGTCTTCCGTCGGCCCAGCCAGGGAGACCGGTGCGCAGTCCTGATCGGTACCTTGGCCACACGAGTCGGCCGGACAAGGGCCCGGAAGCGCGCCGGTCGCCTAGTCGGCCGGCTGCGTGCTGATGATCTTGCCTTGGGCGTTCGTCGCCAGGTAGCCGCCGCCGTACTCGTCACTGAGGTAGAGCATCATGACGGGCTTGTCGCCGGCGAACGTCCAGGACGCCTTCGCGATGATGTACCGGCTGGTCGGGTTCTTCACGTTCAGTGTCCGCTCGGCCCGCTTCATCAGCTGCGGCAGCGCCTCCCAGTTGAACGCGCCGAAGTCGACCTTCGCTTTCTCGGTGATGGCGATGCTGGGGCGGCTCCGCACGGCGGCCTCCGCACCCTTCTGGTAGGTGTAGTTGTCGAACCGGTCGGGTCGCCCCACCGCGGGCGCGTCGGCGGACGCGTGTGTCTGGTGCACCGTCATCTGGGCGAACTGCTTGCTGCCGGAAGCCTCCTGGAATCTCTTGATGATGCCGCGGATCGTGGCGGGTTCCAGCAGCGTCCTGCTCTCCGGCACCCCCTTGCCGCCGGCGCGGCCGCTGTCGCCGGTCGCGCGAAGCCCCGGGCGGTCGGTGGTGCCGGCGGCGCCCGGCGGTGTCCTGCGCGCGGCCGCGTCCAGGACGCGGGGCAGCACGACGGCGACCGCCGTGACGAGCGTCGCGACCAGCCCGAGCGCCAGGATCGTGATCGCCGCGCCGGGCACCCGCGACCGGCGGGGCCGCCCCTGCGCGGGATGGGTGGGGTTCGGGGCGAAGCCCGGCCCCGTCCCGTGCCCTGGAACCGGCACGGGCATGGGCCCCGACGGCGTGCCCGGCGCGGGGAACGACGGGGGCGGTGGCGGCGGCACGGACGTCGGGGTGCCGCCCGCCACCGACGCGAGCATGGCGTCCAGTTGCGCCGCCGAGGGGCGCGCCCCCGGCTCCCGGACGAGGAGGGCCTGCAGGACGGGAGCCAGGGTGTCGGCGCGCCGGGCGGGCGGGATCGGCGCGGTCATGACCGCCGCCAGCGTCGCGGCCGTGGTGGGACGACGCAGCGGGTGGGCGCCCTCCACCGCCACGTACATGAGCATCCCGAGCGACCACAGGTCGGACGCGGGGTTGCCCTCCTCGCCGTGCAGCCGCTCGGGCGCGATGTACTCGGGGGAGCCGACGAGGCCGCCGGTCGCGGTGACGCGGGAGGCGTCCTCCAGCACGGCGATGCCGAAGTCGGTGAGCGCGGGGGTGCCGTCCGCCCGCAGGAGGACGTTCGCGGGCTTGACGTCGCGGTGGCAGATCCCGGCCTCGTGCGCGGCCCGCAGCGCCGCGAGGACGCCGCGTCCGAGCGCGGCCCCCTCGGCCGGGGACATCGGTCCGGCCGACAGCCGCTCCTGGAGCGACCGGCCGCGGACCAGCTCCATCACCAGCCACGGGTGCGGTGTGTCCGGGGAGTCGACGATGTGGTGGATCGTGACCACGTTCGGGTGGTCGATCCGGGCGAGGGCGCGGGCCTCGCGCATCACCCGTTCGCGCATCATCCGCGCGACCTCGGGATCGAGCCGCGCCATGTCGACCTCGGCGAGCCGTACCTCCTTCAGCGCCACCTCGCGCTGGAGGGCGAGGTCGAAGGCGCGCCAGACCGTCCCCATCCCGCCGCTGCCGAGCCGGTCGCGCAGTTCGAAGCGCCCGTCGATCACCGTCTTCCCCGTCACGCCCGACAGCCTAGGACCACGACCTCCACCAACACGCTCATATCGCCTCAAACCCGCCCGTTCCGGCGGTCCGGACCGCCGGAACGGGCGCTGGGCTTCCGCGTCCTGGACACGCCCGCGGTCACATGCGACGCGAGGGGAGCGACGGCGGGCTCAAGACCACCGACGTCACCGGGAAGAGCCGCGTCCGAGTGCGGTCCGCCCCGGCGGCGGCCTTGTCTCTCTGTCTCTTTGCGATCGTGCATGTGTCGTGGGCGAACTCAACGCCGGAGAACCGGAGCATGGCGCTCTGCGAGGCCGCTGGATGTCGCCGGGAGCGAGGCGGGGCACCGCGTCGAGGAGCCGTCCGCGGACGCCTTGTTCATGGTGCTCCAAGAGCTTGGGCGCCCTGCCGACGCGTTCCCGACCGTTCAGCCCGGCCCGGCGGACCCTCCCTGGTACGTGGTCGAGCGCCGCGACGTCCGGCGGCGCAAGCACCGCCTGGCGGTGGAGACCCGCTCCCTCCAGGTCGCCCGCGTGATGGTCCCGTGGTGCCTCGGCCGGGCCTTGCCGTGGCCCGGGGGTTCTGTCATCGGTAGGAGGCGAAGAACTCCCTGATGTCGTTCAGGAGCAGGTCCGGGGCCTCCATGGCCGCGAAGTGGCCGCCGCGGTCGAACTCCGTCCAGCGCACGATGTTGTTGATCTTTTCTTCGTCCCGGTGCAGCGCGATGTCCTGGACGGTGAACAGCGCCACGGCCGTCGGCACGGGGGACTCCTCCTGCTCGCCCCAGCTCCGCGCGTCCTCGTAGTAGAGCGTGGCCGAGGAGCCCGCCGTGCCGGTCAGCCAGTAGATCGTGACGTCGGTGAGCAGCAGGTCGCGGTCGATCGCCTCGTGCGGCAGCTCCTTCGCCAGGTCGGTCATGTCCCTGATCTTGTCGACGATCCAGGCGAGCTGGCCGGCGGGCGAGTCGGTCAGGCCGTAGGCGAGGGTCTGCGGCCGGGTCGACTGGATGGCGATGTAGCCGCCCGCCTCGTTCATGAACTCGCGCATCCGCCGCACCCGGGCGCGTTCGAGGTCGGTCAGCGTCGGGTCGTCCTCCTCGGCGCTGGGGTAGGTCGTGCCGCCGTTGATGTGGACGGCGACGACGTTGTCGGGTGCGGCCAGGCCCAGCGCCCGGGTGATGCCGCTCCCGAAGTCGCCTCCCTGGGCGCCGTAGCGGTCGTAGCCGAGCCGGCGCATCAGTTCGGCCCAGGCGGCGGCGACGCGCTCGGTCGACCAGCCGGCCTCGCGGGTCGGGCCGGAGAACCCGAAGCCGGGGATCGACGGGATGACCAGGTGGAAGTCGCGGGAGAGCGGCTCGATCAGGTCGAGGAACTCCACGATCGAGCCGGGCCAGCCGTGGGTCAGGATCAGCGGCAGGGCGTCGGGCCGGTCGCAGCGGACGTGGAGGAAGTGGACGTTCTGCCCGTCGATCTCGGTGACGAACTGCGGGTGGGCGTTCAGCCTGGCCTCCCAGGCCCGCCAGTCGTAGCCGTCGGCCCAGTGGTCGGCGAGCTCCCTGAGGTAGCCGACCGGGACCCCGCGGCTCCACCCCTGCCCGTCGATCTCGCTGGGCCAGCGGGTGTGCCGCAGCCGGTCGCGCAGGTCGTTCAGCTCGGCCTGCGGGATCTCGATGCGGAACGGGCGGATGGCGCTGTCGTTGCTCATGTCAGGAACGCTACGGGGCACCTAGGTCGATTACCGTCCTAGGTGTGCGGCAGGGTGAACCCCATGATGGAAACCTCGGCTCGGCTGCTGCGGCTGTTGGCGTTGCTCCAGGTCCACCGCCAGTGGTCGGGCAGGGAACTGGCGGACCGGCTCGGCGTGAGCCCGCGCACCGTCCGCCGTGACGTGGAGCGCCTGCGCGAGCTCGGCTACGCCGTGGACGCCACCGCGGGCGCGGCGGGATACCGGCTGGGGCAGGGGGCCGGTATGCCGCCGCTGCTGCTGGACGACGAGGAGGCGGTGGCGGTCGCCGTGGGGTTGCGCACCGCCGCGGGCGGCACCGTGGCCGGGATCGCCGAGAGCTCGGTGCGGGCCCTGGTCAAGCTGGAGCAGGTGCTGCCGTCCCGGCTGCGGCACCGCGTTCACGCGCTGCAGACGATGACGGTCCCGATGACCGCCGGCGGTCCGACCGTCTCCCCCGACACCCTGACGGCGGTCGCGGCGGCCTGCCGGGACCACGAGACCCTCCGGTTCGACTACCGGACCCGGGAGGGGGATCCGAGCAGGCGGACGGCGGAGCCCTACCGTCTGGTGGCCGGCGGACGCCGCTGGTACCTGGTCGCCTACGACCTCGACCGCGCGGACTGGCGCACGTTCCGCCTGGACCGGCTCACCCTGCGCACCCCCAACGGCCCGCGGTTCATCCCCCGCGACCCGCCCCATACCGACATCGCCGGATACACCTCACGCGCGGTCTCCAGCGCGCCCTACCGCTACCAGGGCCGCTTCACCGTGCACGCGCCCGCCGCCGTCGTGGCCGAGCGGGTCGCCCCGACCGCCGGCACGGTCGAGCCCGTCGACGCCCGGACCTGCACGCTGGACTGCGGCTCCGACTCCCTGGACGAGCTGGTCCTGTGGGTGGGCCTGATCGGCGTTCCCTTCACCGCGCACGGGCCGCCCGAGCTGGTCGAGCACATCCGGGCGCTCGCCGCCCGCCTGGCGGACGCGACGCCCCCGTCCCCGGGAGACGGCCCTGAACGTGAACGGTAGGGAGAACGGCACGCTGTCCCTTGGACGGTCGTCCCCGTCGCCTTCCATCTCCCGCGCGCGACGTTGCCGCGGTGGCGTCACGGGGCGGCTACCGGCTCGACCGGGCCCATCCCCTGCCGGAATCGCCGCCGCGCGGGTGCCGGCCCCGTGCCCCTAGCCGAGGGAGCGGCGGTAGCGGAGCTTGCTGACGAGGAAGCCGTCGCTGCGGTCCTCGTCCCGGCCGCCGTCCTCCTTCCAGCCCTGCCCTTCGTAGAAGGCGCGGGCGCGGCGGTTGCCCACCAGCACCCAGAGGGACGCCTCGGCGTACCCCGCCTCGGTCAGGGTCTCGACGACCCGGGTCATGAGGGCCTTGCCGGCGCCGGTGCCCCACACCTCGGGCAGCGTGTAGAGCGAGCCGATCATGCCGACCGACGAGGGATCGTCGTCGGCGTCGTCGGTCGGGTAGAAGTGCGAGTATCCGGCGATCTCGTCGTCGCGTTCGAGTACCAGCATGCCCGACCGGGGCCAGTCGGTCTCGCCGAGGACCCTGTCCCAGGTGGCCTGGATGGCCGCCACGTCCAGCCCGGCGAGGTGCGACTCGGGCATCAGTCCCCGGAAGGCCACCCGCCAGGAGGCGACCTTGACCCGCGCGAGCACTCCGGCGTCCGCGGGGGTCGCCGGCCGGATGTGCTGTGACAACGTCCCTCCAAGGGGTGAGCGCTCAGGTGCCCGGTGAACGCTAGACCCGCCGCGCCCGAAGATCAATCGTGATTCCGGCGGCCGTCGCCCGCGCCCTTGGTGCCCGGCCGGTGCCGTCGCCTGTGACCTCGAACCCGGGGCCGCCGTTCACCGGCAGGTCAGACGGCCCCCTGCAAGGGGGGCGACCTGGCCGGAGCTGGCCTTCGAATGGTAAAGGTTGAACTTCGTTTACGGCCGCCGCGTCGATTGGATGAGGTGGCCAACCCCCGCACACTTGGAGGTGCACTGCATGAGTTACTACCAGCCGCCCGGGCAGGGGTACGGCGGTTATTCGGCTCCGCCGCCCCAGTCCCCCCCGCCGAACCATCTGGTGTGGGCGATCCTGACGACGATCCTCTGCTGTCTGCCGGGCGGCGTCGTCTCGATCGTGTACGCGGCGCAGGTCAACTCCAAGTGGTCGGCCGGTGATTACCAGGGGGCTCTGAAGGCGTCGAACAACGCCAAGACCTGGGCGATCGTCTCGGCGGTCGTGGGGTTGATCGGCAGCGCCATCTACCTGGTCGCCATGTTCGCCCTCAACAGCGGCTCCAGCAGCTACTGACGACGGGTCCGATGGGAGACGAACGTCGGTCCGCTCCGCACGCGCCGAGCGGGCCGCCGGTCGCCGTCGCGCGACGGCTGGCCGCTCCGGCGGGGGTGTTGGCGTTGGCCGTCGGGGCGGTGGCGTACGTCGGCGCGGTCGACCCGAACCAGCCCGGGCACTACCCGACGTGCCCGTTCCTGTTGTTGACGGGGTTGCAGTGCCCGGGATGCGGGTCGCTGCGGACGTTGCACGCGCTGGCGCACGGGGACGTCGGCACCGCGCTGGGACTGAACGTGCTGACCGTCGCGATGGTGCCGGTCCTCGCGTTCTTCTGGGCGCGGTGGGCGGTGGCGCGGGCGCGCGGGGTGCCCACGCGGAGGAAGGCGGGTGATCCGCGGGCGATCTGGGGGCTGTTCGCGGTCGTCGTCGTGTTCTGGGTGGTGCGGAACCTGCCGTTCGGGACGTTTCTCGCCGCCTGACCGGGAATGCCGGGCCCGGGTGCGGTACCGCGCCCGTGCATGGTCTTGATGGGGAGGCGACGATGGCGGACGAACGCGCGTTGGTGCTGGGCGGCGGAGGGGTCGCGGGCATCGCGTGGCAGACGGGCGTGCTGGCGGGACTGGCCGCGGCGGGCGTCGAGGTGACCGACGCCGACCTGGTGGTCGGGACGTCGGCGGGCTCGACGGTCGCGGCCCAGGTGACCAGCGGGTTGCCGTGGGAGGAGCTGCTGGCGCGGCAGACCGATCCGGGTAAGCGGAGCGAGGAGCTGGTTCCGGCGGGGTCGGTGGCCGAGGCGCTGGAGAGAATGTTGACGTTGCAGTCGGAGGGGCTGGAGCCCGCGGAGATCCGCCGGCGGGTCGGGGCGCTGGCGCTGGCGGCCGAGACGGTGCCGGAGTCCGCGCGGCGCAAGGTGATCGAGGGACGGCTGCCGGCGCGCGAGTGGCCGCGGCGGCCGCGGCTGGTGATCCCGGCGGTGGAGGCGACCTCGGGCGCCCCGGTGCTGTTCGACGCCGCGTCGGGGGTGGACCTGGTGGACGCGGTCGCGGCGAGCTGCGCGGTGCCGGGGATCTGGCCGCCGGTGACGATCGCGGACGCCCGGTACGTGGACGGCGGGCTGCGGTCGATGAACAACGCGGACCTGGCGGCGGGCCACGGCCGGGTGCTGGTGGTGGCGCCGTTCGCCGACCCGGTGCTGGAGGAGGACGTGGCCGGGCTGACCGGGGACGGCGCGCGGGTCGAGGTGGTCGCGCCGGACGAGGCGTCGGCGGCGGCGTTCGGGACCGATCC
The DNA here is from genome assembly GCF_001552175.1 of Actinomadura kijaniata NBRC 14229. Classification (GTDB taxonomy): domain Bacteria; phylum Actinomycetota; class Actinomycetes; order Streptosporangiales; family Streptosporangiaceae; genus Spirillospora; species Spirillospora kijaniata. Next base: position 9,215 of record NZ_BCQR01000118.1, read on the forward strand.
GCTGGATCCGGCGACGCGGACGCCGGCGGCCGAGGCCGGGTACGCGCAGGGGCGCGCGGAGGCCGAGCGGGTCGCGGCGCTCTGGAAGTGAGCGGCGGGCCGCCGTCCCCCCGGGAGGCGGCGGCCCGCGCGGCCGGTCAGGCGGTGGCCGGTTCGGTGGCGGGGGTCTCGTCGGCGTCGGCGGGCCGGTCCCGGGTGAGCACGTTGAACACCAGGTTCAGGACGATGGCGGTGAGGGCGGCGACGGTGATGCCGCCACCGAGGACGGCCGCCAGGTCCTTGGGCAGGTTCTGGGCGAACTGCGGCACGACGGTGGGCAGGAAGCCCGCCCCGGCGCTGATGGCGACGATGAGCGCGTTGCGTTCGTCGCGCAGGTCGGCCTTGGCGAGGGTCTGGATCCCGACGACGGCGACCATGCCGAACATCGCGACGGCCGCGCCGCCGAGCACGTCGCTGGGGATGCCCGCGACGTAGGCGGCGGCCTTGGGGAACAGGCCGAGCAGGATCATGATCGCGCCGGCGGCGACCACGACGAAGCGGCTGCGGACGCCGGTGAGGCGGACCAGGCCGACGTTCTGGGCGAAGCAGGTGTAGGGGAACGAGTTCAGGGCGCCGCCGAGGAACGTGGAGACGCCGTCGGCGCGCAGCGCGCGGGTGATGCCGTCCCGGCCGACCTCGCGGCCGACGATCTCGCCGGTGGCCTTGGCATCGCCGATGGTCTCCACGACGGTGACCATCATGACCAGGACCATCGCGACGATCGCGCCGATGTGGAAGGTGGGCGCGCCGTAGTGGAACGGGGTGGTGACGCCGAGCCAGTCGGCCTTGCCGACCTGGTCGAAGGCGGTGTCGCCGAGCAGCCAGGAGACCAGGGTGCCGCCGACCAGGCCGAGCAGGACCGCGATGCTGGACAGGAACGGGCGGCGCAGCCGGTACAGCGCCAGGATGAACAGCAGGGTGCCGCCCGCGTAGGCCAGGTGCTTCGGGCTTCCGAACTCGGGGGTGCCCTTGACGGCCGCGCCGCCGGCGGCGTCGGTGAGGGCGGTGGGCAGCAGGAGCAGCCCCATCATCATCAGGACGGTGCCGGTGACGACCGGCGGGAAGATCCGCAGGATGCGGCCGAGGAACGGCGCGGCCAGGAACGTCAGCAGGCCCGCGGTCATGGTGGCGCCGTAGATGGCCAGCAGGGCGGCGGTGGGGGTGGCCGCGCCCTGCCCGATGGCGATCATGGGGGCGACGGCGGTGAAGGTGACGCCCTGCACGATGGGCAGCCGGACGCCGATCCGCCAGAAGCCGAGGGCCTGGATGATGGTGGCGATGCCGCAGGTGAACAGGTCGGCGTTGATGAGGTAGACGAGCTGTTCGGGGGACAGTCCGATGCCGGAGGCGACCAGCAGGGGGACGATGACGGCGCCCGCGTAGAAGGCCAGGACGTGCTGGAACCCGTAGAGGGCGAGCTTGGGGATGGGGAGGACCTCGTCGACGGGGTGGACGTCGGGCCGGGTGCGGGGTCCCGCTTCGGACATGCCTGCCTTGCCTTCCAGGTAGGTGAATGACATGTGTGGTGCGTCGGTGGCGGGCAGGAGCGGGTGCGCCCCTGCTCTCCGGGCGGATCCAGCGGCCGCGGTGACGGGTTCCGCGAGCGGGGCGGGCCACGGGACCGGAGGATGGTCCGAGATGGCGGCGTTTGCCCTGATCCAAGGGGTGTCACGATAACGGAGCCGCCCCGGCCGTGATCGGCCGGGGCGGCTCCGCGGACGGGCGGGTCCGGGGTCAGACCTTCGGGTTGAGGGCGGCGTGCAGCTCGGTCTTGAGCTCGTCCTTGGTGCGGGAGGACACGCCGGTGAGGCCCTGGCGTTCGGCCTGGGCGACCAGCTCCTCCTTGCTCATGGCGTCCAGGTCGCGGCCGGAGGTGGCGGCCAGCCGGGTCTTCTCGGCCTCCTCGGCCTGGTGGAACGCCTCGGCGACGCGGGCGGCCTCGTCCTCGGTGAGGGCCTGGTTGAGCTCGGGGAGGATGCTGCTCTCCTCCTCCTCCACGTGGTGGTCCACCGACTCGACGAACTTCTCCAGCCTGGCCGTGAAGTCCTCGGTGCCGGGCTCGGCGGCCTGGAGGGCGCGCAGGTGCTCCTCGGCCTCGCGGTGCTCCTCGACGCCGTGGAAGACGTCGCCCTTGTCCTCGGGGGACTTGACCGCGAGCTTGGGGTAGACCTCGGCCTCCTCGGCCTTGCCGTGGGCGACGAAGAGGATGGACATCTCGGCGAGGGTCTTCTCGTCGGGGTTCTTACGGAGCTGGTCGAACATCCGCTCCAGGGTGCGGTGGTCGTTCTTGATGGCGGCGACGACCGCGTTGTCCGGCATGCTGCCCCCTGTTGATCATCATTGGTCGGGACAGCGATGTTCCCGTGCAGCGGGCGGGCAAACAGGCGGCGCTACCCGCGGCGGTCGGCGGCCCCGTAGGTGAGGCGGCGCAGGACCGCCTCGGCGGGGCCGCGCCGGCCCGCGCGTTCCAGGGCGTGGGCGGCGGCGACCGTCGCCAGCCAGACGCCGATCGCGAACAGCGCCATCGTCGCGCTGTTGAGGTGCGCGCCGAGGCCGAGGCCCCAGGCCGCCAGGACCGGCGCGAAGATCAGCGAGTGGGTCAGGTAGGTCGACAGGGAACGCTTGCCGACCGCCGTGACCGCGGCCGTGACGGGGTGGCGGCGGGCGCGTTCGGACAGGTGGTGGGCCAGCAGCGCGAACACCGCCACGTAGCCGACGCCGCCGAACGTCCCGGTCACGTCGCGCAGCGCGGCCAGCGTGCCCTCGGCGCTGAGCGCGGCGGGCGGGACGTGCCAGATCCCGCTGTGGGCCAGGGCCATCGGCAGCGCGCCCAGCCAGCCGACCGGGACGGCGACGGCGGCGGTCCAGCGCAGCAGCCGCAGGTGCCGGTGCGGCTCCTCCAGCACGCGGCGGCGCGCCGCCCAGAGTGCCAGGATCATCTGCGGCGCCGTCAGCATCAGCGGCCCGCCGACGAAGGTGACGAAGAAGCCGGTGGTGGCGCGGGTGCCCATCGCGTCGAGGTAGCTCTCGGTCCCGGAGGCGTAGTCCCGGGTGGAGGGCGGGTCCCCGGCGGCGGGGCCGAACGCGCCGACATCGCCACCGGCCAGCGCCCACAGCGGCCCGGCGTACAGCAGCACCGTGACGACGACGGCGATCCCGGCCCACACCAGCTGCGTGCGGGGTCCGCGGCGCAGGAACAGCAGGACCAGCAGCAGGCTCGCCACGCCGTACGCGCCGACGATGTCCCCGGCCATCAGCAGCGTGGAGTGCAGCAGCCCGATGACGATCAGCCAGAAGCCGCGCCGGTACAGCAGGCGGGCCGCGCGGCGCTCGCTCGTTCCGGCGGCGGTCTGGCGCAGGAACATCTGCATCATGCCGTAGCCGAACAGGAACCCGAACAGCGGATACACCCGCATGTCCAGGGTGACGATCATGATGAGGCGCACGGCGCGGTCGAGCGCCGAGCCGTCCACCGGATGCCATCCGGAGGGCCCGTGCTCGGCCGCGTAGAGGTGGAAGGCGGTGTTCGACAGCACGATCAGCAGCAGCATCAGGCCGCGCGCCAGGTCGGGGGCCAGCGCCCGCTCCCGTGCCCGCACGCCGCCGCGCGCCACGCGTGCGGTTTCCCGGTCCCTGAGCCCGTCCGTGGTCTGGTCCATGCTCCGACGCTCGCAGGGCGGGACGCGGCCGGGCTTCGGCCGGGTGGCCAGGAGGGATCGACCAAGGTCTAGGGTCGGCCGTCCAGCCGTCGACGCAGCCAGTCCAGGGCGATGTCGCCCTGGGCGCGCTGGAAGGCCCGCAGGGTCGGCAGGCCGGGCGGGGCGGGCAGCCGCGCCATGTGGACGAAGAAGCCGGTGACCGCCGCCAGGACGGCGGTGACCGCGTCGCCGTCGGCTCCGGCGGCGACGGGGTGGGCGTCGAACACCTCCTGCGGCGGCGGGCCGCCCTGCATGCGGACGCAGGGCAGGGCCAGCAGCAGGTCGAACCACGGCGGGGCCAGGCACGCCCACGGCCAGTCCACGACCACCACCCGGTCGGGGGTGAGCAGCAGGTTGTCGGCGCGGATGTCGGCGTGGACGAGGGTGGCCCCGGCGGAGGCGTCCTCCCAGGTCGCCTCGACGGCGGCGAGGCGGTCCAGGCGGTCCAGGACCCAGGGGTCGAGATCGTCCACCCCGGTGGAGCCCGCCAGGCGCCGCCAGCCCCGGAACTGCTCGGTCCAGCGTTCGGCGGCGGTGGGCGCCTCGACGGGCGCGGGGGTCATCGTCGCGGCCAGCGCGGCCAGGGCGTCGAGCACGCGCCGCAGTTCACCGGCCTCCCACGGCTCGCGGGGCGGCCGCCCGTCGATGTCCTCGAACGCCAGCGCGACCCAGTCGCCCTGGTCGACCGCGCCGTGGAACGCGGGCACCGTGGCGGCCGGGGGCAGCGTCGCCGCCACCCGCGCCTCGGCGCGGTGCAGCTCCGGGGTCTCGGGGTTCGGCTCGGCCCCGGCCGCCTTGACGAACGCGCGCCGCCCGTCGGCCAGCCGCAGCCGCGCGGCGACCCCCGGCGAGAACCCGCCGGGCTGGGTGACGGCCTCGGCGACCCGGCCGCCGAGCAGGTCCTCGACCGCGCGTCGGAGGCGTTCGGGCGCCTCCCACCAGCTCGTTCGCGCACCCGCGGCGGGCGGAACAGTCCTCTCCCCGGCCATGCGTGCCTCCTCCCCGGTGGGGTAGGCCGACCAGCATGACCACCAAGGGCACGCTGTTCAAGACGTTTTCCGTGACGACGGCCGCCGCCGCGCTCGGCGCAGTCGCCACCGACCCGCGCTCCACCTGGTACCTGCGCCTGGACAAGCCGCCGTGGCAGCCGCCGCCGACGGCGTTCCCGCTGGTGTGGACGCCGCTGTACGCGTCGCTGGCGTACGCGGGCGCGCGGGCCCTGGACAGCGCCGACGGCGCACAGCGGCGCGGGCTGCGCCGGGCGCTCGGCTGGAACCTGGCGCTCAACGCCGCGTGGACACCGCTGTTCTTCGCCGCCAAGCGCCCGCGCGCGGCGCTCGCCGAGATCGCGGCGCTGAACGCCGCCAACCTGCTGCTGGCCCGCCGCGCCTGGCGCGCCGACCACCGCGCGGGGCTCCTGCTGCTGCCCTACCTGGGGTGGACGGCGTTCGCGACGGCCCTCAACGCCGCGATCGTGCGCCGCAACCCCTGACCTCAGGTCACCGGAACGATCTCGGCCCGCACCAGCGCGCCGTCGGCGACGTCGAGCAGCCCGACCGTGCCGTGGGGCTGGCGGCGGCGGTCGGTGGGCGATCCGGGGTTGAAGATCCGTAGCTGCTCGTCGTGCTCGTCGAGCGGGATGTGGGAGTGGCCGAACACCACCAGGTCCGCGCCGGGGAACCAGCGCCGCATCCGCCCGAGCCTCCCCTTGGCCTGCCCGCTGTCGTGCACCATCGCGACCCTGAGCCCGGCGAGCTCCAGTTCGAGGCGCTTGGGCGCGCCCCACCCGGCGACGTCGGGGCCGTCGTTGTTGCCGAGGACGGCGTGGACGGGCGCGTACTGGGCGAGCTCGTCCAGCACGCCGGCGGTGCAGACGTCCCCGGCGTGCAGGATCACGTCCGCGCCCCGCAGATGCTCGGCGACCCGGGGCGGGCACGCCTTCCACCGCCGGGGCGCATGGGTGTCGGACAACACGACGACTCTCACGCCGACCATTGTCCCGCGGGTGGGGAGCCCTAACCCTGGGGAGGGGCGAGGATCTCGGTGGTGGGGCCGAGGGTTGTGATGTGGCCGGTGTCCATCGTGGCCACCGTGTCGGTGTGGGTGGCCACCAGGTTCAGGTCGTGGCTCACCAGGAGCAGGGACAGGCCGCGTTCGTCCCGCAGTGCCGCCAGCAGGTTCATGACCGACTCGGCGGTGGCGGGGTCCAGGGCCGAGGTCACCTCGTCGCAGATCAGCACGTCGGGGTCGGCGGCCAGGGCGCGGGCGATGGAGACGCGCTGGCGCTGGCCGCCCGACAGCTCGTGCGGGTGGCGTTCGGCCAGGTCGGCGGGCAGGCCCACCTGGTCGAGCAGGTCGGCGACGCGGGCGGGGACGTCGGTGGCGCGGCGGTGCAGGCGCAGCGGGCGGGCCAGGGTCGCGCCGACCGTGCGGGACGGGTTGAGCGCGCCCAGGGGGTCCTGCGGGACCAGCTGGAGGCGGCGGCGGTGGGCGCGGGGGCGGCGGTGGGCGCGGACGGCCAGGGGTTCGCCGTCCAGCGCGATCGTTCCGGCGGTGGGGCGGTGCAGGCCGACCAGGGTGCGCACCAGCGTGGTCTTCCCGCAGCCCGACGGGCCGATCAGGCCGAGGGACTCCCCGCGCGCCAGGTCGAGGCCGACGTCGTGGAGCACCGGCCGCCTGCCGAACGCGGCGCTCACGCCCCGCGCCGACAGCAGCGCCTCCCCCGGCTCCGCGGGCCGGGACGCGCCGGTCGGCGGTGTGCGGGGGGCCGTCGCGCGCAGCTCCACGACGTCGTCGGCCAGGCGTTCGACCAGGTGGGGGTCGTGGCAGGTCAGGACGACGGCCATGCCGCGGCGTTCGGCCAGGTCGCGCAGGAGGGCGGCGATGTCGTCGCGCAGCGCGGGGTCCAGCCCGGCGGTGGGCTCGTCCAGCAGCAGCACCTCCGGGTCGCGCGCCAGGGCGCGGGCCAGGGCGACGCGGCGCTGCTGCCCTCCCGACAGCGCGCCGGGGCGGCGGCGTTCCAGGCCGTCCGGGAGGCGGACCTCGGCCAGCAGCCGGGGCACCGCCGAACGGTCGGCCGCGAGCTCGCCCACCAGCGCGCGGACCCGCATCCGGGGGTTGAGCTGGGAGCCGGGGTCCTGGCCCACGTGCCCGAGGCGGTGCCGCCGCAACGCGCGCAGCTCGGCGGCGGGCAGGGCGAGCACGTCGTGGCCCAGCACCTCCACCCGCCCCGACTCGCAAACCGCTCCGGAAGGCAGCATCCCGGCGGCGGCGCGCAGGAGGGTGGTCTTGCCGCAGCCGGACGGGCCGGTCAGCGCCGTCACCCGCCCGCGCCGCGCGGTCAGCGTCCCGCCTTCGAGGAGCGGGCGTCCCCCGACCGTGACGGTCAGTTCCTCCACCCGTACCGCTACGTCGTTCACAGGACCCCGGTCTCCTTCCGGGCCGCGCGCGGGGCCAGCGCGTCCGCGGCGAGGTTGACGCTGACGGCCAGCAGGCCGACGGCCAGGCTCGGGGCGAGCACGGCCCAGGGGTTGAGCAGGACGCCGGCGGTGTTCTCGCGGATCATCAGCGCCCAGTCGGCGGCGGGCGGCTGCGGGCCGATCTGCAGGAACCCGGCGGTGGCGACCAGGTACACCGCCGCCACGAACCGCAGCCCGAACAGCGCCAGCAGCGTGGCGCGCAGGTTCGGCAGCACCTCCCGCCACACCAGGTGCCACAGTCCCTCGCCGCCCGCCACGGCGGCCTCGACGTAGCCGGACGCGGCGACCGGCGCGGCGGCCCCCGCCACGAACCGCACCGCGTAGGGAACGCCCAGCAGCAGCGCCACCGCCACGACCGCGACCCGGCCGCCGCCCTCCCACGACAGGGCGATCAGCAGCACGCCCAGCACCGGCGGCAGCAGCATGAGGACGTCGGCGGCGCGGTCCACGGCGCGGCCCACCGCCGGGCGCAGCGCCCCGGCCGCGCCGAGCGCGCCCGCGGCGGCGGTGACCAGCGCCGCCACCAGCAGCGAGGTGAGGATCAGGTCGCGGCCGCCGTGCAGCAGGCGGCTCAGCACGTCGCGGCCCAGCTGGTCGCCGCCCAGCGGCGCCGCGCCGGTGGGCGTCCCGTAGGGGGCCGTGACCGGGGCGTCAATGGGGTGCGGGGCCAGCAGCGGCCCGGCGACCGCCAGGACGACCAGGACGGCCGCGGGCGTCACCCGCAGCGCCGCGCGGTTCATGCCCGGCCTCCCTCGAAGCGCGCCCGCACCAGGTCGGCGAGCAGCAGGACGCCGGTCACCACCGCGCCGGTCACCGCGACGACCCCGGCGACCAGCGGGGCGTCGCGGTCGCCGACCGCGCCCGTCAGCAGCGTCCCGATGCCGGGGTGGTTGAAGACGGTCTCCACGACGACCGCGCCGCCGAACAGCATCCCGGTCGAGGTCGCCAGGCCCGCCGCGATCGTCGGGAGCGCGCCGGGCAGCAGGTGGAACAGCAGCACCCGGCGCGGCGGCAGCCCGTCCAGCACGGCGGTCTCCAGGTGCGGGGCGCGGGCCTGGTCGGCGAGCGCGGCCCGCACGATGCGGGTGTTCCAGCCGATCTGCGGGACGGCCAGCGCCAGCACCGGCAGCACCAGCATCGACGGGTCGGCGACGCCGCCGTCCGCGCCGGTGAGGGTGACCGCCGGGAACCAGCCCGTCCACGACGACAGCACCAGCAGCAGCCCGACCGCCACCACGAACTCCGGCAGCGCCAGCACCGCCGTCGCCGACGCCGTCACCCCCCGGTCGGCCGCGCCGCCCGGCCGGGCCGCCGCCCAGCAGCCCAGCGCGACCGACACGACGGCGGTGACCAGCAGCGCCAGCCCGCCCAGCAGCAGCGTCTGCGGGAACGGCCCGGCCAGCAGCGCCGTGACCTTCTCCCCGCGCGCCGACATGCCGAGGTCCCCGGTGGGCAGCCCCGACATCCAGTCCCAGAACCGCACGGCCAGCGGCCGGTCCAGGCCCAGCAGGCTCCGCCGGGCGGCCAGGTCGGCGGCGGTCTCGCCGCGTTCGGAGGTCGCCCTGGCGGCGTCCCCCGGCAGCAGCTCGACCGCCGCGAACACCAGCGCCAGCAGCGCGGCCAGCATCAGCACGCGCTGGAGGACCAGGCCGCCGGCACGGGTCAGGACGCCAGCCATGCCCGCTCGAGCTGGACGCGCCCGTACCCCGGCAGCTTCGGCAGGCCGCGCACCTTGGGCCCGGCCAGGTCGATGCCGTCGGCCACGCCCCACAGCAGGTAGCCCGACCGCTCGTGCTGGATCTTCTGGACCTCGGCGAGCGCGGCCCGGCGCCGGGCGGCGTCGCGTTCGCCGGTCGCGGCGCGGTAGGCGGTGTCGAAGTCCTCGTCCTTCCAGCCCGCCTCGTTCTGCCCGGCGTCCGGCAGCATCGTCTTGCTGGCCAGGAACAGCACCGAGTCGTTGGTGCCCCAGTAGGTGGTGTAGAGCGGGGCCTTCAGCCAGGTTCTGTCCCAGAACGCCGCCGACTCCTGCTTGACGACCTTGACGTTCACCCCGGCCTCGCGGACCTGGGTGGCGAACAGCGTCGCCGACTCGGCCAGCCCGGCGATGTCCTCGGTGGTGAACAGCTCGTAGGTGGCGTTCGTGTCGAACTCGGCCTCGGCCAGCAGCGCCTTGGCGCGGGCGAGGTCGCGGGCGCGCTGCGGGACGGCCGAGCCCAGGTAGGCGGGGTCGGCGGTGCCGAGGATGTCGTTGCCGACCTGGCCGTAGCCGCTGAGGACCTGGTCCACCATCGCCTTGCGGTCGACCGCCAGCCGCAGCGCCTCGCGCACGCGCGGGTCGGCGAACGGCCCGTCGGCGGTGCGCATCACGACCGGCATCGCCATGTCGCCGGGCCGCCGTACCGTCTGGATGTCGCGGCGCGACCCGGCGACGCGCGCGGCGACCGGGCCGACGTTGGAGGCCACGTCGATCTGCCCGCCGAGCAGCGCGTTGGCCATCGCCTGCGGGGTCGCGAAGATCTTCACCTCGATCGCGTCGAGGTGCGGCCTGCCGCCGTGCCAGTGGTCGTTGCGGACCAGGCGGGCGTTGCCGTCGCGGAACCACTCCAGCTTGAACGGCCCGGTGCCGTTGCCCTTGACCAGGTCGGCGTCCCTGGTGTCCTTCTTCAGCACGAACGTGGTGAGGCGCGTCAGCAGCGGCAGTTCGGCGTTCGGGTGGTCGGAGACCAGCACGACCGTGTCCGGGCCGTCGGCGCGGATGCCCTCGGCGCGGATGCCGGGCAGCCGGGACGCCCCGGCCGGGGTGGCGCGCAGCCGCTTGAGCGACCACACCACGTCCTCGGCGGTGACCGGCGAGCCGTCGTGGAACCTCGCGCCCTGCGCCAGCGTGAACCGCCAGGTCCTCAGGTCCTCCGACGGCTCCCAGCGGGTGGCCAGGCGCGGCGCGGTGACGGCGCCCGAGCCGCCGGGCACGGTGAGGGTGTCGAACAGCAGCGCCAGGATGAGGTAGTCGCTCTCGTTGGTCTGCGTCCCGTGCGGGTCGCGGGTGATGGCGTTGGGGCGGCCGAGCGCGCCGACCCGCAGCACGCCGCCGGTGCGCGGTCTGTCGTTCGCGCCGCCCCGCGCGGGCGCGCCGTCCGCGCCGCCGCCGCATCCCGCCAGGAGCGCCGCGGCTCCCAGACCGCCGCCGACCGCCAGCAACCGGCGCCTGCTCACGTCCACTTCGGACCTCTGTTTTCGTTCATGCCCGGACAGGGGGAATCCGTTAGGTTTGGCTACCCTAACGTGGTACGCATGCGTTCCTCCCCCTGGCTCCGCGACACCCGCGCGCTCGCCGCGCTGGCCGTCCCCCTGGCCCTGACCCAGCTCGCGCAGGTCGCCCTCACCACCACCGACACCGTCCTGCTCGGGCTGCTCGGAACCCAGGCGCTGGCGGCGGGCGGGCTGGCGATGGTCATCTTCAACCAGCTGCGCACCATGGGCGTCGGGCTCGTCACGGCGGTCGGCAACCAGGTCGCCGCGACCGCCGCGCGCGGGGAGAACGGCGCCGCCGACACCGACGCGGAGATCCGCGACCTGGTGCGCGGCGCGCTGGCGCTGTCGACGCTGGCGGGCCTGGCCGGCGCGGTGCTGATCGTGCTGATCGGCGAGGCGGTCGGGCTGCTCGGGCAGGACCCGGCCGTGGTGGACGCGGCGCGGCCGATGGTGTGGGCGCTGGCGCCGGGCCTGGTGCCCTGCCTGTGGTTCCAGGCGATCCGGCAGTTCACCGTCGGGATGCGCCGCCCGCAGGCGCTGCTGCGCATCACGCTCGCCTCGATCGTGGTGAACGCCGTCCTCGACTGGGGCCTGATCCACGGCACGTGGGTGCTGCCGGAGCTCGGCATGGCGGGCATCGGCGTGGGCACCTCGCTGGTGTACCTGCTGTCGCTGCTGGCGCTGTACGCCTCGGCGCGCCGCGACCCGGCGCTCGCTCCGCTGCTGGACGCGCGGGTGTGGCGGACGCGCCCGGCGACGCTGCGGCGGCTGACCCGGCTGGGCGTGCCGATCGCGGCGACCTACGGCTCGGAGGCCGGGTTCTTCTCGGTGGTGGCGCTGCTGGTGGGCGCGTTCGGCGCCACCGCGCTGGCCGCGCACACCGCCGTCAACCAGCTCGTCTACGTCGTCTTCCAGGTGTCGGTCGGGCTGTCGCACGCCGCGTCGCTGGGGGTGAGCCGGGAGATCGCGCTCGGCCGCGCCGACGCCGCGCGCCGCGTCGCCCGCACGGCGCTGGCGTGCGCGGTGCTGGTGATGGCGCTGGTCGGCGCGGTGTACCTGGCGGCGCCGCGGCTCGTGCTCGCCCCGTTCTTCGAGGGGGAGGTGCCGGGCGTCGCGGTCACGCTGCTGGCTGTCGCGGCGCTGCTGCAGTTCTTCGACTGCGCGCAGAACATCGGCGTCGGCCTGCTGCGCGGCCTGGACGACACCGGCGGCGGCTTCCGCATGACCCTGGTCGGCTACTGGCTGGTCGGCCTGCCCGCCGCCTGGCTGCTGGCGCACCCGCTGTCCCTGGACACCCCCGGCGTCTGGCTGGGCCTGGTCACCGGGCTGGCGGCCACGGCCGGGCTGCTGCTGCGCCGCTTCCTGCGGCGCACCGCAAAACCTGTCGCCGCCGAGGGACTGCCCTCCGTACCTTGACGCCATGAACCCCATCGACGCCAGGAACGCGGACGTCCCGGCCTGGGCGCGCGGCGTCACGCGCGTGGCGGTCCTGACCGGCGCGGGCATGTCCACCGACTCCGGCATCCCCGACTACCGGGGGCCGGAGGGCCTGTGGACGAAGGACCCGTCGCTGGCCGGGCTGTTCACCCGCGAGCGGTTCCTCACCGACGCCGAGGGGCGGCGGCGCTTCTGGCGGGTCTACGCCGGGATGCGCCGCGACGGCGTGCGGCCGAACGTCGCGCACGAGGCGCTGGCCAGGCTGGACGCGTCCGGTGTCGCCGTGCGCGTGCTCACCCAGAACATCGACGGCCTGCACCAGAAGGCGGGACTGGCCGCGCGCAAGGTGCTGGAACTGCACGGCAACATGGCCGAGGCCGAATGCACGCGCTGCCCCGCCAGGGAGCCGATCGGCGCGGTGTTCGACCGGATGGCGGCCGGGGAGGACGATCCGGCGTGCCGGTCGTGCGGCGCCGTGGTGCAGCCGTCGATCGTGATGTTCGGGCAGTTCCTCGACCGGGACGTGCTGTCGCACGCGGCCGCCATCGCGCGGGCCGGCGGCCTCTTCCTGGCGGTCGGCAGCTCGCTGACCGTGGAACCCGCCGCCGGGCTGTGCGCGGTGGCCGTGGAGAGCGGCGCGACCCTCGTCATCGTCAACCGCGATCCGACCCCCTACGACCACCTGGCCGCCGAGGTCGTGCGGGAGCCGGTCGGCGTCGCGCTGCCCCGCATCTGCGACGCCATCATTTGCGACCGAAAAGCCGGATCTATAGGCGGGACATAAACATCGTCGGCGGAAGTGAAGAACATCACAATTGGCGAAGTCCCGCCGGAGCCGCCCGGCTGTCGCGTCCGCACCAACGAGGGCCCGGAATCCGCTACGGTCAAGGTCGCCGCGTCGGCAACGGAAGGAAGACACCACACACATGGCCGAGAAGGTCATTCGCGTAGACGACATCGACGGCTCCGAGGGAAGCGACGTCTCCAAGCGGGACTTCGAGGTTCTCGGGCGGACGTTCACGATCGACCTGAGCGACGACAACCACAAGCGTCTGGTCGAGACGCTGGAGACGCTCAACCTGTTCGTCGAGCACGCCACCGAGGTCAAGGCCGCCCGGAAGGGCCGCAAGTCGACCAGCGCCGTCAAGCTCAAGGGCTACACCAACGCCGACGTCCGCGAATGGGCGATGAGCAACGACATCGAAGTCACCGAACGTGGCAAGATCTCCGATGAGGTCTATGCTGCATTCATCGAGGCTCACCCGGACGCATAGCAAAGAGGTCCCCGCATGGCACAGAAGGTCGAAGTCCTTCTCGTCGACGACATCGACGGCGGAGAGGCGGACGAGACGGTCAGCTTCTCCCTCGATGGAATCACTTACGAGATCGATCTGAGCAAGGAGAACGCCGCCAAGCTCCGCAAGGAGTTCGAGCCGTTCGTCGCGCACGCCCGCAAGGCCCGCAAGGTCGGGGCCCGTCCCGGGCGCGGGACGACCCGCACCGCCGGCACCCGCGAGCGCTCGGCCGAGATCCGCGAATGGGCGAAGTCCCAGGGGATCAAGGTCAACGAGCGGGGCCGCATTCCGCGCGACGTGATCGAGAAGTACGAGGCCGCCCACTAGTCCGGGCGTGCGCCGCTTCCCCAGGGGCCGGGTGATTCGTTCACCCGGCCCCTTTGCGTGCGTATCGGACCGTGCCGCCGCGGGGCCATTGGTAGATCATTTGTCAGGGATTCCGGTAAGGCCGGCCGGCCGGGACCGGGAAAGGCCCGCCCCGCCGGGCGTCCCGATCTCCGGCCTCCGTTCCGGCGGGGTCGGGGAATGCCGGCCGCCCTGTCAAGGCACGGCATTCCCGTCTTTCCCACCGGCGGCCCCGGAATGGCCGCCCCGGTCAACGGGCCGAGGCGGGCACCCGTTCGGTGATGGTGACGCCCGGCGTGACGCCGGAGACGCCGAATTGGAAGTTGCGCTCCACCTCGGCGATCTCGGCGGCGTTCGGATTGGGGTTACGGCACGACGTTCCGGCGCTGGCGCCCGACATCAGATCCGAGCAAAGGCCGGTACGGCGGTCGGGAAGACCGAGGATGTGCCCGAGTTCGTGGCTGGCGATACGCAGCGCGTAATGGCCCTGCGCGGTGGCCTGACGGCCCATCCACACCCTTCCGCGGCCCAACCCGGCGGGCTGGGCGCGGGGCCATCCGTTGTCGGCGTACACCACGACGTCGGCGGGCGTTCCGGCGACGAACCGCACGTTGCGGACGTGCTGGTTCCAGATCTGCGCGCCCTGGTCCACGACCGTGCGGAACTCGGCGGCGCGGCTGGCGTCGTACCGGATCACGCGCACCGCGGCGGGCGCGGCCTGCGAGCGTTCGCCGGACGACGCGGACGGCGCCGGCGGCGCGGCCTGGGCGGGGGCGGTCATCGCCCCGGTGGCCAGGGCGGCGCCCAGCAGCGCGCCGCCCAGTGTTCTCGACAGCCTGGATACGTGCATGGGGGGACCTCCGGTGTTCGGCGGGGAGGCGTCCGCCGCCAGGGCCGAGGCGGCGGACGCCGAGCGGGGTGGGAGCCGGATCAGCGGGCGGACGCGCCGCTGCCGATGATCTGCTGGATGCGCGTGCGGTAGGCGGTCACGTCGCCGTAGATCGCCGGGGAGACCGCGCACGTCCCGGCCGTTCCGCGGCTGGTCGCGCCGACCAGCTGCCACGCGCCGGGCCCGCCGATCAGGGCCGGGCCGCCGGAGTCGCCGTAGCAGGCGCCCCGGCCGCCGCCGCCCTGGATGCACAGCTCGGTCGCGGCGCTGATGCCCGAGCAGGAGGAGTCGCTGATGATGCGGGTGTCGAGCTGGCGCAGCCCGACCGGCGCGGGTCCGCAGCCGCGCGTCGCGCACGTCTGGCCCCAGCCCAGCAGCCGGGTGGCCGAGCCGACCGGCGCGCTGGTCGCGATCTGGATGGGACCGGTGGTGACGGGGCTGGCCAGGCGCAGCAGCGCCACGTCGCTGCCGACGACCTGCCGGGCGGCGACGCGGGCGACCTGGCCGCCGGAGGTGCGGTTGGTGGTGCCGACGCGGACCTGGTACGGCGTCCCGCAGTGCGCGGCGGTGACGACCCAGGTCGGCGCGACCAGCGAGCCGCCACAGGTGTGGCTGCCCGAGGCGCTCTGCAGCGACGCCATGAACGAGTACGTCTCGGTCGCGGGCACCCCGCCCACGATCTTCGGGCTGGGCGGCGGGGTCGGCTCGGCGTTGGCCACGGAGGTGCCCGCGAGCGTGACGACGGCGGCGGGCAGGACGGCCAGCAGATGACGTTTCCTCACGAGGGGGTGTCCCTTCACTGAAGCGGGGGTGAAACGTGCTGACCGCAGGGCCCTGTCGGTCTGTCGGTCCCGGCGCCTCGGTGGGTGCGGCCGGGATCGATGGACCGACTATCGACCGTTGGGACGGAATTGGCCACCTTTGGGCAGTGACGAAGCCCGATCCTGATGGACCAACAGAAGGCCGCCGCCCCGGTCCACCTGCGAGGACGGCGGGCGGCGTGAGCCGAACTTGAAGGTCGTCAGTTTTTCGGGAGCTTCCCGAACGTCATCGAAGAGCGGCGCCCGGCCCCGGGAACGCCGAAGGCCGGCTCCGTCTCCGGAACCGGCCTTGTGGTCACCTTCGGGGGTTCGGGGGTCGCCCCCCGAAAAACACCGCGGGCCACCAGGAAGGCGCGAAGCGCCGACCATGATGGCCCGCCACGTGGGCGATACTGGGTTCGAACCAGTGACCTCTTCGGTGTGAACGAAGCGCTCTCCCACTGAGCTAATCGCCCTCGGTCCGTCTTCCCGCCCCCGTTGGGGCGTTCCGACAGGAAAACTTTAGCGCATCCCGGGGCCTCCTCGTGCCGCCGGAAGAGCTGCCTGGTCAGGGCCTCGGGAACGCCGAAGGCCGGCTCCGTCTCCGGAACCGGCCTTGTGGTCACCTTCGGGGGTTCGGGGGTCGCCCCCCGAAAAACACCGCGGGCCACCAGGAAGGCGCGAAGCGCCGACCATGATGGCCCGCCACGTGGGCGATACTGGGTTCGAACCAGTGACCTCTTCGGTGTGAACGAAGCGCTCTCCCACTGAGCTAATCGCCCTCGGTGCGTCCTCCCGCCCCTGCTGGGGCGTTCCGACAGGAAAACTTTAGCGCATGACGTGAGCGGTTCGCGCAGGGAAAAACGGTCAGCGCGGGGCCGCGTGCGCGGGGGTGGCGGTGCGGCCGCCGGGGTGGCGGTGCCGCCAGATGACGAACACGACGGTGGAGACCAGCGCCCACGCCCCCAGGGTGAGGAACGGCGTCGCGTGCTGGTGGCCCTGGAAGTAGATGGCGGTGTGCTGGGCGCTGACCGAGGCGCCGGGCGGCAGCCAGCGTCCGATCTCGCCGAGCGGGGACGGCAGCAGGGCCCAGGAGACGGCGCCGCCGGAGGAGGGGTTGCCGACCAGGACCATCAGGCCCCAGGTGGGCAGCATCGCCCAGCGTCCGACGAGGGTGTTGAACATGGTGAAGACCATGCCGCTGGTGAACATGGTGAGCGCCAGGATGGACCAGGACTCGGGCACCGGCAGTCTCAGCACGCCGAGCAGCCCGTCCACGACGGCGACGATGGCCCAGGAGCCGAGGGCGGCGTAGGCGGCGGTGAACGCGACGCGTTCGGCGGGTCTGAGGGCCCTGGCGTGCACGCTGAGCTGGATCGCGCCGACGAACCCGATGATCACGGCGGCCAGCGAGATGTAGAAGATCGCCAGGCCCTGCGGGTCGGTCGACTGGAGCGGCCGGACGTCGCGGACCCGGACGGCGGGGTCGGCGTGCCGGGCGGCCTGGGTGAGCAGGCGGGCCACCGAGGCCCCGGCGGCGCCGGCGACGTCCACCTCCGAGCCGTCGAAGACCGCGAAGACGGTCTGCTCCTCGACGCCGCGCAGGGCGGCGGCGCGGTCGGGGTAGCGGTGGACGACCAGGCTGGCGCCCAGTTCGCGGCGCATGGCCGCCAGCAGGCGCTGCGGCGGGTCGCCGGTGACCGCGACCGGGATGCGGTGCGGGCCGGGGTTCGCCATGGCGTAGGTGTAGGTGCCGGCGAACAGCCCGGCGGCCGCGGCCAGGATGAGCGTCAGCACCACCGCCGGGACGAACGGCGACCCGCGGAACGCCGCCCAGTGCTCCCGCGGGGTGCGGCGCCGGGCGTGGGGATGTCTCCGCGGGTCATCGCGCATGCCCTCACGTTAGGTGACGGCGCGCTCACTCACTTCCAGGGGGTCCAGTCCTGGATGTCCCAGGGGAGTTTGAAGTCGTAGACCATCAGGTAGGCCACGACCGCCGCGCCGACCAGGATGCCGCCGACGACGCCGAGGATGACGTTGCGGCGCTTGGCCTTCGGGTCGAGGGCCTTCTCCTTGGCGCGTTCGGCGGCCTTCTTGGCGTGGTGCAGGGCGCGCTGGGCCCAGGCGAACTCGGTCGCCAGGATCGCCAGGCCGACGACGATGCCGAGGATGCCGGGACCGGGGGCCACCATCATGACCAGGCCGCCGATCAGGACGGTCACGCCGACGGTGAAGACCCCGATCCGCCAGGTGGTGTTCAGCAGCGGGTTGCGCCGCACGTACTCGCGGAAGCGTCCCAGCCGACCGTGCGCGGGCAGTTGGTCCACCGGCGCGGGCGGTGCTTCCTTTTCATGCTCTGTCGCCACGGAAATCACCCTACGCCAGAGTGGTGCGGAGAACGTGCGAGAGGCCCGTTTTCTGCGGGCAATAGGAGCACTCCGATCTTCACACAGAAGGGGTGGCGGCGTCCCGGAGACTTCTTGATCAGCCCCGCCGTGTTGGGGGAAATGACCTTGTTTGCCCAGGTCAGGGGGCGCTTTCTGGCGAGTGAGATAGATCACACTCGGGGGTGGCGGCGGAATGTTCCCACATCTCGCACCAGTTACGCGTCATAGATCGCGGGGACATCCGTGGGAGGGAGTGAAGCGCCCACCCGGAACGCCCGCGAGTTCGCGGGACCGACGTCAGAAGGAATGGCCATGAACAGCAGCACGACCGTCTCAGCCGAGCTTGGCCTCCGCCTCGTCGTCCCCGACCGCACGACCGTCCCCCTGCTCGCAGGCCTGGAGTACGCGGCCGACGACCCGTACGCCATCCGCATGGCCTTCTACGTCGGCGACGACGAGCCGGTGGAGTGGATCTTCGCTCGCGAACTTCTCACTGTCGGCATCGTGCGCAGGGTCGGGGACGGGGACGTGGAGGTCTGGCCCGCCGAGGACGACGACGACATCCTGAACATCGCGCTGTCCTCCCCGTTCGGGGACGCGCTGTTCGAGGCGCCCCTGTCGCCGCTGGCCGAGTTCCTGCACCGCACCTACCAGGCGGTGCCGGCCGGCCAGGAGACCGAGTTCATCGACATCGACGCCGAGCTGGAGCACCTGCTCTGGTCCTCCTGACCCCCGGCGTCCCGACCCCCGGCGTCCGCACCGGCGCTCACTCCGACAGCCGGGCGATGTGCCGCATCTTGTTCATCGCGTCCAGCGCCGCCACCTTGTAGGACTCGGCCAGCGTCGGGTAGTTGAACACGGCGTTGACCAGGTAGTCCACGGTCCCCCCGCAGCCCATGACGGTCTGCCCGATGTGCACCAGTTCGGTGGCCCCCGTCCCGAAGACGTGCACGCCGAGCAGGGACCGGTCCTCCGGCGACACCAGCAGTTTCAGCATCCCGTAGGAGTCGCCGATGATCTGGCCGCGGGCCAGCTCCCGGTAGCGGGAGACACCGACCTCGAACGGCACCTTGGCCTCGGTCAGCTCGTCCTCGGTGCGCCCGACGAAGCTGATCTCGGGGATCGTGTAGATCCCGATGGGCTGGAGCTCGTGCATGCCCCACACCGGGTCGCCGCAGGCGTGGTGGGCGGCCAGCCGTCCCTGCTCCATGGAGGTGGCGGCCAGCGCCGGGAAGCCGATCACGTCGCCGACGGCGTAGATGTGCGGGACCTCGGTGCGGTAGTACTCGTCCACCTGGATCCGGCCGCGCGGGTCGGCGGCGAGCCCGGCGGCCTCCAGGTGGAGGTCGTCGGTCATCCCCTGCCGTCCGGCCGAGTACATGACGGTGTCGGCGGGGATGCGCTTGCCGCTCTCCAGCACGGTGATCGCGCCGCGCGAGGTGCGTTCCACGGCGGCGACGGTCTCCCGGAACCGGAAGGTGACCGCCAGGTCGCGCAGGTGGTACTTGAGCGCCTCGACGATCTCCAGGTCGCAGAACTCCAGCATCCGCTCGCGCCGCTCCACCACGGTGACCTTGGTGCCGAGGGCGGCGAACATCGAGGCGTACTCGATGCCGATCACCCCGGCGCCGACCACCACCATCGTCTCGGGGATGCGGTCCAGGTGCAGGATGCCGTCGGAGTCGATCACCGTGCGCTCGTCGAAGGCGACCGAGTCGGGGCGGGCCGGACGGGTCCCGGTCGCGATCACGACGCGGTCGGCGGTGACCTTGTGCTCGCGGCCGTCCTCGCCGGTCACCCCGATCTGGTCGGGGGCCAGGAAGCGGCCGGTGCCGGGCAGGACGGTGACGTGGTTGCGGGCCAGCTGGCTGCGGATCACGTCGACCTCGCGGCCGATCACGTGCTGGGTGCGCATCCCGAGGTCGGCGACCGTGATCTCCTCCTTGACCCGGTAGCTCTGCCCGTACAGCTCGCGCTGGTTGAGCCCGGTGAGGTACAGCACCGCCTCGCGCAGCGTCTTGGACGGGATCGTGCCGGTGTTGATGCACACACCGCCGATCATGGTGCGGCGGTCCACGATGGCCACCCGGCGGCCGAGCTTGGCGGCGGCGATGGCCGCGCGCTGCCCGCCGGGGCCCGAGCCCAGGACGAGCACGTCGAAGTCGCTCACGTTCCCCAGTGTGACCCGTGGGGGTCGTCCACATAAGGGCTCGTCCGGAACGTCCCGGCAAAGGGCCTATGCCGGACAGATCCCGTGCAGCATCGCGTCCAGGCCCGCCTTCACGCGGTCCAGGTCCATGCCGAGGACGCGCCGCTGGTACAGGAACAGGTTGGCGGCCAGCGGGGCCAGCAGGGCGTCGGCGAGGTAGACCGCGTCGGCGCCGGGACGGAGCCGGGCGACCAGCATCGCCAGGTGCATGCGGTAGAGGGCGTAGGAGCCGTCGTTGAAGCGCGCGTAGGCCGAGTCGGTCTCGGCCGCCAGCAGCAGGTCGGCCTGCTCCTCGGTGCGGTCGGCCAGCGCGTGCAGGAACGCCCGCAGCCGCTCGGCCGGGGCGGCGCCGGGGCCCAGCGGCGGCGGCCCGGCGAGGAAGCCCCGCTGGAACGCCCGTTCCCGGTCGTCGATGACCGCGTAGACCAGGCTCGCGCGGTCCCCGAAGCGCCGGTACACGGTGCCGACGCCGACGCCCGCCGCCCGCGCCACCTCGTCCATCGACAGCGCGTCGACGCCGCGCGTGGCGATCACCTCGGCGGCGGCGGCCAGGATGCGGCGGCGGTTGCGCACGGCGTCGGCGCGTTCGGGCGGCGGCCCACCGGCGATCGGCAGGACGCGGCGCCCGCCGGGCGGGTCGCTCACCGGTGCGTTCACGCGCCCAGCCTAG
Source organism: Actinomadura kijaniata NBRC 14229 (assembly GCF_001552175.1). Lineage (GTDB taxonomy): Bacteria > Actinomycetota > Actinomycetes > Streptosporangiales > Streptosporangiaceae > Spirillospora > Spirillospora kijaniata. Next base: position 29,715 of record NZ_BCQR01000118.1, read on the forward strand.
CGAAACGGAACGTTCTCCCTTTCTCCCTTGCCATTCGGAGAGTTCTCCGCTTAGCCTCGCTCCAAGAATAAAACGGAAAGTTCTCCGCTTACTTCGGGAGTACGGATGGCAGAGTTGAAGGGCAAGGTCGCCCTGGTCACCGGCGGCAGCAGGGGCATCGGGGCGGCGATCGCGCTGCGCCTGGCGCGCGACGGCGCGGACGTGGCGCTGACCTACGTGGCGGCCGCCGACCGGGCCGCCGCCGTCGTCGCGGAGATCGAACGCCGGGGCCGCCGGGCCCTGGCGATCCGGGCCGACTCCGCCGACCCGGGCGCGGTCACCGCCGCGGTCGAGCGGACGGCGGCCGAGCTCGGCGGGCTCGACATCCTGGTCAACAACGCCGGGATCGCCCCCTACGGCCCGCTGGAGGACGCCCGGCTGGAGGACCTGGACCGGGCGCTGGCGATCCATGTGCGGGCGGCGTTCGCCGCCGCCCAGGCCGCCGCCCGCCACCTGCCGCCCGGAGGACGGATCATCAGCATCGGCAGCAGCCTGGTCGAACGCGTCCCCGACCCGGGCTGGACGCTGTACGCCACCAGCAAGGCGGCGCTGGTCGGGTTCACCCGGGGGCTGGCCCGCGACCTCGGCCCGCGCGGCATCACCGCCGTCCTCGTCCACCCCGGCTCCACCGACACCGACATGAACCCCGCCGGCGCGCCCGAGGCCGAGGCCGAACGGCGGCACACCGCGCTCGGCCGCTACGCCGACCCGGACGACGTCGCCGCCACGGTCGCGCACCTGGCCGGTCCCGGCGGCGCCTACGTCACGGGCGCGTCGATCCTGGTGGACGGGGGTGTCGCGGCGTGAGAACGGCATGGATCCTGCTGGTGGTGGCGGCCCTGCTGGAGCTGGTCTGGGCGACCGCGCTCAAGCAGTCCCACGGCCTCACCCGGCCGTGGCCGACGGTGATCGGCCTGGCGGTGGCGCTGGTCAGCGTCGTGGTGCTGTCGGTGTCGCTGCGGGAGCTGCCGGTCGGCACGGCCTACGCGGTGTGGGTCGGGCTCGGCTCGGTGGGCGTGACGGTGGTGGGCATCCTGGCGCTGGGCGAGAGCGCCTCGCCGGGACGGCTGGCGTGCATGGCGCTGATCCTCGCGGGCGTCGTCGGGCTGCGCGCGGCCGAGGGCTGAGCGTTCTTTAGATCGTGGGGAACGGGGCAGATCCCTGAGCATGAGCATGCTGGGCATCGACTTCGGCGGATCGGGGATCAAGGGCGCACCGGTCGACCTGGGGACCGGGGAGTTCATGGCGGAACGGCTGCGGATCGACACCCCGCGGCCCGCGTCGCCGCGGGCCGTGGCGCCGGTGCTGGCGGAGATCGCCGGGCACTTCGGCGGGGACGGGCCGATCGGGGTGACCTATCCGGGCGTCGTCGTCGACGGGGTGACGCTGTCGGCCGCCAACGTCGACAAGGAGTGGATCGGCACCGACGCCGAGGCGCTGTTCGCCGAGGCGACCGGGCGGCCGGTGACCGTGCTGAACGACGCCGACGCCGCCGGGATCGCCGAGATGCGCCTGGGGGCCGGGCGCGGCCGCACCGGCACGGTCGTGGTGCTGACGCTGGGCACCGGGATCGGCAGCGCCCTGTTCACCGACGGGGTGCTGGTGCGCAACACCGAGTTCGGGCACCTGGAGCTGCGCGGCGAGGAGGCCGAGGCGCGGGCGGCGGCGCGGGTCCGCAAGGAGCAGGACCTGACCTGGGAGGAGTGGGCGCACCGGCTCAACGCGTACCTGGCGCACCTGGAGATGCTGCTGTCCCCCAAGCTGGTCATCCTGGGCGGCGGGGTGAGCCGCAAGGCCGACCGGTTCGTGCCGCTGCTGGAGGGGCTGCGGACCGAGGTCGTCCCGGCCGCGCTGCACAACCACGCCGGGATCGTGGGCGCGGCGATGGCCGCCGACGCCGCCCACACCGCCGTCACCGAGGTCAGGCCCGCAGGCGCATGGTGACGATCTCCCACGGGAGCATCGGCAGCCGCACCGCGCCGCCGGCCACCGCCAGGTCCTCGCCGGGCCGTCCGAGCAGGTCGGTGCGCACGGCCCGGCCGAACGCGCCGCTCAGCACCGCCACGGTCGGCTCGGGCGTCTCGGCGACCAGACGCACCTCGGTCCAGCCGTCGCGGTCGCGCAGGGCCGACAGCACCACACCGGTCCCGGAGACGGCCAGACCGGCGCGGGCGGGCGGCAGCGCCCCGCCGCCGGGCCCGTACCCCTCGGCGGTCAGCGGTTCGTGCCGGTACTCCTCGGCGGCCGCGAGCACCTCCTCGCCCGGCCGGTCGCCCGCGTAGGGCAGCACCGCCAGGCTGAAGGCGTGCTCGCCCCGGCACTGCGCCCGCGGCGTGGGCAGCTGGGGACCGGCGGGCTGGTCGCGGTGGGCGTTGCGGTCGCGCGACAGGTAGCCGACCGAGCGCAGCAGCGTCACCGCCAGCTCGTTGTCGACGATCTCGTACTCGGCCGGGTGCTCCAGCAGCGCCGCCAGGCCGCCCGCCGCGACGAAACCGGAGGCGGGGAAGGTGGGGACCGGGCGTTCCCCGAACCCGCCCTCGGCGGTCAGCCCGCGTTCGACGACCGCGAACTGGCCCTCGGCGAACGACGACCCCGCCCGGCGCGGCAGCGGCAGGTGCAGCCGCACCCGGTGGTCGGCGCAGCGGTTGTCGAACGCGACGCCCAGCCGCAGGAACGGTTCCCCCGCCCGCAGCTCCACGCGGGTGACGACGGCCGTCCGCTCGGTCGCCTCCGAACGCGCGTCGCGCGCCGCGTCCCCGGCGGCGGGCCAGCGGTAGGTCCGCACCACGTCGAGCGCCGCCACCAGGGGTCCCGTCCACACCGCCCCCACCCGGACCGCTTCCGGGACGTCGACCAGCAGGTCGCGGGCGGGCGGGGCGTGGTTGTAGGTGTCGCCGAGGTCGCCGCCGTCCACCAGCCGCGCCAGCCCCTCGGCCGTCCGCCCGTCGGGCGTGCGGAGGGTGAGGGTGCCGTCGTCCCGGATCTCGACGCGCAACAGACCGTTGTCCAGCACACGCCCCTCGACACGAACAGGCGCGCCAACCGGCACAACGTCCCCCACAACGCCGCCCACAACACTGCCCACGCCGCCGCCCACGCCACCGCTCGTGGCGCCGCTTGCAGTGTTGCTCGGGGTGCCACCCGGGATGCCGCCCGGGATGCCGCTTTCGGTGCCACTCGTGGTGGCGCCGCTCGTGGCGCCGCTTGCAGCGTTGCTCGAGGTGCCGCCCGGGATGCCGCTTTCGGTGCCTCCCGGAGTACCGCCCACGGTGCCGCTTTCGGTGCTGCTCGGGGTGCTTTTCGTGATGGGGCGTACGGCGGTGAGGCCCAGGGGTGGCATCTCCACCAGGGCCGCGACGGTGTGCCGGGGTTCGGCGATGATCCGGACCCGCCACTCCCCCTCCGCGTCGCCGAGGGCGGCGCGCACGTCGGCGATGTCGAACGGCGTGTCCGCGTGCCGCGCGACCTGGAACGTCAGCGTCCCCTCCTCCACCGACCAGAGCCTCACCCGCTGCCCGAACAGCACCCGCCCGTAGACGCGTTCCAGGACCAGCGGCAGGTCGGCGGCCGGGTGCATCGCGTCGTCCAGCACGGTCGGCGCCGACTCCAGGACCTGCGTGGCCAGCAGCCGTCCCGCCGGGTCCTCCAGGGTGAGCGGGGCGTCGCCGGGGACGTCCAGCACGACCAGCGCGGTGCGGCGGCGCGGGGTCGGGTTGAAGACCAGGTGGCCGCCGGCGGGCACGGCGGCGGCCGGGCCGGAGGTGACCAGGTCGCACACGGCGCGGCCGAGCTGCTCGGCCTCGGCGGTGCGGGCGGCGACCTGTTCGGCGGTCTCGTCGCTGCCGCAGCCGGTCACCGAGTCGTGGCAGCTCACCTCGACGATCCGCCGCCAGGCCATGTCCAGGAACCGGCGCGCCGACTCCGGCCACCACAGCGCGTCCAGGGGCTCGGCGTAGCGGGCGGTGAGGCGTTCGGCGCGGCCCATGGCCTGCTTGAGCGGGACGCGCGCCGACAGCACGCCCGGCAGGATGTTGGCGCGGGCGTGGGAGCGCAGCTCGCCGCGCACGCGGGTCAGCCCGGTCACGTCGGCGGGCTCGCCGGCGAGGAACCCGGCGAGGGTGTCCAGCCGCACCGGCAGCCCGGCCCCGGCGAGCCGGTCGGCCAGGTCGGGGACGGGCGCGGCGTGGTCGGACCCGTACATCGCCAGCAGCGGGCCGCCCTCGGGACGCCAGGCGCGCATGCGCTCGGCCAGGTCGGCGGCGCGGCGCGGCAGCAGCGCGGGGTCCTCCAGCAGGGAGGCGGCGTTGCCGTAGCCGCCCTCGGGCAGGTACTGGGTGCGCACCACGCTGCCGTCCGGGGCCTCCCACGCGAACGCCGAGGCCGTCACGGCGGCGGGCACGCCCCGCCACACGCAGGCGTGCGCGATCCCGGCGCGCCGCAGGATCTGCGGCATCTGCGCGCAGTGCCCGAACTGGTCGGGCAGGTAGCCGACCATCATCGCCGCGCCCAGCGCGTTCGCGCGGGCGACGCCGAGTTCGAGGTTGCGGACGATGGTCTCGCCGGAGCACAGGAACTCGTCGTGCAGGATCTGCCACGGCCCGACCGCCAGGCGGCCCTCCCGCACCAGGGCGGCGACGCGGTCGCGGCGCTCGGGGCGGATCTCCAGGTAGTCGTCCACGGCGGCCGTCTGGCCGTCGAGGGTGAAGTGCCAGCGCGGGTCGCGCTCCATCCGGTCCAGGACCTCGTCCAGCAGCGCGACCAGCCGCAGCCGGAACCGCTGGAACGGCAGGTACCACTCGCGGTCCCAGTGCGTGTGCGGGACGACGACCAGCGGCCCCGGCGCGGGATCGGTCAGCCGCATAGCGCGATCACCTCGTTCCGGTCGGTCTCCAGGTGGTGCATGCCGGGCCCGGCGGGGAACCGGACGCGGGCGCCGCGCACGACGCGCCGCCGCCCGTCCGGCCCGATCAGCACGGTCCCGTCGGCGTCCAGCGCGAGCACCTCGTCGCCGAGCCGCAGCAGCACCGGCGCGTCGCGGCCGGTGGAGACCGCGGTGCGCCCGGCCCGCAGCGCGCCCATCACGTCGGCGTCGCCCTCGGAGCGTTCGGCCAGCACCCAGGTGGTGGGCTCGCCGAGCCGCTGGAACTGGTCGGGCGCGTGCCAGTCGCTGCCGCCGAGCGGCACGACGCCGGGCCGCCACAGCTGCGCCCAGGCCAGCGGCGCGCCCCAGGTGCGGTCCCACCAGGAGGCGTGCCAGATCTCGGCGTGCCGGGGGCGTCCGTCCCCGGGCAGGGGGTGCCGCCAGGCGCAGTCGCCGCTGAGCGGATGGTTGATCGACATGACGCCGCCGCGCGCGGCGGCGTGCGCGGCCCACTCGGCGGCGGGGCGGCGGAAGTCGACCCAGCCGACGTCGCCGAACACGTTGGCGTGGCCGAGGTCGGTGGTGACCTCCTGGCCCGGCACCAGCGCCACGCCCATGCGCGCGCCGGCGGCGGGCAGCTCGGGGTGGTGGCTGACGGTGTTGTGGTCGGTGACGGCCAGGTAGTCCAGGCCGCGCCGGACCGCGAGGGCGGCCAGCTCGGGGACGGTCATCTTCCCGTCGCTGTGCACGGTGTGGGAGTGCAGGTCCCCGGCCAGCCAGCGCGTCCCGGACGGGGCGGGCAGGTCGCGGCGGGGCGGGCGCTCCGGCGGCGGCAGCGGCGGGTCCTCGGGCGGGGCGGGCGCGGTGCCGGACAGCTCGACGGTGACGGCGTAGGGGACCCCGTCGGGCGGGATGCGGTGCAGGCCGAGCCAGACGTGCCACTCCCCCGGTTCGAGCTCGCCGGGCAGGTAGCCGGGCGTCGCCCAGCCGGCGGTGATCGTGTACTCGCTCCGCGCGCCGCCCGACCAGCCGCGGAACCCGTCCGGGCCGCCGCAGCCCAGGTCGAGGACGCCACCCTCGTGGCGCAGCCGGACCGTCAGCGCGGCCGTGCCGGGCGGGACCTCGAACGGCAGGTGGCGGGGCGTGCCCGCGATCCGGTCCTCCAGCGTCCAGCGGCCCTGGTGGGTGGTGGTCGTCACGCGACCGCCTCCTCCGCCGCGCCGACCAGTTCCCCGTCGCGGTACAGCAGGGCGCGGCCGGGCCGGGGGCGGGCCCACCCGCGCGCGCCGGGCCGGGGTTCGCGCTCCTCGCCGACCACCACGTGCACCAGCTCTCCCGCACCGCCGTCCCTGCCGAGTTCGAGGGTCACCAGGGAGGTACTACCCAGGTTCTCCACGACGGCGACACGGCCGGCGAACGCGCCGTCGAGCGGTTCGTCGGAGTAGTCCAGGTACTCCGGCCGCACCCCGTACACCAGGTCGTCCCCGGCCGTCGCCAGGCCGGGCGCGGCGCGGGCGGGCAGCAGGTTCATCGGGGTGGAGCCGATGAACGAGGCGACGAACAGGTTGGCGGGGCGGCGGAACACCTCGCCGGGCGTGCCGACCTGCCGGATCCGCCCGCCCTCCATCACGGCCATGCGGTCGGCCATCGCCAGCGCCTCGGCCTGGTCGTGGGTGACGAACACGGTGGTGACGCCCAGCTCGTTCTGGAGGCGCTTGAGGAACGTGCGGGCCTCCAGGCGCAGCCGGGCGTCGAGGTTGGACAGCGGCTCGTCCAGCAGGAACACCCGGGGACGGGCCGCCATCGCGCGGGCGAGCGCGACGCGCTGCTGCTGGCCGCCCGACAGCTCGCCGGGGCGGCGGCCCAGCAGTCCGTCGAGGCCGAGTTCGGCGGCGACGCCGGCGGCGGCCGTGCGGCGTTCGGCGCGCGGGACCCTCCGGACGCGCTGCGGGTAGGCGATGTTGTCGGCGACGTCCATGTGCGGGAACAGCGCGTAGTCCTGGAACACCATGCCGACGTCGCGGCGGCCCGGCGGCAGGCGCGTGACGTCGGCGCCGCCGATGCGGACCTCGCCGGAGGTGGCGGTCTCCAGTCCCGCGACGGTGCGCAGCAGCGTTGTCTTGCCACAGCCGGACGGGCCGAGCAGCGCGAAGAACTCCCCGTTGCGGATCTCCAGGTCGAGCGCGTCGAGCGCGCGGACGCCGCCGGGGTAGACCTTGGTGAGCGCGTGCAGGGTGATGCCCGCCATCAGTGTTTGATCCCTCCGTGGAAGCGGAACCCGTAGCGGCGGCTCACGAACAGGTACATCGTGACCACCGGCAGCGCGTACAGCAGCGAGAACGTCGACAGCAGCGGCAGGTCGGCCTGGCCGCCCTCGGTGTAGAACGTGTACATCACCACCGCCGCCGGGGCCTTGTCCGGATCGCGCAGCAGCAGGAACGGCATGAGGAAGTCGCCCCACACCTGCGCGACCGTCCACACCGTGACCGTCGCCAGGCCCGGCCGGATCACCGGCGCGACCACGTGCCGCAGCACCTGGAGCGGGGTCGCGCCGAACACCCGCGCGGCCTCCTCGTAGGACGGCGGGGTGGCGTCGGTGAAGTCCTTCAGGATGAAGATCGCGGTGGGCAGCAGGCCGCCGGTCAGCACCAGCACCACGCCGAGCCGCGTGTCGATGAGGTGCAGGTGGAACGCCAGCAGGAACACCGGCACCATCGCGGCCGTCCCGGTGATGATCGACGACAGCAACAGCAGCAGGTACAGCAGCGCGTCGCGGCCGGGCACGCGGACCCGGCTGAGCGCGTAGGCCGCCAGCGCCGCCGCCGTCACCACCAGCGCGGCGGTCCCGGCCGCCAGCAGCGCCGAGTTGCGCAGCGACGCCAGCGCGTAGGGGTTGTCCAGCAGCGCGCGGAAGTTGTCCAGGGTGAACCGCGGCAGCGACGCGCTGATCTGCGGGTCGCGGTCGAACGGGGCCGACGCCAGCCACAGCAGCGGCAGCGAGAAGAACCCGAGCACCGCCGACACGAACACCGCGACACCGATCCGGTGCAGCACCGCCCGGGCGGGCGTGGCGCGGGCCATCAGGGGGTCCTCCGGCGTTCGCGCAGCGCCCGCAGGTACAGCAGGGCGATGACCAGGTTGATGAGGATCATCACCAGGGAGACGGCCGCGCCGAAGCCGAGGCGGCCGTCGCCGAGCGCGGTCCGGTACACGTACACCGACATGATCTCCGAACGGTGGTCGGGGCCCCCGGCGGTCAGCAGGAACGGCGTGAAGTCGTTGAACGTCCACAGGCTGACCAGCAGCAGGCTCGTCAGCATGTGCCCGCGGATCCGCGGGAACACCACGTCGCGCAGCGTCTGCCAGGACGAGGCCCCGGCCAGGCGCGCGGTCTCCAGGTGGGAGGGCGGAACGTTCCCGAGGGCCGAGCCGTACAGCATCATCGAGAACGCGGTGCCGCGCCAGACGTTGAACACGATGACGCAGGCCATCGGGTGGTCCAGCAGCCAGGCGGTGCCGGGGGTGCCGAGCAGGGCGTTGAGCGTCCCGGCGTCGCGGTCCAGCAGCGCCAGCCACAGGAACGCCACCACCGAGCCCGGCAGGATCCACGCCAGCAGCACCAGCGCCTCCACCGTCCGCCGCACCGGGCCGGAGCGGTCGCGCAGCACCCACGCCAGCGCGAACCCCAGCACGGTCTGGCCGAGGACCGCCGAGCCCAGCACGAACTGGAGCGTCAGCCACAGCGACCGGTGGAACTCCCCGTCGCCGAGCGCGCCGAGGTAGTTGTCCAGGCCCACGAACCTCGGGTCCTCGGCCTGCGCCCCGGTGAGCCGGTAGTCGGTGGTGCCGAGGTACAGCGTCCACAGCGCCGGGAAGACCAGGAACACCGCCACGAGCACCAGCGCGGGCGCGACGAACGCGGCCGCCCGCGCCCTGCCGAGCCC
>NZ_BCQR01000119.1 GCF_001552175.1 Actinomadura kijaniata NBRC 14229
CCTCTCGGTAGGCAACAGCCAGGTTATGGCGGGAGGTCAGGGTGGAGGGGTGGTCGGCACCTAGCACCCGCTCGCTGTCGGCCAGCGTCTGGGTGTACAACGAGATCGCCCGCTGCACCTGGCCGACTTCTCGATAAGCAAAGGCCAGGTTGTGACGGGAGGTCAGGGTGAAGGAGTGGTCGGCACCTCGCACCCGCTCGCTGTCGGCCAGGGCCCGCTCCAGCAGGTTGATCGCCCGACCGGTGTCACCGACCTCTCGGTAGGCGAGGGCCAGGTTGTGGCGGGAGGTCAGAGTAGAGGGGTGGTCATCGCCTTGCAGGCGCTGGTTGGCAGCCAGTGCGCGTTCAAGGTAGGTGATCGCGCGGGTTAGCGCACCCTGGTCTTGCAAGAAGGCGGCGGTGCGGTCCAGCAGCCGACTGAGAGTGGAGGTGTCTTGGTCGGGACGTGTGTGGTCGGCCAAGGCCTCGATGTGGGGCAGCAAGGTCCGCCAGGCTGGCCACCCGGCTGGATCGAACGGGTCGGCGGGGCGGTTCTGGTTGAGCAGAGTGGTGGCTAGATGACAGGCGGCGGTGATGTCGTTGGCCCGGCGGTGGGGATCGATGGTGTGGTCGGCGCCTGGTGGAGCAGGAGTGCGCGCGATGGCCTGCACCAGTCGGTGCACGCCGATGCGTTGCCCGTCGTCGGACAGGGTGATCATGTTGTAGGCGGCCAACTGCGCCACCGCCTCTTGTACGGCCATCCCTGCGTCTTCGCCGGCCAAATGCTCGCCGAGACCATCCAGCAGGGCGCGGGGGATTTCCCCGGGCGCCCACCAGGCCAACACCCGCAGCACGGTTCCAGCCAGCGGGATGGCGGTAGTCAGGTGATCCAGGGTGGAGCGCCACACTCGCGCCACAGTCTGGTCCAGATTGTCGTCGTGGCCGGGGCGGGGGTGGCTGTACAGGGCGGCCGGATAGGTGGCCAATCGTTGCAGGTAGGCACGGGGAGAGCAGGCGTTGACGGCCAGGTAGCCAGCGGCCTGCTCGATCGCCAGTGGTAGGTACCCCAACTCCGCGCACAACTCATCAGCGCCTTCCAAATCGGCGCCGGGTCGTTCGGCGGTCACCGTACGGGTCAGCAGCTCCACCGCCTGCTCTGGCTCCAGCACGTCCAGGGCGATGACCTGGCCGGTGATGCGATGCCAGCCGGTGCTCAGTCGGCTGGTGATCAGCACCCGGCCCCCTGCTGCCCCGGCCAGGCGAGCCAGCACCGGTTCGATGTCAACCGGGCGGTGCACGTTATCCAGCACCAGCAGCCAGTCGTGGTGACGGGTCAACCAGCCGATGGCGTGCTCGGCCAGCGCCTTCAAGGGCTTGCCGGCCGCCTCAGCCCCCAACAACGCCGTGCCCAGCCCGGCCAGTCCCTCCCGCACGGCGGTAGGGCTGTCGGCCACGATCCACCACACCGTCTCCCCTTCGCCCCGTCGGGTGGCGGCCCAGTGCGCGGCCAGGGTGGACTTGCCGATTCCGCCCAACCCGTGCACTGCCCCCACCCGGCGGCCTGGGCCGGACCGCTGGTGTACCACCGCCGCCACTGGTCCCTCTCTTGCTGCCGCGGCGTCGAAGCTGGTGGTGAACGCGGCGTCCAGCCGCGCCAACTCGCCTTGGCGGCCGACGAAGAACTCACCGGCCTGTGAGGGTAGGTACACCGGCGCCGCTGTGATGGCCGACCTGGCGGTTGAGCTGATGGAGGCGCTGGTGCTCGTTTCGGTCGACGATGCCGAGTGGGGGGATTCGGTCAGGGTGGGTGAGCGGCGGGGGCGGCTGCGCGCGGCGCGACGCTCGGCTTGGGCTTGGGCACGCAAGGTCTGCCACCACGGCAACGGGCGCTGCTGGTAGCCGGGATGGGTGCGAACGTCCGGGCGGGCCAGCAGGAAGGTCACCACGAAGTCGAACGCTGCCGAGGCGCTGGGCACGGTCTTGCCGTTCAACCAGTCGTTGAAGGTAGAACCAGGCAGCTTCACCGGTGGACGCTGCGCCGCCGCCTGGCGCGCCAGTACCGCATGCTCGGGCGCCCCAGCCGCCTCATACAGTCTGCGCAACTCCACCGCCAGTTGCTCACCCGCACTCGCCGGGGCGGCCTCCGCGCCGGAAGTCGACGGCGTGCCCAGTCTTCGCTGCTGGTCTGTCACGCCCGCCCACCATCTTTCCCGTCTTCTCGCCCACGCCGGGCCCTGTCCTTCCGGTGATGCTCCGGTCCGGATCAGCATCGGAGCACCGGATCGAGGTCAGAGGCGTCTGGTCATCCAGCATGTCCTATCCGGTCGGACCTGCGGACAGATCGCCGGAAACCGTCCGGACCGCCTGGATCAAGGGCATCGGACCCCGCTGGCATCCCGCTTGGGGTCACAGCCCGCCAGGAGTTTGCGATGGCTCATCCCAACGACCTCGCCCGCCCCACTCCTACGACTGCCCCCGTCGAGGCCTGCGGCTGCCAGGAGGACCATCGGTCAGCCAAGCGGCACCGCCGCATCCGCACCGCTCTGACCGCCGCGTGCGTCGCCATCACCACGACCATCCGGATCATCACTGAGGGCTTCCTCAGCGGCTGACCACCGCCTGTGCACCACCAGCGGGGCCCGACACTCAAGGTCGGGCCCCGCTGCTTGCCGGGCTCGAGTTCTGTACCAGTCCACCGGCACCCACAACGCCGCCTGAACGCCGGGGACATATCCGCCAAGCCGGTGACTACTGGGGACTATGCCAGGGCGCGGAACCGGAAGACCAGGACTTCAGCAGGCCGCCCAACTAACTTCTGGTCTCGGCCGCTACTGTGATGGCCGTTCTCTGTTGGGTGCGGTTCCTCCTGAAGGACCTGGGTGAGCTGGGGTTTTGAGGGTTCGGTCGCTGTGCCTGGGGTCGTCTTCTACCGTTCGAGGTGGAGGCGACCACGATGGGTTCACTGTTTGAGGAGCTGGCGCGGCGCGAGGCCGTGGCACGGCAGCGGATCGAGGAGATTCGGGAACAGATCGTCGAGTTGACCGGGCTGCTGGAGGTCGAGGAGGACCGGCTGTCGCGGCTGGTCATCACCCGGGAAACGGTGGAGGAGGTCGTGGGCGAGGCGGCCGGAACGGTGGAGGACCTGGCGGTCGAGTTCGACCGCGTCGATCCCGGTGCCTCCAGCGGTGTGGCGGGCTCGCCGCCGATTGGGGTGCTGACGGTGCCGCCGTGGCGGCCGGGCCTGATGGCGGCGGCATTGCCGACGGCGTATCGGGACGCGGTGGAGATCCTGGCTGATGCGGCCGCGCCGATGCGGGCCGGGCAGATCGCGACCGCGATGGGGCTGGAAGACACTGCGGCCAAGCGCGAGGGGCTGCGGTCCAAGCTCAAACGGCTGGTCGAACGCGGCTGGGCAATGGAGAAGGAGCCGGGGTTGTTCACGCTGACCGCCTCGGCGACGTCCGAGCCGAGCGGTGAGCCGGGCGGCATGGCCTCGTCACCGGTGGGGTGATTGCGGCGGGCTCTTCTTCGGGTGCAGGTTCGAAGGCAACCACACCAAACCGCCCGCGCCGGGAAGAAGAGCCCGCGATGGAAAGCTACGTCGCCGGGACGGGCGCTGACGTCTTTGCGGCCGCCAGGGACATCTTCAACTGTCTGATCGGACAGCTCACCGACTCCCCGGCCCTGTCCTTCAGCCACGATCAGCTCGAGGACCTACTGGTTGAACGAGGGCGGGAGTTGCAACGGCTGTTGTTGCAGGCCCACCTGGATCTGCACGCCGAACACGAACGCCACGACGCCGCGGGTCTTCGCGGCACCGGCGCCGGGATCGTGGGACCTGACGGGATTGAGCGCCGCCGCCTGGAGACCGGGCACCGGCGGCTGCTGGCCACGGTGTTCGGCACCGTCACCGTGACCCGCTGCGCTTGGCGCGCCGCCGGGACTGAGTATCTGCACCCGGCCGATGCGGCGTTGTCGCTGCCGGCCGGGCGGCACAGCCACGGCCTGGCCCGACTGGCCGCGCTGGAGGCCGCGCGGGGCTCGTTCGACCAGGCGCTGGAGTCGATCAACGTCCGCTGCGGGAACGTGGTGGGCAAACGGCAACTGCTGGAGCTAGTGCGGCGGGCGGCAGGCGACATCGACAGCTTCAACGCTGCGGTCATGCCGCTCCCGCGCACCGCCGACGAACTACTGATCCTCAGCACCGACCAGAAAGGGGTGGTGATGCGGCCCGAGGCGCTGCGCCCGGCCACCGCCAAGGCCGCCGCCCGCGCCACACGCACCTTCCGCACCCGCCTGGCCGCCGGAGAGAAACCAGCGCGCAAACGAATGGCCACTCTGGGAGTGGTCTACGACGCGGTCCCCGCGCCCCGCCGCCCGCATGACGTGATCGCCGTTCCCGGCGGCCGCCACGGAACCCGGCGGCCGCGGCCCGGACCGCGCGCGAGCGGGAAATGGCTGGGCGGATCCGTGATCGCCGAACCGGAGCAGGTGATCACCCAGGTCTTCGACCAGGCCCAAGCCCGCGATCCCGCGCACGCGCGCACCTGGGTCGTGCTGGTCGACGGTGCCCGGCACCAACTGGATCTGATCCATGCTGAGGCTGCCCGAAGAGGGATCTCGATCCACATCGTGATCGACTTCATCCATGTGATCGAAAAGCTCTGGGCAGCGGCCTGGGACCTGCACCACCCCGGTGACGGCGCGGCCGAGGACTGGGTGGCCACCCACGCCCTGGCGCTGCTGGCCGGACACACCGTTCAAATCATTGCCGCCCTGGACGCCCAAGCCGCCGCGCTCGACCCACACCGCCGGGGCGAGATCAACGCCTGCATCCGCTACCTGACCAACCACGCCGCGTTCCTACGCTACGACCAGGCGCTGGAAGCGGGATGGCCGATTGCCACCGGCGTCATCGAAGGCGCGGTCCGGCACGTCGTAGCCGACCGCCTGGACATCGGCGGCGCCCGATGGGGACTGGAGGGAGCCGAAGCCGTCCTGAAACTACGGACCGTAGTCGCCAACGGAAACTTCCCCGCTTATTGGAACCACCATCTCGACCAGGAACACCACCGCGTTCACACAGGCCGCCAGAACGAGTACGACCTGACCGCGTGATCAGCCCTCCTCTTCAGAAAGAACCGCACCCAAAGCTGCATTGTCCCGCCCCAGCTAGACTCACCAACGACCAGCGAGCTGCACAGGGGTAGCCATGACCGACGATCCTGCCGTCGTGCTCAACGAGCTTGCCCAAGGCCTGCGCCCGCTCGACTCGGGCATTGCCTGGTTCGACTCCATGAGTCCGCCACACCAAGCCCAGATCCTTCGCAAGCTCTCCAACTACTGCATCCAGGCACATCCCAGCCAAGAAGACATAGCCGAGAGCATCCGCCGATCTGGACTGCGCCCCACCCACACCCCCGCGGTCCTCATCGCCCGCCCGAACCCACACACCCAACTCGGCAAGATCATCCAGCTGCCTCAAGACGAGAGAATCAAGTCCTTCCGGCTCCTCGTCGCTCTCCTCGGGATAGCTGACCACAGCAGACGACTCAGGGACTGCGCTCACGGATGCACCCACCCCTGGCATCACCTCCAAGTGCAAGACGGCACACCGTGAGAGCAACAGAACGCAAACGGCGCTCAAACCCACCCATCTGAACGCCAACGGGTGGGGCCAGCTCTCACCGGTGAAATCAGGCGTACCGCGTGCGCCATCCCCGGGATAACACAGGTGACGTGCAAACGCAGGAACGAGAACAACTCCTACGTCCTCGCTCCCCGGCAGACGGACCTGCCGCCGCAATGGAACGATCAGGAACCGGCCCTGAACCCGTAAACCCGCGTAGGTGAGAAGGTCCTTCGAAAGGAACCGCACCCTTCTCTGTTGGGGCGCCGTCAACGGATATGGGTGCAGCCCGTTCTCCGTGAGCTATTCGTCCAGCCCAAAGCATCTGTCGGGAGCGCCGTTGCTGTCGCAGGCCTCAGGAGCCTGCGGTGAAGGCGCAGAGGAAGTAGAAGTTCTGTGGCTCTGGTGCAGGGCAGGACAACACCTTGATCAGCGTGGGCCAGTGGTGGGGTTCGATCGGGTAGTCGCCGAGGCCGAGCCACTCATCGTCGCCGTAGTCGAACAGGTGGCGGATCTGCAGGAGCTGCTCGAGCGTCACCGGAAAGCTTCCTGCGAGCCACTCATCAGGACCGAACCAGACCAGCTCCCAGCCCATGGTCTCAACGTCGAAGTCCCACGACCTGCCACTGTCCATGGGCTGAGCATGCCGCCGGAGCGACCGATGCCTCTACTGATTTCCGGACCAACCTGTCCCCAAGGAAGCCTGCGAACGCCGAACGTGCGGCGCGTCGCCTGATGGCCTATGCATCCGGTGGCTGCCGCTGGCCCGCCAGCAATTGCTCGACCTCCCCAACGTCCTCTACAAGGAGGGGCGTGACGGTCGCGGTCTCCCTCATGGCCGACGCCTATCGGGCGGATGGATCCCTGAGGAGGAGATCCTCGACACCTACCGTCTGGAACGCGGACACGTCCGCATGATCTACCGGATGGTCGGGCATAGGGTCGACATTGCCGTGATCTACCCCAACATCTGATCTGCTGTCTGGAACAACCGGCGTGGGCCGGGCAGTCGGTGAAGCCTGGCCCCGTACTCGGCGACCGTCGCCCGCGCTCCGTCGGCCAGCTGTGCGGCCACCGCGTACATGTCCCGGCCGTCTACCTCGCCGTAGCGTGTGAGCACCAGGATCCATACGCGCCCGGTCGTCGTGCCCCCCTGCAGTGCCCGGCGTTCGACTCCATGTCGGCCGGCTGACCCCTGCCGCGTTCCCTCCGGGGGAGGCATCTGGCCATGGCGCGACAGATCGAGCCGGGCAGCCAGGCCACCACGACCGTGTCGGGCTCACTTCTGCCGGAGTGACCTACTGCAGCAGCACGGAGTGCTCGGCCAGATATCAGCAGAGCACCACAGCCTCGCGTCATTGGCCCTGATGTCGGACCCAAGCCTCGGGATGGCGCGGTCGCACCGCGCGGACACTCTGCGGCGGAAACACCTCATAGACATTGGATGACGGCGCGAACATGATCCTTAATGATCGAACAAATATTTGATCATGGCTGGCATGGATGCGGGTCGAGATGCCGTCGAGGCCCCGCTCGCTGTCCATAGCGCCACCCCGCCCAGAGCCCGGCCATCTGGATCCACCTGGCGGGAGCGTGGCGGCCCGCCCTCATCGACCACTGGCAGCCTGCCCCCCGGCGGGTGGCTGGCTTGGATCCACCACCCCACCATTCCCGGGCGCAGCGGCCAGCCCTGGGGCCTGTATGGCTACGATCCCGCCACCGTCCGGCAGCGGCTCTCCCATGTGCCGCCCGACCAGTGGCGCAGCGCCTGCAGCGTCGAGACTGCGGCCGCCTACCAGTGGGGTTGCGGCGGCACCCGCAAGCGGGGTGAGCCCCTGCCGCCGGCGCCCTGCTGCAGCGCAGCCGTGAGTCAGGCGTATGTCGTTGAGGGGGCGCTGGTGTGTCTGCCCTGCGGGTACAGCACCGCCATCAGCGACAGCGACTAGAAGCGCATGCGGGCGGTACGAGCAGTGCCCGGCCATCGCGAGGTGGAGCGGGGGCATACCCCTCCCCGTCCAGACGAACGGCGGGAGCGCGGTGAGGCCAGGACGCCGGGCCGGGTCACTCGAGCCGGGGTGACTGGGGGAACCTTCGACCCTGCGTCCGTCTCTAACTCTTGGGGCGCTCTCCGCGCCTCGGGGTGGAGGTGCGGCGGTGGGCACGATCGCGCGGGCGCGGGCCAAGATGCGGCATCACGGAGCTGGTGTGCGGGCCGAGGCACGGCGGTATGGGCTGAACGCGCCGGTGGCGCGGAAAGCCGGCTGGGGGCTGGTCGGTCTGGTGCTGCTGGCGGGTGTGGTCGGGTACGCGGTGGCGCTGTGGAAGGTGCCCGACTGGATGGGGCTGACCGGCAAGCCTGACCGGCACAGCGCCCGGCTGCTGGTGGCCACCGTTGGCGGTGCGGTGGTGGTGGCCACCGGTCTGGTCTTCACCTGGCGCGGATACCGGCTCAGCCATCGCGGACAGGTCACTGACAGGTTCGCCAAGGCCCTGGAACGCCTGGGCTCGGCGGAGATGGATGTGCGTCTGGGCGGCATTCACGCCTTGGACCACGTCGCCCGGGACTCCGCCCCCCACCACGACGACGTGATCGAGGTGCTGACCACCTTCGTTCGCCGCCGCGTGCCTGAGCGGGCCGACCCGCCCGCAGCCACCGGCCAGCACACCGTGTGGATGCACGCCCCCCAACCAGCCCCGGAGCCGTACCGGCTCAACCAGCCCGAGCCCGATGTGCAGCACGCCCTCACCGTTCTTGCGAGCCGCCCCCGCCGTCCCGAACGCAGTGCCTTCGATTTCACCAACCTTCACCTGCGCGGCGCGAACCTGTACGGCGCGGACCTGACCGGCGCCAACCTGGCCGGCGCGAACCTGGCCGGCGCGAACCTGGCCGGCGCGAACCTGGCCGCTGCGAACCTGACCGGCGCGAACCTGCCCAAGGCGGACCTGCCCGCTGCGGACCTGACCGGCGCGGACCTGACCGGCGCGGACCTGACCCGCGCGTACCTGCCCGCTGCGGACCTGACCAGCGCGAACCTGTACGGCGCGGACCTGACCGCCGCGAACCTGCCCAACGCGTACCTGCCCGCTGCGGACCTGACCAGCGCGAACCTGACCGCCGCGTACCTGCCCGGCGCGGTTTTGACCACCGCGGACCTGACCGCCGCGAACTTGGCTGGCGCCGACCTGACCGCCGCGAACTTGGCTGGCGCCGACCTGACCGGTGCGAACCTGGCTGGTGCCGAGCTGACCGGTGCGAACCTGGCTGGCGCCGACCTGACCGCCGCGGATCTGACCGGCGCGGACTTGGCTGGCGCGGACCTGCGTGAGATCCGTGGCGTGACGGCTGAAGAGGTGTGCTCGGTGGCCCGCACCGACGAGACCACCCGGTTCTGAAGGGGCCACGGGCAGGTGGACACTGTTGACGCTCCAGCCAGGCGAACGCACTAAGTGCAGCGCCGAAACCGCAGCGGCGTTCCAATGGCCACGCTGCGGCGGCACGAGAACCCTCATAAAGGACCTGCGGCCCACACCCTGCTGCTCGGCGCTCGTGAGCGAGGCGTACATCGTGGAAGGTGCGCTCGTTTGCCTACCCTGCGGCCACGCAGTTGCCGTCGAATCTGCACATGGCTGCACATGATCTTGCCGCCCATCGGAGTAACGGCGCAGGTCAAGAAGCACACCCGCCCGGCAACGAGTTGAACGCGATAAGAGCAGGTCAGCTGGGTTGTGGAACCCGCCGATGAGTCTAGACCCGATCAGCTAGCGTCAAGCGTGTCCTCGCCCCGCCACCTCCGTCACATGCCCGAGGCGAGGGAGCTAAGAAGGGGCGATGAGACCTGCCAAACATCGCGTGCCCCGGTACGTGAACATGGCAGAGCTGCGCGCACGGTACGAGACGTACACAGCGACTCCTGTTCATCAAACGGAGTTAGGCGTGATTGATGAATACCCTCCCTGCGACCGGAGCAGCCAATATCGGAGGCCTTCGGTCGCTTGCCGATCGGCACCCCCTCAGTCCTACCTTGGGGCTAATCGCATGTTGTGAGCGGGTGCCGGGTCTCAGAGCCTGATCTTTGGGAGGGCACCAGATGCCTATCCCCAGACCGGTCCGCCGGTGCCCGCTCGCTCGGATCGCTGGCCGTCGTGGCCGGTGGATGCCGGGTTGATGAGCCTGACCTTGGGAGGACCCTGTCGAGGTCTCACCTCAGACCGGCCCTTCCGGCATTCTCCGGTCACGACAGTGGCGGTTGGTGAAGCGTGGTGTTCGTGGTTCGAGCCCGTGCGCAGGGCCGATCTCCCAGACACGGCCAAGCCGGTGAGCTCTTGTGGCAGAAGGAGATCCCTGCGGATCGCTGGAGCCGCGAACGGCTGATCGGATGTCGGACCGGCGAGTCCTTCGATTAGCAGGCCGCGCGTCTCCGCTGCGGCTGTGAGCTGCACCAATGAACCGCCTACCTGCTGCTTGGAGGAGCATTGACCAGGCTGTTTTGCGGGGTCGACTGGGCTGAGCACCACCACGACATCGCCATCGTCGACGACACCGGCACCCGGGTCGCCAAGGCCCGCATCACCAACGACGCCGCGGGCCTGCGCACTTTGCTGACCCTGCTGGCCGAGGCCGGCGACTGCCCAGACGCCCCCATCCCAATCGCGATCGAAAAGCCGCACGGACTGCTGGTGGCCAGCCTGCGCGCCACCGGCCGCCAGGTGTTCGCCATCAACCCCTACGCGGTCGCGCGCTATCGCGGCCGCCACAGCGCCTCAGGCAAGAAGTCCGACGAGCAGGACGCGCTGACCCTGGCAGGCATCTTGCGCACCGACATGGCCGCGCACCGGCCACTGCCCGCCGACTCCGACCTGGCCCGCGCGATCACCGTGCTGGCCCGCGCCCAGCAGGACGCGGTCTGGGACCACATCCAACTCGGCCAACGCATCCGCGCCCTGCTGCATGACTACTATGCCGCCGCGCTGGAGGCGTTCGCGCACCTGCCAGGCGGCAGTCTCACCAAGGCCGAGTCCCGCGTCCTGCTGACCCTGGCGCCCACCCCCACACGCGCCGCGACCCTCACCCGCGGCCAGATCCGCGCCGCCCTCAAACGCGCGGGCCGCGCCCGCCACATCGAGCAGGACGTCGAACGCCTGCACCAGATCTTCCGCGCCGAGCACATGCGCCAGCCCGAGCTGATCGAACAGGCCATGGGCCACCAGCTGACCGCACTGCTAGGCCAGCTCCAAGCCGCCTGCACGGCCGAGCAGGACCTGGCCACCGCAGCCGAGGAAGCATTCGCCCAGCATCCCGACGCCCAGATCATCACCAGTTTCCCCGGGGTTGGCCCCCTGGTTGGGGCCCGCGTCCTGGCCGAGCTCGGCGATGACCGGACGCGTTTCACCGATGCTCGCGGCTTGAAGGCCTACGCCGGATCGGCACCGGTCACCCGCGCCAGCGGCCGCTCCCGACAGATCATGAACCGCAAGGTTAAAAACGACCGCCTGGCCGCCGCCGGCTACGTCTGGGCCTTCGCCTGCCTGCGCCCCTCACCAGGAGCCCGCGCCCACTACGACCGCCGCCGCACCACCGGCGACACCCACACCGCAGCCCTGCGCCACCTGTTCAACCGCCTGATCGGCTGCCTGTTCCACTGCCTGCAAACCCGCCGGACCTACGACGAGACCATCGCGTTCCCACCCCGAATGCTCGCTGCTGCTTGACACCGCAACGTGCTCGGATGTCTGAGGTCAGCTTCGGGAGTGGAACGCCGCACCCGCCGCGCCGCCCGTTCGGGCACTGTCGGCGACCTGGAGCGCTGGAAGATCCGACGCGCGGTACGGGGCTGTGATGTCGCCTACGTGGTTTGACCCATGTTGGCGCTGGAACCTGCTGTACCGGTGGCGTTGTTGGTCAGGGCCTCGAAGTGATGCTGGAGGGCGGTCATCTTCTCCAGGTAGCGGGCCGCCATCTGCAGATGGGTGTGGGCGGTGTTCTCATCGACGTCGCGTCCGGTGGGGTGCCCGGCGTCGTTGCGGGTGACACGCAGCAGGTCGGCGACGGCGTCCATGGTGAGGTTGTCGCCGAGGTCGTCGGGCAGGGTCGGTCGCAGGGGCTCCAAGCGCTTGCGCAGTTCCAGGAACCGGGTGTGCTGGGACTGCTTGGGGTTATTCAGGGCCTGCTTGAGCTTGTCGGCGGTGCCGCCCAGCCCAGGGTTGGCGTCGAGGGCGGCGACCACGCTGTCGGCCAAGCCGATGAAGACCTGCTCGGAGGCCACGCCCAGCATCACCGAGCAGGCCAGGAAACAGCCCGCGTTGAAGGCACCCAGTGCTTCTTGCACGTAGCGCAAGGCGACAGGGTTCAGATCGGGGACCTGGCGGCGTAGTCGGCTCAGATACCCCTCAGGGTCATAGGGCTCCCAGGGCCCACCGGTGATAGCGGCCCGGCCACGCTCCGACAGCCTCCACCGCCAGTTGTCAGTCCCAGAACCCTGGCCGTCGGGATCCAGATAGACCAGGCCGTCGGCGACCAGCCCCCAGAGCACTTCCCACGCCTGGGTCAGGCTGACACCGGTCTGAGCCCGGATCGTCGAGGGCAGGTAAGACTGGCTGAAACGGGTGTCACTGGTCGAAGAAGCCAGGATCTTCAGTACTTTGCTGCGAACGTCCATCGAACGAGGCTAGGAAACGAGAACCCCCGCGCGCAGCGCATCGAGGACGTCGAACGCACCGACCACCACCAGGTCGCCGCCCAACGCGCACCACGGCAATGCCAGCACGACCTCACCACGGCTACGCCCCCTACCTTCACTGCGGACCCGAACTGGGCGGCCCCCGCCTCGGCATGTAGGCCGCCCGCCGGTCGACCGGTCCTCCTTGGGGCCCGGCCGGAATACGGGAGGAAGGCACCGCGCCGAGGTGCTGATCGGACAGTGTGGGAGTTCTGCCAGGTGCGCGGCGCGCAGTACGTACCGGTCGCCGGTCAGGGTGAGCTGCTGTCACGCCGGGTGCGACGAGGCCGGCATGCGGAGTCAGGCCACAGCGTCCTCTGCATGAACGGGGGATGGTTTCTCCGGCCCCTGGACTGGAGCGGCGGGCCCGCAGCACCCGGCGGGATGATCACGACTTGACACCGGGTCCAGCGGGACGGCCGCTGCGCGTTGGCGTCAGGCAGCGGCATGGCGTCTCTCCCCTCGGTGGAGGGGGTCGGCCGGTCCGGCGCGCGTCGCCCCCAGGGACGCGGGCCGGACCGGGGATCAAGGAGGCGGGCGTGAAGATGCCGGTCGGGGGTAGGGGCGCGGCATGTTCTTCTTCTCGTCCCGAATGGGGTGTCTGGCGTCCCTGCTGGTCAGCGTCATCGGATCGGTGCTGCTGTACCTGTTGCTGACCCGCTGACAGGTCAGGCGGCGGGAGCCAAGCCGGTCAACAGCTGCGACCATCACAGTGCGCGGGGGTGGATCTCGCTGGGCGGCCGCCACCGTGCCCGCGGCGATGCTCTGGACGCCCACCAGCGAGAGAAAGCAGCGATGACGGAACAGGGCGGGGCCAGATCACGCTGAACCGCATCGATCCATCAGCTGGTGAGGCCAGGCCTGGTTCGCAAGGTGGGTCCGCGAACCGCTGGTAAGACCACGCGGCGGTGCCCGTGACTGGTTGCTGCTCAGGTAGCGGGCGATTTGCTGCAGACAGCGTGGCCTTGGGGGTTAGCAGCCGCTGCGGGTGAATTTGGCGCGGATTTCGTTGCGCAGGCGGGTGTAGCCGGCGGGCTGGTAGGTGGTGTTGCGGAAGGAGGCGGTGAAGGGCACCGCGGGGTTGCGGGCGTGGGGGAGCATGTCGACCTGGATGCGGGCCGGGACCACCGAGGTGCCGGTGGGGTAGGTCAGGGTGATGGTGTAGCCGGTGACCGCGGCGCGGGTCAGGCAGCGTTTGGCGCCGTTCTCGATGGCTTTCATCAGGCCTTGGTTGATCTGGTTGCCTTGCATGGGGACCAGGTTGTAGCGCTCGGACACCCCGCGCAGGGTGGCGGCGATCAGGTGGCCGCCCTGGTAGCCGGGCGGTCCCCAGGCGCCCACGGTGGGCTCGCACGGTGAGCGGGGTGAGGTGCGTTGGGACAGGGTGTTGACGCTGGCGCGCCGGGGGCGGCCGATGGCGTCGGTGCGGTAGGTGCGGTGGATGGCGGTGTAGGCGGTGTTGGGCGTCAGATACTGCACGCACGGCACCTGCGGATACCGCAACGCCCACCCCTCCGGCGCCGCCAGCGCCGAGGTTGCGACCGCCGATGCCGGTAGCGCTCCTTGCGGCGCGCGCACCGCCTTGCTCTGCCCGGTGGCCTGTTCGGTGGTTGCGGTGGAGGTGGCGTGTGCGGGGGCAGCGGTTGCCGCCAGCAGGCTCGGGGGCAGCAGGGCCGCAGACAGCAGGGCGGTGCCGGTCAGGGCGGTGCCAGTCAGGGTGGTGGGGCGCAGGCGCATCGGGGGTCCGTTCCGTGGCGAAGGTTCTCCACTATCCGCAGTCGTTTGAGTGCTAACGGTAGTGAGGGTGGTGCCAGGGAGGCGCTTGCCGCCCAGGTCAGGCTTGTATGACCGGTGATGCGCCCGATGCTGCCTGGCCTGCAGGGCGGACGGTCAAGGTTGGCGGAGGCGGCCCGGTCCCGCCACCTCTCGGACGTGCCCACGCCGCCAGGGGCAGAGGGAAGCCCTGAGGGCTGTGGCCGGAGTCGGTCACCACAGCACCGAATGACTACGGTGTGCGTTCAATCGGTGACGACTGTGACTGCGCCGCAGCCTCGACACATCCCTCAAGGAGGACGAATGGCCCCCAGCCGCTACAACAGTGACTTTTCTCGGACCCGCCAGCAGGCGGACCACCGACTGAGGAAGTGGATGACGGAGCCCTCCCCGAGGCACCCCTCCTCAAAACCTCCGGCCAACAGCGGGTCACCGTCGGTTCTGCTGGCCCTGGCGTTGCTGGCGGGAGGGGTGTTGGCGATCGCGGCGCTGCTGGGCTACTCGCCGGCGGAAATGGGGGAGTGGGGCCGTGATCAGGTGGAGGCGTTCACCCATGACTGGCTGGATGCATAGCGTCCGCCTGGGAACCGGACGCGCATGCGGCGATGCCATTAGAGCCGTGTGATACGCCGCAGGTCCGGTCCGTTCGCCTTCACGGTGCTTCCGGGCTGACTCCCGGCTGGCCGAGGCGTCGCGCTGCCCGGGACAGACGCCAAGGGCACTAACCAGACAGAACCGACTCTGCTCGAGCTGGGGTTTGGTGCTGTGGAAGTGGCCGGCGTCAACCGGCTCGTGAGCGTTTGCGTCTGAGGTGTGGGCGGCCCGGTGTGCTGTGGGCCAGGCGGCGAGGAGCTACCGGTATGGCCGATGGCGACAGTGGAGGCACTCTTACCCCAGCGGGGGTGCCGGGGCGGCGGGAGTTGGAGCAGCGGGCGGGGTTGTGGCCGATCGGCCGGGCACTGACGGTGGCGACCGTCGCCGCGGTGGTGGGGCTGGCAGCGGTGATGGTCGCAGTGCTGGCGGCGCTGGGCTTCCCACGCCTGGAGCCGGCCAAGTCCCTACCGGCAAAGCAACTGCTGGATGTGCTGAAGTTCGTGCTGGGTACCGTCGCCGGAGTCGGGGCGCTGTTCGCGCTGGTGATGGCCTACCGCCGCCAGCGCCTGGCCGAGGAAGCCCACCGCCTGGCCGAGGACGCCCACGCCCACGAACAGCACGACGCCGCCGAGCGGCGGGTGACCGAGCTGTACAACG
Organism: Actinomadura kijaniata NBRC 14229; assembly: GCF_001552175.1. Taxonomy (GTDB): domain Bacteria; phylum Actinomycetota; class Actinomycetes; order Streptosporangiales; family Streptosporangiaceae; genus Spirillospora; species Spirillospora kijaniata. The sequence goes on from NZ_BCQR01000119.1 coordinate 15,348, forward strand.
CCGCCGCCACCCAACTGGGTTCAGACAAGGCCCCGGTCCGCCTGACCGCCCTGTACACCCTGGAACGCCTGGCCAACGACAACCCGCGGCATCAGCAGACGATCGTCAGCATCATCTGCGCGTATTTGAGGATGCCCTACACCCCGCCCACCGCCCCTGACCCGGCTGGCCACCAGCGCCAGGCCGCCCGCCGCTATCGCGCCCGCCGCGCCGACACGATCCCTGAAGAACCCGTCGCCCCCATTCTCAATCCGCACGAGGAGCGCCAGGTCCGCCTCACCGCCCAACGCATCCTGCACACCCACCTGCAACCGAGCGCCACCGCCCACTGGGCCGGCATCGACCTGGACCTGAGCGACGCCACCCTCATCAACTTCACCCTGACGGGCTGCCACCTCCACACCGCTACCTTCAACAAGGCGAACTTCAAGGGCGCCGCCTGGTTCGACAGGGTGAAGGTCGACGATTTCGCCGGGTTCTTCCAAGCGGAGGTCGACGGCGACGCCTGGTTTGAGGAGGCAGAGGTCGGCGTCGCCGGGTTCCTCGGAATGAAGATCAGTGGCGCAGCCAGGTTCGACAAGGCGAAGGTGGGCGGTGACGCCTGGTTCAGCAGGGCAGAGGTCGGCCGTGACGCCAGGTTCGACGGGGCGAAGATCGGCGGCGCCGCCTGGTTCCTCGGGATGAAGGTAGGCGGTAACGCCGGGTTCCTCGGGGCGCAGATCAGCGGCGACGTCAAGTTCGACGAGGCGGAGATCAGCGGTGATTCCCTGTTCACCGGGGCCGAGATCGGCGGTGTCGCGGCCTTTCGCGACGTTCAAGTCGGCGGTGCCCTTGGTTTGACGTCGCTGAGGGTGACGGACCAGTCTCGACCGCACATACTGCCGCCAGGGTGGCGGATCGAGCCCGAGGAGGGCACCGCGGGGCGGGTGGTCGCCGAGGCGGCACTGGGGGCCTGACCAGTTGGTGGGATGCGCTTGCAGAGCTGCCCATCGCTCGTTGAGCGCCATACCGGACAGAATTAGGTTTCTGTCTGGTATGAGTGCGCCTGCCTGTCGGCACCCGAAGGCGACATCAACATCAATACTCGAGTCGGCATGACGGTCAGGCATGCGCCCCCCTTGGCCAGCAGCGGCCCGCTCCGCTGAATCTCCATCGCCCGGCGCACCTTGGTCCGCTGGGCCGCCTCAGCGCCGGTTCCGCACATCCTCATCACGCTTGAAGCGGAGATCACAAGGCCGTGTGGCATGGCCTGCTGGCCTGCTGGCCTGGTGGTCGAGCCTGCCTTCCCGCCACGGCCACCGCAACCCGGCGGCCGACGGCACGCCGGGTTGCGGTGGCCGCGCCGGGAAGGCGAACGGCTCCCACCAGGCCAGCAGGCCATGCCACGCGGCTCTGCAGTGGAGTTCTGGAGTTTCTTGGCGGTGTCCTGCGTATGAACAGCGTGATCAACCAGTCGGGCCCCGGCTGCCGAGACCGCCGCTGAACTCCCCGATGGGAGCGAAGGGGAAGCGGATGAGGAGGGCACCGTCACCACGATCGACCCCAAACCCGATAGTGCCAAGAACCCTCAGGACCTAGCTGCCTGACCTCTGGGCGCGTCCGAACCCACTCACCCTGGCTCGCCCTATCCCGTCCGCAGCCCGTCGGCGCTCCCTGCTGGCGGGCTGAACACTGCCTGCACTTCTCGCCGGAAGGAAGTGATCCATATGGACACCACCACCGACATCGCCGCGATCAGCGACCTGCCGAGGCTGCAGCACCTGGAGATCCTGCTGGACCGGTCGTCCTCGATGGAGCGCATCAAGTCCGAGGCCGAGAACGGCTTGGAGGAGTTTCTGGACGCCCAGGACGAGGCGGGCGTCCCCACCACGGTGACGCTGGCCCAGTTCGACGACGAGTACGAGCTGGTGTACGAGATCTGGCCGCTGGAGGAGGTGCCGCGGTTGGTCCTGCAGCCGCGGGGCCGCACCGCGCTGCTGGACGCCATCGCCAAGACCCTGCGGCGGCTGGAGAAGCGGATCCTGAGGACCCCCCAGGGGTGGCAGCCGGACTCGGTGATCGTGGTCATCGTCACCGATGGCCACGAGAACGCCTCGCGTCAGTACGCGCGCGACGAGGTGCACGCGATGATCCGCCGTTGCCAGAAGAAGCACGGCTGGACGTTCCTTTTTCTGGGTGCCGACCAGGACGCCATCGAGGTGGCCGGTTCCCTGGGCATCTCCGCCGACACGGCGCTGTCATACGACAGCGGCCGCACCGAGGCCAGCCTGACCACCGCCGGACGCATGGTCGCCCGCGGCACCACCACCGGCCACTTCGCCTTCACCGACCAGGACCGCCAAGGCGTCGAGTAACCCTGACGCCACCGCTGCTCCTGTCCCCGCGATGCCGTCTGTGCAGAAATGAGCTGTTCATCTAAACCGGCTGAACGAACGGAGATACGACCATGACTTCCCCTGGCAGCGACCGCCCCGTCGCTCACGAAGCGATCGAGCTCGTCGCCTCGCAGCAGCAACTCACCGACTCGTCCGCCGACGTCGACTACGACATGCTCGCGCAGATCGACGAGCTGCCCGAGGAGCAGGCCGTGGCCCTCATCGACGATGTGATGGGCCAGATCCTCTTCGATTAGCAGTTCCCGCCGATGCGAATGACTCGCTGCTGCGCCGGTTTTGGCAGGCGTCGGCTCCGCGTCAGTGTCCTTATGGCCCTTCCCTTCCCAAGGCCCGCCGCCCTAGCGCATGGGGCGGCGGGCCTTGCCATCTCCGATGGAGGCCCTTGCAGGCTCTGTCTGACCTGGCGGCCGCGCCCACCCCGCTCGCGGCCGCCCGCCCCTCACCCACCGACCACACCCGAACACCCCGGGACCGTCCATGCCCGCCATCCGAACCCGCCCGGCCTGGAAGGTGTAACCCCCGTGGCTGACGAGGAACTGTCCGCCCACTACGCGGCCCGCGGTATCCGCAGCATCGCCACCTACGACCGGCGCGCGCTGCTGGACGAGATCCGCGAGAGCCACCGCGTGGGTGACACCTTTCCCGAAAGGACCCGTGACCCTCATGACGATCGTGTGGCACCGCATCCCCGCCCCCGTAGTCGCTCTGCTGCGCCGCCTGAAGAACATCGAGCACGCCGACGGCTCTTGGCCCGGCGGCGACGCCGTCGCCGAGGTGGAGCGGTGGCTGGTCGAGCACGGTGTCGATCCCGACATGCCCGCCGACCGGCTCCCGGCCGCCGACGACCAGCCGCACGTCTACGAGCGCCTGGTGCTCGTGCGCACCAGCTGCCCGTGGCCGCTGGAAGTCGCCGACCTCGACCACGCCATCGAGGCCGCCGTCACCGGCACCGCCGTCCGCGTCGAGCACGCCGACTCCTCCGAGACCTTCTGGACCGAGCTGGAGGTCGTCGACGTCGGGCTCGCACCCAATGCTGCGCCCTGATCTGCTGCGACCGCGCACGCACCAGCCAGCCCGCAAGCTGCGCGTCCACGTGGCGCGCCGCAGCGAGCCCTGCGCCTACCTGCGCGGGACCAGCCATGGCCAGCCCGCCCGCTGGGGGCCATCGCACGCCTACGCCACGCCCTCCAGGTCCGCGGATTCGACGTGACCGTCGACATCCAGACCACCCCCCGGTGCCGCGCCGGCATGAAAGGGCAACCCCCGACGTCAGCGTGACCGGCAACCCTCCCCCAGGTGTGGTGAGCACGCCGTGCGAGGCCGGGGCTGCGCTCCGGCGACGCAGGATGACCGGGCGGGCGGGCGGTCGCAACGCTGCGCTCATGCGACCGCCCTCCCGCCCGGTCCTTGGCCCTGATCGTCGGAGCGCAGCCCCGACTGTCTCAAGCCGCCCACCAGGAGCGGCACTGCCTCCGGCGAAAGGAGTCACTGCCATGGACCTTTACCAACTGCTGCTCGCCGTCGGCACCGCGATGGTTGCGGGCTCGGCCCTCCTGTACTTCAACCGCCAGCATGGCTGGGTGGCCGAGAGGCGGTACGACGCCGTCGCCGCTGACGTTCTGGCAACGGCGGGCTTCGCCGTGTCGGCGGTGGCCGAACTGCTGCGGGGCCTGCTGGTCATCGCAGGGATCTACGGCTTGTTCGCCGCTCTGATGGCCACGGCCTGGTGGATCAACGCGCGGGACCGGCGCAACACCGACAACACCTGACGCACTGCGAAGTCTGGCTGGCGCGCGCCGGGCCAGCCAGGCGCGCTGTCCACCTCCTCGTCCGCCCTGATGAACGGAGAACGGCCATGGGCTTTGTCTCGGTTTGCTGCCTTCGCTGTCACCATCCGCTGCTCAGCCCCTACTCGATCACCCCAGGCCGCAACGACTGGATGGGCATCGGCGTCAGCATCACCCCCGACCACCAGCTTCAGCGCGGCACACACGACGGCTATGGCCGCCTGAACAACCACAAGCACGGCGAGCACAGCGAGCACGGCCAGAGCGCCAAAGGCGACTTCGTCAGGATGCGGTGCTCGGTCTGGCACGAAGCGTGCTGGGAGCTCGACGGGCGACCCACCCGCTATCAGCGGCCCTCCGTCCGCGCCCGTGACCAGGGCTACTTCTTCGCCGCAGGCAGCTACGACCTGCCCAACCCCCGCCCAAAGCACGACCACCAGCACCAGCCACAACGAACTCCGCGCGCCTGACCAGGTGATTCACCAACCGGCGTAGCCGCTGCGCCGGTCGGTGCCCCCTTCCTGCCCACAGGAGATGCCTATGACCGCCTCGACTGCAGGCCGCAAGGCCCCAATGACCAGCTCCCCCGGTCCCACCCCCCAACCCTTGGCCAACGACTGCACCCCCGCGGATGCCCCGGTCAAGCAGTGGCTGGCCGTCGACCTCGCCGACGACGACCTGGGAGAACAGATCGCCCTGTGGGTCGCGGGCTGGTGGGACGTCCACGACACCGGCCCCAATCCCGCTACCACCGCCATCCAGACACGCCCGGAGCTGGCGGACCTGCCCGGCGACGCCCAGGCCCGCTACATCCGCGAGCTGACCTCCTCCTTGATCACCCGTGGCTGGCTCCGTTGGGACGACGACCTGCTGCGGCCCGGGCCGCGCCTGCGGCAGCGAACGCGCAGGCGGCGCGCTGCCCGCCACCCCGTCCCGCATCCGCTACGCACCGACCGCGGCTTCTAGCGCCAACCCGCGCCATGCGACGACCTTGCCGCACCGCCCGCCCGTCGACCGGGCGGACCTCCCAAGGAGTGCCTGTGAAACAGCGCATCACCAGCGAAACCATTGTGGCCACGCACGACATTGACGGACGCCGCGTGCAGGTCCAGCGGTTGACCTGGAGCGGCACCAGTGGCCTGTCCTTCGACGTGCTCGACGCCGCGACCGGCGCGTACCTGACCGATGAGTCCTTCGACACCTGCCCCGACGAGACGCAGATCCGACTCCTGCTGGCCCAGGACAGGGGTCCGCATTGAGCCAACACCAAAGTGTTGAGCTCGACGGCGACCGGCGACGGCGAGCCGGTCCGGGTGCCGTCCCGGCACGGCCAGGCCCCCTACACCGTCGAAGTGCTGGACCAAGACGGCACGGTGCTGAGCCACACCACGATGACCTCCCGGGCGCAGGCCCGCCAGCACGCCGCCTCGCTCATCGGCATCAAGGGCGGCCCACACCCCCGCCAGCACCCGAGCAATGTCAGTCCTACCAGGAAGAATGATCTCATGAGCAGCACTGCCGCGCCCTCTGCCATCGCCACCACCGACGACTACGCCGCCGCCGTCGAGGCCGCCACCACTGCCGCCGCGGCCTACTACGCCGATGGCACCTCCACGATGGACGACGATGTCTACGACGCCCTGGTCCGTGCGATCGCCGACTGGGAGGCCGCCCACCCCGACCAGGTGCTGCCCGACTCCCCCACCGGCAAGGTCGCCGGCGGCGCCGCGACCGGCGACGTCCCCCACACCCGGCCGATGCTGAGCCTGGACAACGTCTTTGGCGATGACCAGCTGCGCGCGTGGGCGGCGAGCCTGGAACGGCGGCTGGACCGCCCGGTCGAAGCCTGGGCGGTGGAGACCAAGCTCGACGGCCTGGCGATCGCCGCCCGCTACCACCGCGGCCGCCTGGCCCAGCTCATCACCCGCGGGAACGGAACCGAGGGCGAGGACGTCACCGCCAACGCCCTGGGCCACATCGTCGGCCTGCCCACGACGCTGGAACGCCCCGAGACCTTGGAGATCCGTGGCGAGGTCCTGCTGACCCGCGACCAGTACGAGGCGGCGAACTCGGCCCGCGTGGCGGCGGGCGGTGACCCATTCACCAACCCGCGCGCCGCCGCCGCCGGAGCGATCCGCACCAAGACCCGCACGTTCGCGGTGGAGTGGACGTTCTTCGGCTACAGCGCCCTGCCCTTGCAGGGCACCAGCGAGCCGCTGGCCGCCGAGCTGACGGCGCTCCCCCACTCGGGGATCTTGGAGCTGCTGGCCGAGCTGGGTGTGCAGACCAGCTCGGCCGCCCTGGCAGGCCCGGTCCGCTACGACACCCTCGACGGCGTGCTGGCCAGGGTCAAGCAGATCGCCGACGCCCGCGCCGGCCTGGAGTTCGGGATCGACGGGATCGTGGTCAAGGCCGATGCGGCGCTCGACCAGGAGCAGGCGGGTTTCTCCTCCCGCGCGCCGCGCTGGGCGATCGCCTACAAGCTCCCCGCCGACACCAAGATCACCAAGCTGGTGGATGTGGAGTGGGAGGTCGGCCGCACCGGCATCATCGCGCCGCGCGCAGTGTTGGATCCGGTTGCGATCGGTGGCGTCACCATCACGTATGCGACCTTGCACAACGCCTCCGACATCGCCCGCAAGGACCTGATGATCGGTGACCAGGTCACCGTCTTTCGAGCCGGGGACGTGATCCCGGCGATCGAGGCGCCGCTGGTGGCGGTGCGCACCGGCGCCGAGCAGCCGATCGCGATCCCCCAGGTGTGCCCGCGGTGCGGCAGCGACATCGACCGCTCTCAGGAGCGGTGGCGATGCACTCTGGGCCGGGCCTGCAACGCCCTGGCCTCGATCGAGTACGCGGTCTCCCGCGACGCCCTGGACATCGAGGGCATGGGCCGCACCCGGATCGTGCAGCTCGTCGACGCCGGTCTCATCGCCGACTTCGCCGACCTGTTCACCCTGACCCGCGAGCAGATCCTGTCGTTGGAGCGGATGGGCCAGACCTCCACCGACAACCTGCTGAACGCCATCGAGGTCGCCAAGCGGCAGCCGCTGGCGCGGGTGCTGACCGCGCTGGGCATCCGCGGCACCGGCCGGTCGATGTCGCGGCGCATGGCCCGCCACTTCGCCACCATGGACCACCTGCGCGCCGCCGACGCCGAGGCAATCCAGCAGGTCGACGGCCTCGGCCCGGAGAAGGCCCCGGTTATCGTCGACGAACTGGCTGAGCTCGCCCCCCTCATCGACAAGCTCGTGGCGGCAGGGGTGAACATGGTCGAGCCGGGCGCGACCCCGCCCGGCGCCACGACCGCCACCGACACCGAGCTGCCGCTGGCCGGCAAATCGGTCGTGGTCACCGGCTCCATGACCGGCCCACTAGAGGCCCTGTCGCGCAACGAGATGAACGAACTCATCGAGCGCGCCGGCGGCAAATCCTCAAGCTCGGTGTCCAAGAAGACGGCCCTGGTCGTCGCCGGAGACAAGGCCGGATCCAAACTGGCCAAAGCCGAGTCCTTGGGCATCCCGGTCATCGGACCCGAGGAGTTCGCCGAACTCGTCGCCACGTTCCTGTAGCTGACGACCCCCAGCCTGCGGCAACCTTCCACCACCCCTCTGGTACATCCCACCAGCGGCGGAAGGCGGCCGCAGGTCATCCGACCACGGGCCTGACGTCACCAAGTGGCTGGGGGTACCGCCCAGCGCAGGCGATCGTCGCACGGACAGGGCCGCCCGCCAGGTCGTTCGTCCTCTCGCTTCGCTCCGGGGCGCTCCACCTGGCGGGCGGCCCTGTCCGTGCCCTGGCGCCTTTGCGCCGGGCGGTACCCCCAGCCGATCTATCCGTGATCAGCGCCCCCGGCCTGTGGAGTTTCCATGGCCATCGCCCGAACACACACCCTCGCCCTGGTGGGGACTGAGGGATTCGTTCTCGACGTTGAGTCCGCCATCACCAACGGGACTCCTGGCCTCTACCTGGTTGGACTAGCTGACCGTAGGACTCGGGAGATCCGCGACCGGGTACGTGCTGGCATGTACAACAGCGGGCTCCCCCTGCCCAACCGGCACATCACCGTCACGCTCGCCCCGGGTAGCCTGCCCAAGCAGGGAACGAGCCTGGATCTGGCCATCGCGGTCTCGGTACTGGCGGCGATGGAGGTCGTCCCGCCGGACGCGTGCGCTGGGCGTGTCTTTGTCGGCGAGCTTGGCCTGGACGGCGCCCTGCATGCCGTGCGAGGAGCACTGCCTGCGGTGCGCGCCGCTGTTGCAGCTGGCCACCGCACGGTCGTGGTGCCGCGTGCCAACTCCGCTGAAGTGCAGCTTGTTCCCGGCGCCACGATCCAGCCGGCCGACACTCTGCGCGAGGTGGTGGCGATGCTGCACGGCCACTCTGTGCCTGACGCCGTCGCCCCCTCCACAGCGCCAGCAGGCGCACCCCACCGCGACCTCAGGAATTCCTGTCCGCCGGAACGGAGCTCCCAGCCCGAGCCGCCGACCGAGGCGGCCGCTCCCTCCGGCAGAAGGGAGCCTGGCATGTCCGCTTTCACCCCTGTCGAGCTGCTGGTCCTACGGACTCTGCAGGATCACCACTGCCGCAGTCGCGCCCAGGTGATCAATGAGGCCACCCGCGCCGACCCCACCGCCAACAAGCGCACCGTCGCTGCCGCCTTCGACCAGCTGCACACCCGCTGCCTGATCCGCTGGGAGGGCCGGGGCCGTCCGGGACAGGACACCGGCTACTACCGCGCCCTGTGACACCACCCGCCTCACAGCCCGCTCGGCGACGTCCTGCCGGGGCAGATGAGGCGGTCAGGGCCTTCCCGTTCACCAGCTCGCAGTCTGAGCCCCGGTGAAATTGATCAATCGCGATAAGGTCCCGTTTGCCGATCTTGACATGTTGTCATTCCCCCCGAAAGGCGATCATGTTTCACAAGACTCGTCTCGCCGCTCCCCTGCTGGCCGTCGCCCTGCTGGCAACGGCGTGCGGAAGTGAGACGCCTCAGCGGCAGCCGTCAGAACGGGCCCGCAGCGCCGGCGTGCCTTACACCGGCCCCGCGCTGCCGGGGCTGGAGGCCAAGCCGACATGGGGAACCCCAAGCCCTGGTGTGATCGCCCTTGTCGGGTACGGCGCTGCGGTGGCGATGGTGACCGGCCAGCAGGGCTATCAGGTCACGGTGCTGGAGGCCAGCACCGGCAAGCCCTTGCAGCGGCATGCGTTGACGGTGGCCGACCAGCCGTATCTGAGCGGGCAACCGGTGCGTCTGCTGCGCGACACCGTGCAGGGACGGCCCGTGGTGGTGGTGCGCTTCAACGAGCAGGTGGCGGCCGCTGGCACCCAGGCCGAACACGACCAGGTGACCGACCTGGTACTCGACGACACCGGCAAGCAGATCTGGCGAACCCCCACCTCGGGCACCGGCCACGACGCCGGCACCAAACGGACCGAGAAGGGACCCTTCGACAGCGGGTACGCGATCTCACACACCCTCACCCAGGGAACCCCCAACCGCGGTGCCGATGGAGTCACCGTGTTCCAGCCGGTCGGCGGCGGCGCCCAGGTCCGGGTGACCTCCAGCTACATCAACGACAACCTCTACGACGTGGTCGGCGACAAGGCCGTGATGGTGAACGGAGGCATCCTCAGCGAAGGGCTGCGAGGGATCGACCTCACTCAGGGCGGCAAGACGCTCTGGCGCGAGCCCAAGGCCCGCTACCTGGGAACATTCGGTCCCAACCTGCTGATCGCCAACGGGACGCGCATCCAGCAGATCGACCCCAGCACCGGCCAGCGCCGCAGTGACGTCTCCCAAGTCGAGATCATGGGGGAACCCCACTCGCTGAACGGCCTCGACCAGGACGACCCCTGGGCCTACGACCCCGACAGCCACGCCATCATCCGCAGCGGATCCAAGGGAACCGTCATCCTCGACGCCGACACCGGGAAACTCCGGTGGCGCCAGGACGGCCCCAACATGCGCACGATGACAACCCAAGCCGCTGGCGCAGGCGTGGCCTACATGGAGGTCCAACCCGCAGCGACCGTGCCCGGCCAGGGCTCCCCCGACCGGATCGCGAATTTCCTCGTCCTTGACGACCGTACGAGCAAGGTCCTGGCCGAGAACCTGCCGCTGGCCGCAATCACCATCACCGACAACAAGTACGCGCTGGTTGAGCAGGCAGGCAACCTCTACGGATTCCGCCTCAAAGGCACCGGGTAACTCCTCGGCGTCGAACCCATGCGGCCACACCCGGAGCGGCTGTGGCCGCATGGCAATCTCACGGCTTGGGGCGGTGGCTGGTTACACGGACGCCGGGAGCGGGTTCAGGTAGAGCCGAACCGGCGTGCTGGTTGCACCGCACCTTGAACGGGCACGAGCCGGTCACCGCGGTGGTCAGTTACTCTGTGAGGCACTACGGGCTGGAGGTGTGACCATGAGCCAGACGGTGATCCGCGAGGGCCGGTTGCTGCTGGTGGCCGACGCCGGCTGCGGCGCCGCCGTCCCTGTGCCCGCTGACCACCCCGACTATGAGCGGCTGCGCGCCGACGCCCTGGACCTGGATGCCCTGGCCGCCCCGCGCCCCGGCGATGAAGCGCTGACCGCGCGGCTGCGCGCGCGCGTCACCGGCACCCGCCGCACCGCCTGACCCGCCGCCGATGGTGTTCCAGGAGCAGTTCGACCCCGGGTACTGGGTGCGGGCCGAGGCGATGCTGTCGGAGGGCTTTTGCCCCGACTGCGACCGCCCCATCGACAGCCGTACCATCACCGCCGACCGGGCGGGAACCACGGTGGAGTTCACGGTGCTGGAATGCGTGCCGTGCCAGACCGAGTGGACCCCCAAGGCCGTGTTCGACCAGGGGCCCGGCTGGTGGCGGGAGCGACGCCTGGAAGCGATCATGAATGAGCTGAGGCGCTAGAACACCGCGGTCGGTCGACCACCGTGGCGCGCTGGTGCTCGCCGTCGGTGTCCTGTTCACCGGCGTGGCCGCCAGGCACCGATGTGGTCCACCAAGAACGACCATGCGGGGCTGGGGGTGGTGGCCTGGCGGGCGACCTCGGTGCGGCCGTCATAGACGATGGGCGGTACCGGCTGCCAGAGCAGTGCGTGCTTTTCGGCGCGGGTCAGGGCGCGGCCGGGCTTATCTGCACCAAGGCCGGTTGACCAACTCCGCTTACCCACGTGGGCACTTTGCTGACGATTGTTACTCTGCGTGCGTGACTGAGGATGAATTCTGGGAGATCATCGATGGGTGTCGCGCAGCGAGTGGCGGCGACTTCGTTGAGCAGGTGCGTTTGCAGCACGAGCGGCTCGCGCAGATGAGCGTCGAGGAACTCGTGGCCTTCGGAACGTATTGGGATGCGGCTGATGATGTCGCGTTCGACTGGGGCGTCTGGGACGCGGCTGCGCTGATGCTGGGCGGCTGCGGTGATGACTTGTTCGGAGACTTCAGGGCGTGGTTGGTCGCTCAGGGACGTTCGGCTCTGTTGGCCGTCGCGGGTGAACCGGACTCCTTGGTCGACCTTGCGGATCGTTGGACCGATCTCACGTATGGCGCGGCAGAGACCCTCAACTACCAGGTCTTTTCTGTCTATGAGGAGAAGACCGGCTCGTGTGAGATGCCGCAGTTCGGGTCGAGCGAGCCTCGCGATCTGACCGGATCGCCCGGAAAGATCGCGACTCGGGAGCTCGCGTTCCAGTATTACCCGCGCCTGGCGGCGCGTCACTACGGGCAGGTGGACGGCGCCCAGTAGGCCAGCGCGGCCTCGAAGCGCTGTCATGCCAGTGTTAGAGCATGACCGATGACGCGCCGCACCCACCAGCTCACTCCGACGAGCCGGTGATGGTGGAGCTGGTGGGCGGTCCCTGGGACGGCCACCGTCAAGCCCTGGCCGCGGCCGCAGACCTGGCCGGTCCGCGCGAGCAGCTCGGCACCTGGATGATGCTGGCTGGCGGCTGGCCCGACGACACCCCTGCCGGATGTGTCCCGCGCGCGGTGTATGAGCCCGATCCCGCGCCCGCTTCCGCCCTGGTCTGGCGCTACCGAGGCCTAATCTACACCTGACCCTCGCGCCCGCGGTCGGCGGCGGCGATGTCGGGGCTCTGGCCGGTGCGATCGTGCAGGACCAGCCACCGGTAGCGGCGGCGGACGGCGTCACCGCTGAGGCCCAGCGCGGCGCCGATGTCGGCCCAGGCGACCCCGTCGGCGCGATCGGCCAGGACCGCGAACTCGACCAGGTCCCGGGTGGCCTGATGGAAGGGCGCGGCGGTGAAGGTGTGTCCGGCCGGCGGGACGGCCGGGTCCTGGTCCAGGAACGGCGCCCAGCCGCTCTCCAGGGCCTTGGCCAGCTCGGCGGCGGCCATCGCCAGCCGTCGGGCGCGCTCGTACAGGGCCCGGCGCGCGGCATCGGTGCGCTCCAGCCGCTCGGCCTCCGGCGGCCCGACTCGGTGCCGCTGCCGCTGGCGCCATGCCGCCGTTCGGCATGCTCCCGAACACCACCGGGCCGTGGATCGCCGCGGGATGAACCACCTTCCGCAGCGGCACCGGACCGACTCCGTCACCGAAACAGGCGAGGGCTGGCCGCTCATAGCGTGACGGTAACCCACCCGATCCTGGTCAGGAGGGATGGCCGGTCAGGCAGCGCCAGGGCGTTCAGCACGTTACGCATCACGTGTAGCCCCACCGGCTCATCAGCCGCCCTTGGCGAGCTTGCGCACCAGCGTGTGGACTCTAACCCGACGATCACCAGCGGTGGTTGCGACGGCGGGCTGGTATCTGGAGGTAAACGACCGCCCTGAGCGGATCACCGGAGGGAACGCGAACCCCCACCTGGCGCGAGCAACGGCCGTTGAGCGTCATAGCGCGCAGGGTGATGAACCAGCTTCCGTCCTCGGGGCCATAGAGGATTTTCTCAGGGTGCATATCCTCGGGAGAGTATCCATACATCTGGGCGGCAGCCTTGGCCAGGTCGATGGCCTCTTCCCTGGTCAGGGGCTGCCGGTCCGGTTCCTCTGGCTCCTGTGAGGTCCGGGTTCGCCAGCGCTGATGCACGGTTTTGAACAACGCGACCGCGCCTGCGTCAGCGCGGTTGCCGATGATGCCTCCGAGTCCTGTGGCCAGGAAGTAGGAGGCCACCTGCACGATGACCTCCGCCGTCCCACCCAAGGGGTGGGGCGTTCCGGCCCTGCTCATCAGGCGGTGGCCTACACAGGCCCGGCACGTGCCGTTGCCGAGCCCGGTATCGCACTCCTCACACCGCGGCCTGGCGCCGGCCGCCTCCAGCGCGCGCAGAGCCTGATCTAGGGGGTCGCTCATGTGTCCAGCCTCCTTCACTGTGGCCCTACCTCGGGGCAGCGCGTCGAACCCCTTGGACGCACTCCACCGGCAGAAGGCTCAAATTCCCGATCTGCTTGCTTCCCGGTGGGCGAGTCGATGGAATTGCCCGATGGATATGCGGCTTTCGTTCCCTGACCTTGTCGCTGCGCTGGGGCCGGCGGGTTTTCCCGGGACCCAACAGATCGCGTTTCAGGTCGCTGGTGATGGGTCCCTGTTCGTCCCTCCAACCCTGGTGCTGCGGGAGGAGTTCCAGGAGCTTGAGGCGCCGGTGGTCTTGGTCTCCGCACGCGGCGCGGCCGGCAAAAGCCGAGCGGCCGAGGAACTGTCGCGCAGGTTGGGGGCGCCGCTGTGGAAGCTGGAGCAGGACCGGGCGGTCAGCGGGACGTCACTGCCCTATCTCCTTGGCCTGTACCTGGGCGTGGCGGACGGGCTGAGCGCACTGGCGCAGCAACCCAACCCGATGATCCTGATCGACTCGTTGGACGAAGCCCGGGCTTGGGTGTCGGGGACCTCATGGGCAGATTTCCTGGAGTCGATCGCTGCCGCTCAACGGCAGGGCTGCCGGTTCGTGCTGTTGGGCCGGGAGCGGACCTTGGAGGAAGTCTGGGTCCACCTGGGGGATGCAGGCGTCGATGTCGCCTGGCTGGAGATCTCCCACTTCGGGCCACAGGAACGCTGCGCCTATGTCGATGGCGTGGTGAGCCGGCGGTCGGGTCCCGCCACGCTGGAGGGCGGGTACTACCAGGCGGCCCGCGATGCGGTCTTGACCTCGGTGGCCGGGTCGGTGTCCGGCCAGGACGCCGAGACCTTCGCCGGGTATCCCCCGGTCCTGGACGCGGTGGCGGCGGTCCTGCTGCGTGAGGACAACCACTACGCCCTCGCCCAGAACTTCGGCTCCTCTAACCAGACCACCGACCACCTCGCCGAACTGCAGCGCATCCTGGACGACCTACTCAAGCGCGACCAGAAGAAGATGGCCAAGCTGGCCACCGAGATCGGCCTGGACCCGGCTGCGGTCTACTCCCCCAAAGAACAGCTGCAGTGGCTGTGCCACGACCTGGAGGGCGGGCCGGCGCCCGACCTGTCGCACATCGCCGACCCCAAGGTCCGCCACGACTACATCGAGAAGATCCGCTCCTTTGTGGCCGACCACCCCTTCCGCAACGAGGCCCACTGGGCGAGCACGGTCTTTGCCGCCTACACCGCCGCGCAGTTGTTCGGGACGGTCATCAACGGCCGTCGCTTGATCGAGATCGGCAACGACTCCAGCCTGTTGTTCGACTTGGTCGCCCTCCAGGCGGAGCCATGGATCGACGACTGGGGATTTGCGGCCCTGCACGCCTCGCTCACCGCCGGTGAGTTCAGCGGAGCGCTGGCCACGGTGACCGCCATCGAGACCAGCGATGGCTACTACGAGGTCACCATGAACCTGCAGAAGGCCGAGGCGCCCTATGAGAAGACCTTCACGCTGATCCCCGAGAATGCACAGGTCCTGCACCTGCATGGCCCGGTGGAGGGTCTGACCGTCGCGACCACGGCGACCCTGAAGATCCCTGCGGGCCAGACCCCGGTCGTGCTGGGGCCCGACGTCTTCCTCCACTGCAACGCCCTGACCATCGAGGGACCCGCGGTCGAGTTCGCCCACCGCGTGGGACCGGCCGCCGACAGCGGCGAAAGCGACGGCATGGTGACGATCGAGGTGGTGAACCCCGGTCTCCACCTGCCGCACATGATCACCAGGGAGCCGCGGAAGGGAACCTTCGAGCTACGGGTCCCCCAGGACAGTCCATCCCTGAACTATCCCTGGGTCGCTTACCAGGCGCCCTTGGAGCTCCCCGACAAGGTCAATGCCAACGACCGCGCGGTCCGTTTCATGAACATGTTCATGAACCTCACCCGTACGCATGGGCACCAGGGTGAGCGCGGGGCCTTCATCAAGAAGCTGCACGGACGCCAGGGCCTCAAGGGCACCGACTTCCAGGCCGCCGTCCAGGTGCTGCTGGAGCGCGGCATCGCCCGGCTGGACGGACAGATGATCTACCTGCGTACAGAGCACGAGCCCTATCGCTTCAGCGGCAAGGCGATCGACGGGCAGCGCTTGATCCACGACGTCTGGGGTCACTGGGGCCCGGTCGTCGACGAGATCACCCAGCGCATCGGCCGCCAGCGGTAGCCCAACTAGGTAGCTGTGCCGCTCTGGCGGCCAGAGCGGCGACGACTGCAGGCGACATGCGGCGCAGGAACTCTGGGTACGTAACCGGGTCACCGGGTCGCCTCATGTCGGGAGGTTCCGCCGTCCGTCCCTCGTGCCGGGCGACGAGCCTGTTCGATCGGACCATGACGATGTGACCTTCGGGGCTTCGTGTCGTCCGATCATCAACGGTCCTTGTCGCCCCGCGCCGGGCCTCGACCGGACAGAATATGTACTCTGTCTGGTCTGCAGAACAGAGTTTTCCCAGCTCAACGAGCTATAGGCAGTGCGAGCACGGATTCGGCCCCTGCTTTCGCTCCGTCGTCCACAGCCGTAATCGCGGTCCGGAAACGACGAAGACTGCTGATGATCGGACGACACGAAGCCCCGAAGGTCACAGCGCTGCCGCCGGTGACCCAGCTGCCCGGCGATCAGATCTGTGCCGAGCTGCGGGACTTGCGCGCCACCGAACCGCAGTTGCCAGCCGACCCGGCCATCGCGCCCGAAGGCGATGCACTGGAACATGCGGTCCGGCTGCTGACCATCGCCGCCGAAGGGTTCGACCCGGTCCTGGCCGCCGACAGCGTCCAGGTGGAGCACGGCACGCTGCCGGGGGGCAACGCCGGTGACATCTGGCTGGAGACCCTCACCGCCCATCCCGATCCCGACCAGGTGTGGAAGACCCGTCGCGGGGCACGGCTGCTGGCCACCTACGGCCGCGCCCAGGACGGCGAGCTGTTCACCGACGCCGACGGGCGCCTGGTGGTGCTGCTGCCCTCCCCGACCGGCGGCCGCGACTTTTTGGCTGAGTGGCCCACCGGCCTGCCCGACGGCTGGAACGAGCACACCGTCATCGCCGGAGACCACGGCCAGGGCAACACCTGTGGGCCGCCGCTGGCGCTCACCCGCACTCCCGCAGGCTGGCGCGCCCAGCTGCTGCCCATCCCGCCCCACATGCCTCCCATCACCGGTTTCACCTGGGGCTACGACGGGACCGGACCGGCCTATCTCTACGACGCCCTGATGCGCGCCGCGCTGGACGAACCGCAGTGGGTGGACTACCGGGCACCCGAAGGCAGCCGCCTGGCCACCGCCCTCACCACCACCCCCACGCCGCTGCAGCTGGCCTGGCCCACCATCGTGGAATGGGCCCGCCAGGACGTCGCCCGCATCCAGACAAAGGACTAGTGACCCTCCCGCAGCTTCTCGGCCTGCTGGCGGCCATCTCGGGAGCGCTCAACATCGCCGTCACCGACGGGTTCCTCGCCTCCGGCGCCGGAATGCCCCTGCCCAGAGCATCGTGACCGGCGGTGGCGACTTCGCCAGCATGATGCCCCTCTACCTGGCCGGGGGCGGGATGCGCCGCAGGCAGTCCGCCCCCTAGGAGACCACACCACCATGACCTCCAACCCCGGCACGCACCAGACGCCGACGTTGCACGGACAGCTCCTGCCCGCGCCCCGCACCTCCTCCGACACGCCACCGAACCTCACCGCCTACCTGCACGACCACGCCCCACCCGACGGTGGCAGCGCCGCCTACCTGGCCGCCCTGGCTGCCGATGTCGCCGGGTACCTGGCGGCCGCGCACGCGCCCTCCACCGGTGACAAGTACCGGCACGGCTGGCAGGAGTTCTGTGGTTTCTGCGCGCGGTTCGGCCTGCAGGTCGGGGTGCCCGAGCGGGCCAGTGAGGTGGAGGTGGTGGCGCTGTACCTGGCCGAGCTCGGCCGCGCGGGGGTCGCGATGTCCACGGTGGATCAGCGCATCGCCGCCATCCGCCACTTCCACGCCGACGCCGGGCTACCCACCCCCACCGACCACCCCTGGATCAAACGCGTGCGCCGCGGTCTGTGCCGCACCCACGGGGTTCACAGCACCGGCAAGGACGCCGTCTCCATCGCCCTGCTGATCGCGATGGCCCGCGCCCGCCCGGTCCCTGCGGCCCCGCACCAGGTCGCCCGCGCCGCAGTCCGCCGCGCCTGGCTGAGCGCGCTGCGCGACCGGTGCCTGCTGCTGCTGGGATTCTTCGCCGGGGTCCGCCGCCAGGAGTTCACCCGCATCCGCGTCGACGACCTGGAACTGCTGGAACAGGGCCTGCGCCTGCACCTGGGCCGCAGCAAGACCGACCAGGAAGGCGCCGGCCGCACCATCGACATCCCCTACGCCCCGCCCGAGCTGGCCTGGCTGTGCCCGGTCCGCGCCACGCTGGCCTGGCTGCAGGCCACCGGCCGCCGCGCCCACCTGCGCCAGGGCCGCCGCCCCCGCACCGGCGCGCAGGCCCCGCCGCTGCTGTCGGGCATCACCAGCGGCGGCAACGTCCGCACCACCGCCCTGGCCGAGCGCTACGTCGCCCAGGTCGTCAAGGACGCCGCCACCGACGCCAGGCAGCCGCCCGAGGTCGTCGCCCAGCTGGCCGCGCACTCGCTGCGCGCCGGGATCACCACCGCCGCCCGCGCCGCCGGCGTCGACGACGCCCGCGTCGGCCGGCTGCTGGGGCACGCCGGGACGATGACCTCCCGCTACGACCGGCCCCTGTGGGCCCCGGAACTGCACGAGGCGGTCTACGCCTGGATCCTCACCCACCCCGCGCTCACCATCCCGCGGTGACCTGGGCGGTCCCGCCGTCCGCGTCTGCGGCCGCCAGGGCCGAACCGTGCCCCTCGGGGCGCCGCCGGGTCAGCCCGCGACACTAACCCCCGCGCCGGTGCATCCTGCCGCCACAGCACCAACCAGGGGAGTAAAGCAGTGATCGACATCGAGCAGGACCCGGCCTCGGGCCAGGTGTGGACGCGGGCCTGGGCGCAGGCCGAATACCAGCGGGACCGCGCGCTGGTGACCCAGACCATCAAGGCGCTGGAACAGTTCGGCCTGACCACCACCGTCGCCGTCAGCGAGCAGGACGGCCAGGTTCAGGTGCAGGTGCGCGAGGAGGTGTTTCACGAGGAGGACCCGGCGGTGTTGCGCGACCGCACCGAACAGGTTGAGGACGTGCTGATGGCGCTGCTGGGAGCCGACCTGCGCATGCCCCACCCCTATAGCTGCTACCACCAGCGGTGGGCGGTGTCGGCGGTGACGATCCGGCGCGTGCCGGGACGGCTGGTGCCCGGCGGCGCGGCGGGCGGCAGCGGGCAGCGGCTGCTGGCGATCCAGCGCGAGCGCCACCAGCGGGGTCTGCCCATCCTGGGGCCGGGGAGCGCGCGCCGGTTCACCCGGGTGCCGTCGCATCACCGCCGAAGCGGAGAAAGGTAGCGCGCTGCTGTATGAGGGGAGCAACGGCCGGTACCTCATCCCACCGGTCGTGCTGGACCAAACCGGGGTGCCGGCGGAGGGGCGCGAGTTGCTCACCGCCATCGCCGCCAGCGGCGCCAACGTCACCGTGCCCGTGCTGACCACGGCCCTCCGGCGGACCTGGCCCGCATCGACCAAGTGCTCGCCCTGATCAGTAAGGAACTCGGCGCACCAATCGGCCCGGCGGACTGAGACCGGGGCTGCAGCTTGGCGAGCGGACCAGCAGGTCTGCGCATCTGGCGTTGGGTGTAGCTCTCCTCTAAGGGCCTGCTGAGCTGGGGATTCGTGCCTGGGCTGTTTGAACGCGGATTGGCTTCTACCGTGAGTGCAGGCGGGTGAGGCGGTGGTGGGGATGGTTGTTGCGCGCGGAACTAATGTCAGCAAGATCGCGCGGATTTGATGTCAGCGGATGGTCCGGTCCGGGTCTGTGGTCCCGATGAGGAGCTGGGCCCCAGGTCATGGTCTGGTTGCGGTCGGTGGGTGGGGATACGGTGGCCGGGTGGATGGATCGAACGCGCCGACCGGCCCTGATGTACCCGCCTGGCCTGAGGTCTCGGGAGCTCTGCTGCCCCTGCTGGGCAGTGATGAGGATGTCGTTGCGTTCTTCGCCGGAATCGCGGATCTGGACGTGACCAGCCCGGCCGACCATGAGCTGCAGGAGGGGGTCCTGCTGGCTTCCGGGGCTCGGCTGGAGCAGTTCGCGCGGGCGGCCTCGGGGGATGCGTTCTGTTTCGTCGGGGAGGGCGGTGAGGAACGCCCGGTGGTGTACATCAGCCTCGACGGCGAGGCCGGCTTGCTCGCGCTCGGGCTGCCGGAGTTGGTGCGGCTGTGTCTGGTGGCGCCGTGGTGGCGGGATGCTGCCGGTCGGTCGGCTGAAGGCATCCGGGCGGCTGCGGACCAGTACTGGCAGGACATTCCCGACCTCGACCAGCGACGTGACCGTGCGGCCCGGGCGCTGGGTCTCGACCCGGCCAGGCTCCCCTGCGAGGCGATGGTCTTGGACCGTTTGGTGGAGCTCGCCCGGGGGCCGGCGGCCGAGGCATGTCTGGTCATCTACGACGAGGGCGAACCGCTGGATCCCCTCTTCGACATCTCTGCGCACCGTCGCTGATCGACCGGCTACCGGGCCCCGGACCGAAGCAGGTACGGCTCTGCCGCAGGGATCTCGTTGAGCGCGGAGATCTTGTCAGGTGACTGGTCCGGGACGGAGCGCGGAAGTCGTCCAGCGGGAGAGACGCGCGGTGATCTCCGCGGCTGCCCGATCGAGGTCGATGACATGGTCCGTGGAGAGATCTTCAACCCTTGCCATCACCCCTCGCCAGAGCAGTGTCTGGTGACAGATGCCGCCTGCAGGTGACAGGTATTGCTGGCAGTCACAGTGCGGGCGATCGTCGGCTTACCCCACCCCGACTCGACATCATCCGAATATGTGTTCGATCATTGGTAGGTCATGTCCATGCCACCTGACCTCCTCGAGATCTTCCCGCCGCAGGCCGCGCGGAGCGTTCGGCCACGGCATCAGGCCGCGTGGGCGAGATGGCGCGGCGCCTGGAGGCGAGCCCGCGTGCTGTGCTGGTATCCCGCCGAGCAAGCGGCGCTGCTCCAATGGGTCGACCTGACCGACGATGAGGCGGAGACGGTGATGGTCACCTACTCCCCCGGCGCACTGCGTCCGCGCCACGACCAAACGCCACCGCTCGATGACAGCGCCCCATGACCCTCGGTGAGGCAGGCCGCGAACGCCGCACGGTGGAGTGGGTGGATCCGACGACGGCCAGGCCATGGACCTTGACGATCACGCGTGAAACCGACACCGAGGGCTGGACGACCTATACGGTCCACGCGGTCGCTGGTGGTCGCGTCGACGGCGCCATGGCCACAACGGCCGAGTACCGCGCCATGCTGGTGGGTCTTCCCCATCCACGGATCCTGATGGCCAGCCCGGAATAGAGGCCGACATCTGAGAGGGGCCGAGGTACGGCTCCAGCCTCAGGCAGTGGCTTGTTTGGCGTCCCAGGCGGCGAACAGCGCCTCCAACTCGGCGGCGCGTCGGTGGTTGCGAGGGGCCAGCAGCGGGTGCTGGTCGGCCGGGAGAGCAGCGGCGGCGGCCTGGTCGTAGCCGTTGTCACCGGGCCACAGCGTCTGCACCCCATCGGCGGCCAGATGGTCGCCGACGGCGGTGATCGGGACCTCCACGTGCCCGTCGGGATACACGATCGCGGCCATGGTCACCTCCCTACCCCGTACTCGCGGCTGAACCAACTCCGTACAGCGTAGGCACGATGGGTGTGTCCGCTCAACATGGCCTCCAGAACATCCCAGGCGCGCAGGGTCACCACCGCGCCGGCCTCGGCGAAGAACTCCGCCCGCTGCCGGACATACCGGTCATCGGCCAGCACTGGCGAGCACGACCAGTGCAGGGCACGAAAGTCCGGTGAGCTGGAGATCCAGCCGTCCAGATCGTCCATGGCGTGGAAGATCTCGTGCAGGGTGACGTCGATGGACAGCGAGTGGCTACCCGACCCGATCACGATCTGTCGGTCCCGGTAGCCCGCCGGGATGTGCTGCCACTGCGGTCCCTCCGGCCGGGCCGGATCAATAGGTTGACCGGTCAGATCAGCGAACGGCGGGTAATCGGTCACCGCGCCCATCCCGATATAGAAGGCCGTCAGCCCCTCCAGCAGGCGACCGGTCAGATGCGCAGGCAGCGAGGCCAAGCGATCCACTGCGGCGATCAGCGTTCGGGGTGGCACAGTGCCGGTCGGCCAATGCCGGTGCACGATCGTCTCCAGCGGCCCGACGTGACGACGGCCGTCGCTGGGCACTGGGTGCACGTTCGGCGGATGCGGGGGGATCCGGGGCGGGGGTGAGGTCATGTCACCACGACGCTACCGGTCCCCAGCTACCTGAAAGCCGCGATCCAGCCAAGATCGTTCGTACTTCCACATGGTTCGGGGCTTGCCGGGGCGCACGTATGCCAACGGCGAAGGGTGCGGCTCTCCTGGAGGAACATGTTGGGCTAGTCAGATGGCCTTCTTGAGGACGAAGTGTGCCCGTCTGGGTTAGGCGACTTTCAAGACGGTGGCGGTCCAGCCGAGCGCTTGGGGCATGCCGGGACACAGGTCAGAGTGGTCAGGGGCGGCGCCGCTGAGGGCGAGTTCGCGGCCGACGGCAAAGTGGGCGGGGTTGTCCGGGGCCAGGGTGAGCCAGCGTTCCACCAGTGCGCGGGCCTGCCGGGTGGCTCCGCGGTACACCAGCCATTCAGTGAGTTCGGCGGCGGAGGCCAGCAGGGTGGCATCGGGGACGTCGGCGGGCAGGCGGTCGGGGTCGGCGGTGCTGGCGAACCAGGGCAGCGCCACCTGCTGGAGCTTGGTCAGGAAGTCCTGCAGTCGGGGGATGCGCTTGGCTTGGTGGGTGAGCCCGACGATGCCGTCGAACAGCCCGCAGGTTCCCAGCAGGGTGTCCAGGCCGTGTCCGCAGAGGTAGCCGTCGTTGCGGATCGCCTGGTGGGGGTGATCGTGGCGCCACTGGGCCAGCCCGCGGTCGCGGACGTTGAGCACGAGCCTGAGCATGATCTGCTGACCGGCGCGGTTGCCGCGTCGGCTGTGGAGGTGGATCTGTTCGATGTGATTGTGGTCGGTTTTCTGCAGGGTCTTGCGGGAACTCAGCCAGGTGAAGCCTTCCGGTCCCAGATGCACCGCCAGCCAGGCTCCGGCGGCCTGGATGACCGGCTCCGGCTGGTCGGTTCCCAGCAGTCTGGCCTCGACGTGGCGCACGATCCGCTGTCCTTGTTCATCGAGCACGATCCCATGATCGGTGCGATCTGGACGAGCAGTCACCTGGCAAGCCCAGGAAGAGCACAACACGCCGGCAGGAAATCGTTCATCCAGCTCAACGGGCCTCTCTAGGAGAGCTGCATCCACCGGCGAAGCATAAGGCGTGCCTACGGTTGCTGACCGCACAGGTCGGAAACCGATCCGAGGCCAGACGGCGAACCTGACCAGCGACACCAAAGACCACAGGGCCGGAACCGCGCCGGGTGACTGCGTCACCCGGCTACTTCGTCCGGGTGCAGTGGAGTCATCGGGACGCACGGTCCCGTCCCGG
>NZ_BCQR01000120.1 GCF_001552175.1 Actinomadura kijaniata NBRC 14229
GGTCGCGCTGGTGACGCGGCGCCGCGCCGCCGGCAGCGTCCGGCGGTTCGAGCGGGCGGGCCGGGCCGTGGAGGGGGTGGGGGCGCTCGCGCTGCGGATGTGCGCGGAGGACCCGCCGGGGCCGCGCCGTGCCGCGCTGTGCGAGGCGGCGGTGCTGCTGGTGGACGACGTCTGCTCGGGTGACGCGAGCGGCGGGGTGCTGGTCGGCGGGCTGGACCTGGGGACGTTGCGCGCGCCGGACGGGACCGGGCCGCGGGCGCGGGCGATCGTGCTGGCCTGCCACGGCGGCGCGGACGAGGCGCACGTGGCGGCGCTGCGGCGCAGTCTGGACCGTCCGGTGGCGTTCCTCGGCTGCCGGGGGCGCGCCCCGGAGGAGCACCGGGAGGCGCTCTATCCGGCGCTGTTGCGCGCCCTCAGCGGGCTCGGCGGGTCCGGCGGGGCGGACGCCGACGCCGAGCGGCTGCTCGGGGCGCTGGACGAGGGGCTGGCCCTGGCGCGGGCCGCGCGGCCGCGTCTGGACTGGGGGCGGTGGCGTACGGCGGTCCTGCGTCCGGGCGTGGGACGATGAGCGGCATGAGCGGGCTGATGCTGCTGGACACGCCGTCGTTGTACTACCGCGCCTTCTTCGGCGTCCCCGATTCGGTGACCGCGCCCGACGGGACGCCCGTCAACGCGGTGCGCGGCCTCGTCGACATGATCGCGCGGCTGGTGCGGGACCGGGCCCCCGAGCGCCTGGTCTGCTGCTTCGACGCCGACTGGCGGCCGGAGTTCCGGGTGGCGGCGCTGCCGTCGTACAAGGCGCACCGGGTCGCCGAGGGTGGGGGCGACGAGACGCCCGACGCGCTGGCCGCGCAGTTGCCGGTCATCGACGCGGTGCTGGACGCGTTCGGGCTGGCGCGGGTCGGGGTGCCGGGGTACGAGGCCGACGACGTGATCGGGACGCTGGCGGTGGCCGGGATGGCGCACGGCCCGGTGGACGTGGTGACCGGCGACCGCGACCTGCTCCAGCTGGTCGACGAGCGCGGGCCCGTGCAGGTCCTCTACACCGCGCGCGGCATCCGCAACCTCGAGGTGATGGGTGAGAAGGAGGTCGCGGCCAAGTACGGCATCCCCGGGCGCGGGTACGCCGACTACGCGGCGCTGCGCGGGGACCCCAGCGACGGGTTGCCGGGCGTCCCGGGCGTCGGGGACAAGACGGCGGCGACGCTGGTGACCCGGTACGGGTCGGTGGCGGGGATCCTGGCGGCGCTGGACGGCGGCGACGCGGCGTTCCCGGCGGCGGCCCGCAAGAGGATCGAGGCGGCGCGGGACTACCTGGCGGCGGCCGAGACCGTGGTGCGGGTGGTCACCGACATCGACGCGCCCGAGCTGCGGGGGCTGGACGACCGGCTGCCGGACGAGCCGCGCGATCCCGCCGCGCTGGCCGGGCTCGCCGAGCGCTGGGGGCTGAGCAGCCCGGTGGAACGGTTGCGCAAGGCGCTGCGGCCCTGACAGTGTGATCAGGGCGGGTCGACCTGTGTGTCAGATGACGCAGACAGGTCGTGCCCGCGGGAGCACCATCGCGATCAGTATGGGGTTCTCATGGAGGCACGGGCGACCGTCGCCCGGGGCACCGGGCCTCACCGCCCCACTCCCCCCACCTGTCCCGGGCGCCGGTCCCCGGCCCCGCCCCACCGACCGGCACAGCAGCCACCGACACCGCAGCCACCGACACCGCATCCGGCGAAGAGGAACGGATCCCCGGTGACCGAACGGACTTTTCCGCCGCGCACCCCCGGCCGCCGCGAGGCGTTCTGGGAGTCCCTGGACGAGCCGCAGCGCGAGGCGTTGCGGGAGGCGTCCCGGCCGCGCGTGTACCCCGCCCGTACTCCCCTGTGCTACCAGGGCGACGAGTCCGACCACATCATCGTCATCGAGGACGGCTGGGCGAAGGTGACCTCGATGACCGAGGACGGGCACGCGGTGGTGCTGGCGGTGCGGGGGCCGGGGGACCTGATCTGCGAGAGCGCGGTGCTGGGCGACCGGCAGCGGTCGGCGACGGTGACGGCGCTGAGCCCGGTGCGGGCGCTGGTGGTCCCGGCCCGGCGGTTCACCGCGTTCCTGGACGCCC
The DNA here is from genome assembly GCF_001552175.1 of Actinomadura kijaniata NBRC 14229. GTDB lineage: Bacteria > Actinomycetota > Actinomycetes > Streptosporangiales > Streptosporangiaceae > Spirillospora > Spirillospora kijaniata. Next base: position 2,111 of record NZ_BCQR01000120.1, read on the forward strand.
ATCCGGAGGCGTGGCGGCTGGTGAGCGGGACGTTCGTGGCGCGGCTGGACGACGCCGACCGGCGGTTGCAGGCGCACGTGTCGGCCAAGGGCGCGCGGCGGCTGGCGCTGCTGCTGGCGCAGCTGGCCGAGCTGTCGGCGCGGCACGTCCCGGCGGCGCCGGACGGCGGGATCGAGATCGCGCCGCCGCTGTCGCAGGAGGAGCTGGGCAGCTGGATGGACGCCTCGCGGGAGACGGTCGCGCGGGCGCTGGCGCACCTGCGGGAACGGGGCCTGGTCCGCACCGGGTGGCGGCGGATCGTGGTGGTGGACGTGGAGGGGCTGCGGGCGTTCGCGCAGGAGCGGGAAGCCGACTGATCCGGGCGCGTGTTCTTTACGCGGCGGTTCGCTTCCGTTGAGACTGTGCTGGGCGGTCTGGACGGTCCCCGCCCGTAATCTCGGAAGGGTGCCGCACAGAATGCTGCGACTGCGTTCGGTCGAGGACGACGCCGAGGTCCGCGCCGGGCTCGACCGGATCCGGGTGGAACTCGGGGTGCCCGGCCCGTTCCCGGAGGCCGTGCGGGAGGAGGCGGTCGCGGCGGCGGCGCGCCCGCCCGGCGGCGGGGAGCGGGCGGACCTGCGGGAGGTGCCGCTGTTCACGCTGGACCCGCCCGGGTCGATGGACCTGGACCAGGCGATGCACCTGGAGCGGCGTCCCGGGGGCTACCGGGTGTGGTACGCGATCGCGGACGTGGCGGCGTTCGTGCGGCCGGGCGGCGCGGTCGACGCCGAGGCGCACGCGCGCGGCGTGACGCTGTACCTGCCGGACGCCAAGGCCCCGCTGCATCCGCCGGAGCTGTCGGAGGGGGCGGCCAGCCTGCTGCCGGGGCGGGACCGTCCGGCGGTGATGTGGACGATCGACGTCGACGACCGGGGGGCGACGACCGGGGTGGAGGTGCGGCGGGCGCTGGTGCGCAGCCGGGAGCGCCTGGACTACGCCTCCGCCGACGCCGCCGACCCGCGGATCGCGCTGCTGGGCGAGATCGGCCGGATGCTGCAGGAGGCCGAGGCGGCGCGCGGGGGCGTGGACCTGCCGCTGGCCGAGCAGGAGATCGAGCACGGGCCGGACGGGTGGCATCTGGTACTGCGCGGCGGCGTGCCGTCGGAGGGGTGGAACGCGCAGATCTCGCTGTTGACGGGGCGGGCGGCGGCGCGGCTGATGCTGGAGGGCGGGGTCGGGCTGCTGCGCACGATGCCGCCGCCGCGGCCGGAGGCGCTGGAGCGAGTGCGGCGCACCGCCGTGGCGTTGGGGATCGGCTGGCCGGAGGGCCGCTCCTACGGGGACGTGGTGCGGTCGCTGGAGCCCGCGCGGCCCGCGCACGCGGCGTTCCTGTACGAGTCGGTGGCGCTGCTGCGGGGCGCGGGGTATGTGGCGTTCGACGGGGCGGTGCCCGAGCAGGCGGCGCACTCGGCGGTGGCCGCGCCGTACGCGCACGTGACGGCGCCGTTGCGGCGGCTGGCCGACCGGTACGCGGCCGAGGTGTGCCTGGCGCTGGCGGCGGGGCGGCCGGTGCCGGGGTGGGCGCGGGAGGCGTTGCCGGGGCTGCCGGACACGATGCGGCGGGCGCTGCAACGGAGCGGCGGCGTGGAGCGGGCCTGCGTGGACCTGGTGGAGGCGCTGCTGCTGCGCGACCACGTCGGCGAGTCGTTCGACGCGGTGGTGGTGGACACCGATCCGGAGCGGGGCGGTGGCCAGGTGCAGCTGGTGGATCCGGCGGTGGTGGCGCGGGTGGAGGGGGAACGGCCGCCGCTCGGCGCGCCGGTCCGGGTCCGCCTGCTGGAGGCCGACCCGGTCCGGCGGCTGGTGCGGTTCGCGTTGACGGGATGAGGAATGGCGGCGTCAGACCGTGGATCGGTCCGTGGATCGGACCGTGGGCCGGTCCGTGGGTCAGGTCCGGCGCCGCCAGGACCCGCGTCCGCTGGTGCCGATGCCCGCCAGGTGCAGGGCGAGCAGCAGCAGGCCGAGGGTGACGAGGGTCTGGAAGTTGAACGCGTCGGTGGAGACGTCCACCAGGTCGAACAGCAGGGCGATGGCGAAGACGACCGCCGCGATGATGGCGAGCATCGTGTCCTCCGGTTCGTGTCGGGTGCGGAACTGCCCCCGAGGCAACGACGTGATCTCCGTTATGCGGCCCGACAAACCGCTGATTCGATTGTTTTGTCCGTTAATTGACTTTAGGGCCGTCCCTTGGGGGAACGGCCCTTGGACAAGCGCGGCGACCGGGGTCAGGCGGCCGGCTCGATGCGCAGCTCGCGGCTCAGTTCGGCGGTGAGGTCGGCGTTGAGCCGGTAGGCGCGCCTGACCTCGGCGACGACGCGGGCGCGTTCGGCCTCGTCCCAGGGGGCGGCGTCCAGCAGCTCGCGGTAGGCGTCCTTGTAGGCCTTGGGCTTGCCGGGGAAGCGGTAGAACAGCACGCCGTCGTCGTCGCGGCCGAGGCCGAGGGTCCGCTGCACCTGGCGGCCGATGTACTGGCCGCCCGACAGGTCGCCGAGGTAGCGGGTGTAGTGGTGGGCGACGAACCCTCCGGGCCAGTCGAAGCAGACCTCGCGCAGCCGGTCGCAGTAGGCGCGGGTGGCGGCGTTCGGGGCGATCCGGTCGGCCCAGTCCGGCCCGTGGAGGTAGGCCAGGTCGGCGCGGAGCGCGTCGCGGCGGCGCAGGTCGGCGAAGGCGAACGGCCCGGCGACCGGGTCGCCCGCCAGGGCGTCGGCGGCCTGCTCCAGCAGGTCGTACACGTGGTAGAGCTGACCGACCAGGGCGGCGTACTCCTCGCGGCCGAGCCGCCCTTCGACCAGCGCCGACATGTAGGCCGAGCCCTCGTTGTCGCCGTGGTCGCCCCAGGTGGCGGCGCGCAGTTCCGCCGCGAACCCCGCGCCCTGCTCCGCCATGCCCATGCACACACCTTTCATCCCGGTTCTGCCGGAAAGATCCGGTCGGTCGAGATGAGGTTAGCCTTACCTAAGTACTTCTCGGAAGAGCTCCGGCGAACTTTCCGACGTGACGTCGGCTACTTTACCGACGCCACGTCGGAATGACCAGAGGGTTCCGGAAGGGGCGGCTCCGGTCACCGGCCGTCGCGCGCCGGGAGGCCGAGGATGTGGCGGGCCTCGTCGGACATCCGCACGACCTCGCGGCGGACCTGGATGCGCTCGGTGAGCCGCTCGCTCCACGGGATCCGCACGGCCTCCTCCCGTCCGTCGACGACCGCGCCGAACTCGATGCCGTCGGCGTCGCAGCCGGTCATGCGCGCCGACGCGGCGTCCGGGACGCCACCGAGGGCGCGGCAGATCATGGCGCAGTCGCCGGCGTGGTCCTCGTTCATGTGCCGGGCGATCTGGGCGACCACGTCGGGGGTGAAGGGGGTGCTGGTCTCGGTCATCGCGGCAGGCCTTCCCGGTCGGGGCGTCGCTGGTCACCCTGACGGCCGCGTGGGCGCCGGTTGACGTGCGCTTTCACGCGATCATCAGGTAAGGCTCACCTTAACCGGACTTCCCCTCGGCGCCGGTCCGCGAACGTCCCCGCGCCCCCTTGCCGCGTTCGACGGCGGCCGGCGGCCGGAGTGCGGTTCCATGGGGGTGAGGGAGTACGGGTGATCGTCTCGTCAGGGGTGGGACCGATGGTCGAGCGGATGATCGAGACGGCCGGTGTCGAGCTGTGCGCCGAGTCCTTCGGCGATCCGGACGATCCGCCGGTCCTGCTGGTCATGGGCATCGGCGCGTCGATGCTCTGGTGGGAGGAGGACTTCTGCCGGATGCTCGCCGAGGGCGGCCGCTTCGTGGTCCGCTACGACCACCGCGACACCGGCCGCTCGGTCACCTACGAGCCCGGCCGTCCCGGCTACACCGGCGACGACCTGGTCTCCGACGCCGTGGGCGTCCTCGACGCCCACGGCCTCCCCGCGGCCCACGTCGTGGGCGTCTCGGCGGGCGGGGGGATCACGCAGCTGCTCGCGCTGGACTTCCCCGAACGCGTCCTGTCGCTCGTCCTGATCAGCACCTCCCCCGCGCTGCCCGGCGACCGCGCGCTCCCGCCGGCGTCGCGGGAGTACGCGCGTTTCGTGTCGAGCGCGACGGTGGACTGGTCCGACGCCGAGTCGGTGATCGGGTACCTGGTGGAGTACTCGCGGGTCCTCGGCGGCGGGCGGCGGCCGTTCGACGAGGCGCGGATCCGGGCCCTGGTCCGGCGCGACGTCGAGCGCGCCCGCGACGTCGCCGCCCAGCAGAACCACGACCTCCTCCCCGAGGAGGACCGCCGGCGTGCGCCGCTGTCGTCGATCGCCGCGCCCACCCTGGTCATCCACGGCACCGCCGATCCGGCGTTCCCGGTCGAGCACGGCGAGGCGCTGGCGGAGGAGATCCCCGGCGCGCGGCTGCTGCGGCTCCCGGACGCGGGCCACGGGGTCGAGCGGCCCGACTGGGAGACGATCGTCCGGGCGATCCTCGACCACACCGCGACCGCCTGACCGCGATCCCCGAAACCGTGGTCCCGGAAGGGGGTCGGGTGCCGCCGTGCCGTGCCGCCGTTCGGGGTTCTCGCCGGACGGCGGCACGGGGCGGGTGTCGGGTCAGGTCACCGAGGAGTAGGCGACGACGCCGCGGCGCATGGCGTCCATCGCCCTGCGGGCGGTCTTGCGGATGTGGCTGTTCTCGGGGGCGGCGTCGGCGATCTGGCCCAGCAGGTCCAGCAGCTGCTTCACCGCGCGGACGAAGTCGCCGGCGGTCATGTCGGCCTCCAGCAGGACCTCGTCGAGGTCGGCGCCCCTGGCCCAGCGGTAGGCCGTCCAGGCGAAGCCCAGGTCGGGTTCGCGCAGGAACGACACCCCGTTGTCCTCCTCGACGGCCTCCAGCTGGCGCCACAGGCGCACCATCGCGCCCAGGGCGTCCTGGACGCCGCCGCCGGGGATGCGGGGCGGGGCGGCGTCGTCGGGCTGGCGGGACTCGTAGGTCAGCGCCGACACGCACGCGGCCAGCTCGGCCTGGTCGAGGCGTTCCCAGATGCCGTCGCGGAGGCTTTCGGCGGTGAGCAGGTCCAGTTCGTTGTAGATGCGGCCGAGGCGGCGGCCCGCCTCGGTGACGGTGTCGCCGTCGAGGTAGCCGAGCTGCTGCAGGACGGTGCAGACCTTGTCGAAGGTGCGGGCGATGACCTGGGAGCGGCCCTCGACGCGGCGGCGGAGCTGTTCGGTCTCGCGTTCCAGGCGGAAGTAGCGTTCGGCCCAGCGGGCGTGGTTCTCGCGGTCGTCGCAGCCGTGCACCGGGTGGCGCCGCAGTTCCTGGCGCAGCCGGGTGATCTCCTGGTCGTCGGCGGCGGGGGTGTCGCGGCGGCGTTTGCGGTCGCGGGCGTCCTCGGAGACCTTGTTGCGCAGGGTGGAGGCCAGGTCGCGGCGGCTCTGGGGGTTGCGGGGGCTGAACGACTTGGGGATGCGGATCCGGTCGATGGGGTCGGCCGGGCGCGGGAAGTCCAGGATCGACAGTCGCTGGACCGATCCGGAGGCGGTCAGCACCAGGGGCGCGGGCCCGTCGGAGCGTTTGCCGACGCCGGGGTCCAGCACGACGGCCAGGCCCGAGCGGCGGCCGGTGGGGACCAGGATGACGTCGCCGGGCCGCAGGTGCTCCAGGGAGCGGGCGGCCTCGGCGCGGCGCTCGGAGGAGCGTTCGCGGGCGAGTTCGGCCTCGCGGTCCGACAGGCGGCGGCGCAGCGCGGCGTACTCCATGAAGTCGCCCAGGTGGCAGGTGGCGGCGTCCTTGTACCCGGCGAGGGCCTGTTCGTTCTTGTGGACCTGGCGGGCCAGGCCGACGACGGCGCGGTCGGCCTGGAACTGGGCGAACGACTCCTCCAGCAGGGTGCGGGCGCGTTCGACGCCGACCGCGCCGACCAGGTTGACCGCCATGTTGTAGGAGGGGCGGAAGCTGGAGTTGAGGGGGTAGGTGCGGGCGCCGGCCAGGCCGGCGACCGAGGCGGGGTCGACGCTGGGGTTCCAGATGACGACCGCGTGGCCCTCCACGTCGATGCCGCGCCGCCCGGCCCGCCCGGTGAGCTGGGTGTACTCGCCGGGGGTGAGGTTGACGTGGGCCTCGCCGTTCCACTTGTCGAGCTTTTCGATCACGACGGTGCGGGCGGGCATGTTGATGCCCATGGCGAGGGTCTCGGTGGCGAACACCGCCTTGATGAGCTTGCGGACGAACAGCTCCTCGACGATCTCCTTGAAGGTGGGGAGCATCCCGGCGTGGTGGGCGGCGATGCCGCGTTCCAGGCCCGCCAGGAAGTCGTGGTAGCCCAGGACCTCCAGGTCCTCGCGGGGGATGTCGGCCACGCGCAGCTCGACGTGGGCGCGGATCTCCTCGGCCTCCTCGCGGGAGGTCAGCCGCAGGTTGGCGTGCAGGCACTGCAGGACGGCGGCGTCGCAGGCGGCGCGGCTGAAGATGAACGTGATCGCCGGGAGCAGCCCGGCGCGTTCCAGCCGCGTGATGACGTCGGGGCGGAGCGGGGGCCGGAACCGCTGGGGGCGGGCCTGGCGGCGGTGCCCGGTGCGGCGGCCCTGGTTGACCTTGGCGCGGCGGATCTCCTCCACGCCGATCCGCTGGAGCTGGGGGTTCAGTTTCGCCTGCCGGTTGGCGCCCTTGCCGGTCTCCATGAACAGGTCGTACAGGCGGGTGCCGACCATCATGTGCTGGAACAGCGGGACGGGCCGGTGCTCGTCCACCACGATCTGGGTGTCGCCGCGCACGGCCTGCAGCCACTCGCCGAACTCCTCGGCGTTGGAGACGGTCGCCGACAGCGCCACCACCCGCACCGAGTCCGGCACGTGGATGATCACTTCTTCCCAGACGGCGCCGCGGAACCGGTCGGCCAGGTAGTGGACCTCGTCCATGACGACGAACGCCAGCCCCGCCAGGGTGGAGGACTGGGCGTAGAGCATGTTGCGCAGCACCTCGGTCGTCATGACGACGACGGGGGCCTCGCCGTTGACGCTGTTGTCGCCGGTGAGCAGGCCGACCTTGTCGGGGCCGTAGCGGCGGACCAGGTCGGCGTACTTCTGGTTGGACAGCGCCTTGATGGGCGTGGTGTAGAAGCACTTCTGGCCGCCCGTCAGGGCCAGGTGGACGGCGAACTCCCCGACGATGGTCTTTCCGGAGCCGGTGGGGGCGGCGACCAGCACGCCGCTGCCCGCCTCCAACGCCCGGCACGCCTCCACCTGGAACGGGTCCAGGGGGAAGTCGTAGAGGGTCTGGAAGTCCAGCAGGGCGGGTCCGCTCCCGGAGTTGCGCCTGCGGTTGGCGGCGTAGCGGGCGGCGGGACTCTGGTCGGCCGACTGCGTGTCGGGGGTGGTCATGGGTCCGAGCCTACGGTTTCGAACGGCCCGGTTCCCACTTGAGGGGCGGGTTCGCCCCGGCGCGTCCCCCGAACCGTGCTCGGTCGCGGGGGGCGCCGGGTGACGGACGGGTCGTGGACACGGCCCGGGACGGGGTCAGGAAAGTCCCCGCTTGCCCTGCTCCAGGTTGCCCTGCTCCAGCTCGGCGTCGATCTCCTCCAGCCGCAGCGGGGAGATCTCGTCGTCGGCCAGGGCGACGTCGGGGTCGACGCGGCGGGCGCGGCGCCGGTCGTTGAAGTAGGCGACCAGCGCGGCGAGCTCGTACAGGATCACCGTGGGCAGCGCCAGCACCAGCATGGTGACGGGGTCGCCGCTGGGGGTGGCGATCGCGGCGAACACGAAGATCCCGAACACGGCGATCCGCTGGGTCCGCTTGATCCGCTCGAAGGTGAGCACGCCCACGACGTTCAGCATCACCACGAACAGCGGCAGCTCGAAGGTGACGCCGAAGACCAGCAGCATCATCAGCACGTAGCTGAGGTACTGGTCGACCTGCACCAGCGGCAGGACCCCCTCGATGCCGAAGCCGCCGAGGAACAGCTGCAGGCCCTTGTCGATGAACAGGTAGGCCAGCCACGCGCCGACCAGGAACAGCGGGACCGCCGCCGACAGGAACACATACGTCCAGCGGCGTTCGCGCTGGTACAGGCCGGGGGCGACGAACGCCCACAGCTGGTACAGCCAGAACGGCGAGGACAGCACCAGCCCGACGATGATGGCGATCTTCAACCGGATGAAGAACTGGCTGAAGATGCCGCTGGCGACCAGGTTGCACTTGCCGTTGAGCTCCTTGGCCGCCTGGATCTGGCAGTAGGGCTCCTTCAGCAGCTCCCAGATCGGCTGGAAGAACACATAACCGACGATCATGCCGATCAGCAGGAAGAAGATCGCCTTGATCAGTCGGTTGCGCAGCTCACGGAGGTGCTCCATGAGCGACATGCGGCCTTCGGGGTTGGCCGGGGGAGCGGAACTCAGGAACTTCATGGTCGCCGAGGGTCCAGGAGGTGGGGGCCGCCGATCGGGGTGGGATGGGGAGGGTCAGGACTTGCGCAGGCGGTCGGGGTCCGACACCGGAACGCCCTGGATCGGCTCCCCGGAGGTCAGCGGGCGCGCGCCCGAGCCGTACTGCTGCTGGGCGGCCTCGCGCTCCAGGCGGGCGGCCTCCTCGCGCAGCCGGGCGGCCTCGGCGCGGGCGTCGGCCGACTGCGCCTGCTGGCCCTGCGCCTGCTGGCCCTGCTGGCTCTGCTGGTCGGCGGCCTTGTCGCCGTCGTCGTCATCGTGCAGGCCCTTGGTCTCGGCCTTCAGGATGCGCGCGGAGCGGCCGAGGGAGCGGGCCAGCGCCGGCAGCTTGGCCGAGCCGAACAGCAGAAGGATGACGAGCAGAATGACGATCCACTCGCCGGCACCGAAACTGGGCATGTATCCGTCCTCTTCACCAAGTGGTACTCACGACGATCGTACGCCGTCGCCGGAGTCGCGCGCCGCACGCGCCTCCTGGAGATCGCGGAGTTCATCGCGGAGCACCGCGTGTTTGGGTTCCAGCCGTGCGCGGGCCCGGTCGAGTTCACGTCCGAACCGGCGAACGCCCAGGTAGACCTTGAACGCGCAGAACGCCACCACCACCAGGCCCGCGACGCTGAGCCCGATCGTGACCAACGACACCGCGGGCATCGTCAACGACCTCCTCGCGGCTCATCGTACGCCGCCGCGCTCGCCGTGCCCGGCGGGGCCGACTCGTACAGCGCGAGCGCGCGGGCGGCGTCGTCGCGGACGGTGCCGGCCAGCTCGGCGGGGGCGGTGATGCGGCCCTGGTCGCCCAGCCGCAGCGCCAGGCCCCGCACCCAGCGGGTGTCGGGGGTGCGCAGCACGATCCGCAGCCGTCCCTCGCCGAGCTCGGCGACGCTCTCGCACGGGTAGTAGTCGGCGACCCAGCGGCCCTGCGGGGTCAGCTCCAGGGTGACCGCCACGTCCTGCGGGGACGGCCGGAACAGGCCGGCGTCGACGTCGATCGGCTCGGCGTCGTCGGGGACCTCGGCGGCGACGTCCAGGACCTGCAGGGCGCTGATGCGGTCGGTGCGGAACAGCCGGACGCCCTCGGCGCGGCGGCACCAGCCCTCCAGGTAGGTGTTGCCCTCCACCACCAGCAGCCGCATGGGGTCCACGTCGCGTTCGGTGTTCTCGTCGCGGGCGGGCACGTAGTAGGCCAGGTGGACGCGGCGGCGCCGGGCGATGGCGTCGCGCAGCAGCGCCAGGGTGTCGCCGCCGGCGTCGACCTCGACCGCGACCTTCCCGGCGACCTGGGCGGCGGCCCCGGCGGCGCTCTCCAGCTTGGCGATCACCCGCGACAGCGCGTCGCGGTCCTGCAGGCCGGGCACCCCGGCCAGCATCCGCAGCGCCACCAGCAGCGCCCCGGCCTCGTCGACCTTCAGCCGCAGCGGCCGGGCGATCGACTCGGCCTCGGTGACGGTGATCTCGCCGCCCTCGTAGGACAGGTCGATCGGGCAGTAGGGGTCGGGGGCGCGCAGCTCCACGCACCACAGCAGGTTCAGGTCGTCGATCAGCTGCTTCTCGGTGACGCCGAACGCGGCGGCGGCCTGGTCCAGGGCGACGGTGTCCCGGTTGATCACATACGGGACCAGCGCCAGCAGCCGGCCGAGCCGGTCGGTGGAGGTGCCCGAGCCGCCCCGGCCCCGGCCCTTGCCCGCGGTCCTGGCCCCGGGTTTGGCCCCGGGCTTGGTGCCCGTCTTGTTCTCGGTCTTGTTCTCGGTCTTGCTCACTGTCCGCCTCCCCCCGCCAGGACCGCCTTCAACTGCTGGATGACCGCCTCGCGCAGGTCCGGCGGGTCCAGGACGACCACATCGTCGGCGAACCGGGCCAGGTAGGGCGCGAACCGGTCCACGTCGCGGAACGTCAGCGTCGCCTCGTCCCACCCGTCGCGGCCGTCCCCGGCGGGCCGCACGTCGCGGGCCCAGCGGCGCGGGCCCTGCGCGGCGCCCTGCCGCAGCCGCACCGTGGCCGGGCGGGGCTCGGCGACCGGGTCGCCCCGATCGAACGCGATGCGCCGCACGTCCACGCCCTCGGGCACCACGACCGACCCCTCGGGGCCGTCGGGGACGACCTCGCCGACGATGCGGCTGAGGCGGAACACCCGCGACTCGCCCCGGTCGCGGTCGTGGCCGACCACGTACCAGCGGCCGCGGCGGCTCACCACGCCCCACGGCTCCAGGTGCCGCCGCGCCACGGAGGTGCGGCCGACGCCCTGGTAGTCGAAGGCGACCGGCCGGGCGTCGCGCACCGCCTCCCACAGGGCGGGGAACGCCGGGTCGCCGGTGTCCAGCCGCGGCTCGATGCCCACGGCGGTGGTCTCGTCGGTCTCCACCCCGGCGGCGCGCAGCTTCAGCAGCGCGCCGGAGGCGGCCTCGGCCATGCTGGCGCGCTGCCACACCCGGGCCGCCAGGCCCAGCACCGCGGCCTCGTCGGGCGTCAGGTGGATGTCGGGCAGCTCGTAGGCCTGCGGCGGGATCCGGTAGCCGGTCTCCTCGCCGTCGCCGTCGCTGCCGACCTCCAGGGGCACGCCCAGCTCCCGCAGTTCCTCCTTGTCGCGTTCGAACATCCGCTTGAACGCCTCGTCGGAGTCGGGGTAGCCGGGAACGGCCCGGCGGATCTGCTCGGCCGTCAGGTAACGGCGCGTGGCGAGCAGGCAGACCACCAGGTTGAGCAGGCGCTCGGTCTTGCGCCGCGACACTTCCCCACCACCTCTTCGCTCGCGGGCCGTTCGCTCAGCGGGTCCCGCCCGTTTTCCCTCTCCCAGGACGCTACCGTCTCCCCTGTGATCCGATGGCGTAAAGGCACCGTGCAAGACGTTCGCCGGGAGTGGCCGGGGGCGGTCGAGCTGACCGTCCTGATCGATGACGACGGCCCGCGCCGGGCACTGGCCTATCCCGCGCTGGTGGGGCGGCCGGAGCCGGGCGACACCGTCCTGCTCAACACTACGGCCTTGGCGATGGGTCTGGGGACCGGCGGGTACGCGATGGTCGTCGCGGTGCCCGACCGGCTGCCCCCCGACCCGGCGGGCCCGGGCCACCTGGTCAAGGCCCGCTACACCCCCCTGCAGGCCACGGTGCTGGGCGCCGACGAGCAGGACTCCCCCCACCACGGGCTGCTGCGGGAGGCCGACTCGCTGTACGGCGCCCCGGTGATCGTGGCCGACCTCCACTCGGCGCTGCCGCCGATCCTGGCGGGCCTGCTGGCCGAGCGGCCCGGGACGCGCGTGGTGTACGTGATGCCCGACGGGGGCGCGCTGCCCGCCTGGTTCTCCATGTCGATCGCCCAGCTCAGGGCGGCCGGGGCGCTGGCGGCGACGGTGACGGTGGGGCAGGCGTTCGGCGGGGACCTGGAGACGGTGACCGTCCACACCGGGCTGCTGGCCGCCCGGCTGGTGCTGGACGCCGAGGTGATCGTCGTGGCGCAGGGGCCCGGCAACCTCGGAACCGGCACCAAATGGGGTTTCTCGGGCGTGTCGGCCGGGGAGGCGATCAACGCCGCCGCCGTGCTGGACGGCCGCCCGGTGGGCTGCCTGCGGGTCAGCGAGGGCGACACGCGGGAACGCCACCTCGGCGTCTCCCACCACAGCCTCACCGCCTACGGCCGGGTCGCGCTCGCCCGCGCCCAGATCGCGGTGCCGGAGCTCGGCGGCCCGTTCGGGCAGCGCGTCGCCGCCGCGGCCGCGTCACTGGGCGACCGGCACGAGCTGGTCCCGGTCGGCGTGGAGGGCCTGCGCGACGTGCTGGCCGCCGCCGAGAAGGACTGGGGGGTGCGGCTGTCCACGATGGGCCGCCGCCTGGACGAGGACCTGGCCTACTTCCTCACCGCGGCCGCCGCGGGCCGTCACACCGCCGCGCTGCTGGCCTGACCCGCACCGGCCCGACCCGCACCGGCCGGGCCGGCCCCCGAACGGTCGGCAAGGGCCGGGTCGGCCGCCCGCGCCTCCTCGGCGGTGTAGGAGGAGGTGAACGTGAACGCGCGGGGCGAGGGGCCCTCGGCGCACAGCAGCTCCAGCCGTTCGGCGGCCTCGGCCAGGCTCGGCACGTGCCCGGCGGGCACCCACCACATCGCCAGGTGCGCCTCGGCGTGCCGCTGGAACCACTCCCGGCGGCGGCGCATCACCTCCAGGTGGCCGCTGCGGTAGACGTAGTCCCACAGCGCCTCCGCGCCCTCCCACACCGTGAGGTTCACGATCACGTCGGGTCCGAACGGGCGCAGTCCCGTGGCGTCGTCGCTCCCCTCCCCCACCAGCCGCCACACGAAGCCGGGCGCGGCGTCGGCGAGGGCGTTGATCGGTTCCAGGGCCGCCACGAAGTCGGCGACGCGCGGGTCGTCCAGGGGGAAGCGCAGCGCGGCGATGTTGAGCTGGGCCAGGTGGAAACGGGAGTTGTCGGGCATGGTCGCCATCCCACCAGCCCGCCCCTTCTATGTCAAGGTTCGTTGTTTTTAGAAGGTTCCACCACCGTGCAGCACTCCCCCGGCCGCGGATCCATCCGCGCCCGCCAGCCGTCCGCACCCTCCAGCAGCCCCTCCAGCAGCGCCAGGTTCATCCCGCACACCAACGGCGGGAAGCGCTCGGCGACGGAGTGGAAGGGACAGTTGCGCATGCGCAGCACAGGCCCGGACCCGTCCCGACCCTCGCCCTCGTCCTCGTCCCAGTAGGGCTCGTAGCCGCGCGACCGCAGCAGCGACGCCAGCTCCTCCCGGTCCCCCACCGGCCCCCGCAACGCCCGGCCCCGGCGGCGCGCCGCCTCCCGCACCCCGTCGTCGAGCCCGGCGGCCTCCGCCGCCTCGGCCAGCAGATCGGCGGCCGTCCGATAGTCCCGGGCGGGCAACGCCACCTGACGCTCCACCGGGGAACGCCGGTACACCTTCGCCGGACGCCCCGCCCCCGGCCCCGACCGCCCCGTCAGACGACGGCTGCCGCTCTCCAGCAGCCCCGCCTCGACCAGCCGGTCCAGATGAAAGGCCGCGAGGGTGCGCTGCACCCCCACGGCCTCGGCCGCCTCGTTCCGGCCCACCTCACGGCCCCGCGCGGCCACGAACTCGTACAGGCGGCGCCGCACCGGATCCTGAAGCGCGGCGATCGCGTCGATGTCCTCCACCCGGCCATTCTAAGAACAACCCGAATTGACGTTAGAACACCGGCCCCGCGCTCAGCGCACGCCTTTCAGCGCACGCCCCTCAGCGCACACTCCTCAGTGCACGCCCAGCAGGTCCACCACGAACACCAGCGTGTCGTCGCCCTTGATGCCCGCCTGCGGCAACCCCTTGGCCCCGTACCCCAGCGACGGCGGTACCACCAGCAGCATCCGGCTACCGACCTTCTGCCCCACCAGCGCCTGATCCCACCCCTTGATCACCTGACCGGTGCCGATCGTGGTCGCGTACGGGTTGCCCACCTGCCACGAGGAGTTGAATACCTGACCGTTGCGCCAGAACACCCCCGCGTACTGCAACGCCAGCAACTGCCCCTTCTGCACCGCCGGACCGTTGCCCCGCACCAGCGTCCGCACCTGCAACGTCTTCGGCGGCGCGACCTTCGGCACCGACACCTGCGGAACCTGAGCACCCGCCACCTTCGGCAGCCTGGGATCGTCCAGCGGCTGCGGCGCCCCCTGCGCCGCCGCGTCCTTCGGATACACCGCCCGCACGTCCAGCACGTACACCAACGTGTCCCCGGCGCTCACCTGCTGCTGCGGATTACCGTTCTCCCCGTAACCGTCCTTCGGAGGAATCCGCGCCACCACACGCGCCCCCGGCTTACGCCCCTCCAGGGCCTTGTCCAACCCCGGAATCAGCTGACCGGTCGGAAACGCCCCCGGCTTACCGTCCACATAACTACTCGCCAGCAGCTTCGACGAACCCTTCGCCCACCGGTACCCCACATAGTCGGCGATCACCATGTCGCCCTTGCGGGCCTGCGCGCCCTTACCCTCCGCCAGCGCCTTCAACGCCAGCTCCTTACCGGGCTCGTCCCCCTTGGGAATCACCACCTCCGGCTTGGTCCCCGCCGCGCCCTTCACCTCCACCTGCACATCACCCGACCCCGAACAGGCCGACAGCGCCAGCGGAGCGGCCACCACGGCCACCAGGGGCAGCACCACAGAACGGAACGGGGCGGAACGACGGCGCATAAAGGTCCTTACACGCGAGGAGGGTGAGCGCTGACGAGCGCTCACCCTACCCCGCCGATGACCTGCCGGTAGTCGTTACATCCCGGCGATCAGCTTGTCGACCCGCTCGTCCACCGACCGGAACGGGTCCTTGCACAGCACCGTCCGCTGCGCCTGGTCGTTCAGCTTCAGATGCACCCAGTCCACCGTGAAGTCCCGCCGCTTCTCCTGCGCCCGGCGGATGAACTCCCCGCGCAACCGCGCCCGCGTCGTCTGCGGCGGCACCGACTTCGCCTCGAAGATCGCCAGATCGCGCGTCGCGCGCTCCACCGACCCCCGCTTCTCCAGCAGGTAGTACAGCCCCCGCTCCCGATGCACGTCGTGATACGCCAGATCCAGCTGCGCCACCCGCGGCGACGACAACGGCAGGTCGTACTTGCGCCGGTACCGCTCGATCAACTGGTACTTCGTCACCCAGTCGATCTCCCGCGCCACCAGATCCAGATCACCGGTCTCCACCGCGCGCAGCGTCCGCTCCCACAGATCCAGCACCCGCGTCGTGATCGCGTCACCGCCACGCCGGTCCACGAAATCCTTGGCCTTGCCGAAGTACTCGCGCTGGATCTCCAGCGAACTCGCCTCACGACCGTTCGCCAACCGCACCTTGCGCCGACCCGTCATGTCATGACTGACCTCACGGATCGCCCGGATCGGATTCTCCAGGGTCAGGTCGCGCATCACCACGCCCGCCTCGATCATCCGCAGCACCAGATCGGTCGCCCCGACCTTCAGCAACATCGTCGTCTCACTCATGTTCGAGTCACCGACGATGACATGCAGCCGACGGAACCGCTCGGCGTCCGCGTGCGGCTCGTCCCGCGTGTTGATGATCGGCCGCGACCGGGTCGTCGCCGACGACACACCCTCCCAGATGTGCTCGGCCCGCTGCGATACGCAGTACACCGCACCCCGCGGCGTCTGCAGCACCTTCCCCGCCCCCGCGATGATCTGCCGCGTCACCAGATACGGGATCAGCACATCGGCCAGCCGGCCGAACTCCCCGTGCCGCCCCACCAGATAGTTCTCATGACAGCCGTAGGAGTTCCCGGCCGAGTCGGTGTTGTTCTTGAACAGGTAGATGTCACCGGCGATGCCCTCCTCGCGCAACCGCCGCTCGGCGTCCACCAGCAGACCCTCCAGGATCCGCTCCCCCGCCTTGTCGTGCGTCACCAGATCGATCACGTTGTCGCACTCGGGCGTGGCGTACTCGGGGTGGCTGCCCACGTCCAGGTAGAGCCGCGCGCCGTTGCGCAGGAACACGTTGCTGCTGCGGCCCCACGAGACCACCCGACGGAACAGATAGCGCGCCACCTCATCAGGTGACAACCGCCGCTGACCGCGGAAGGTGCAGGTGACGCCGTACTCGTTCTCAAGCCCGAAGATGCGCCTGTCCACACACTCGACCCTATGCGGCCGGACGTCGACTTGGCAGCCTTCACCGCCGGTTGTTTCGCGGACACCACCCCCACCACACGGCCATGATCGGCCACCGCCCCCACAACCCGGACCGAACACCGAAACGGCGAAGGCCCGCCACACACGCGACGAGCCCCCACCAACGACCGACACTCACCCCGAAAGCCGCTCAGGCCCCCGAAGCACCACCCGCGGAACCACCCTCCGAGGACTCCGCCGCACCGCTCTCCGTACTCCCCAGCAACTCCCCGATCCGCGCCGCCGGAAGCCGCCGGAACAACCGGTGCTCACGATTCCGATCCAGCACCGCCACCTCCAGCGACTTGGCCTCCAGATGCCGGTCGCTGTCCTGCGCCTCCAACGACTGCACCGCCACCCGCAGCGCGTCCGCCAACGACGCACCCTCGGTGTAACGGTCCTTCAACGCCTGCGCGACCGCGTCCGCCTGACCGCCCATCGCCACATAACCATGCTCGTCGGCCACCGAACCATCGAACGTCAACCGATAGATCTGATCGGTCTCCGCCGACTCCCCGACCTCCGCCACGACCAACTCCACCTCATACGGCTTGTTGGTCTCCGTGAAGATCGTCCCCAGCGACTGCGCGTACACGTTCGCCAGACCCCGCGCCGTCACATCACGCCGGTCGTACTGGTAACCGTTGACATCGGCGTACCGGACACCGCCCAGCCGCAGGTTCTCGAACTCGTTGTACTTCCCGACCGCCGCGAACGCGATCCGGTCGTAAATCTCACTGATCTTGTGCAGCGCCCGCGACGGATTGTCCGCCACGAACAGGATCCCGTCGGCATACTGAAGAACGACAACGCTACGACCCCGCGCGATCCCCTTGCGCGCGTAGTCCGCCTTGTCCTTCATCTGCTGTTCGGGCGAGACGTAGAACGGCATCGACACCGGTCCGCTTCCCTTCTATCGCAGCGGGGCGGTCGGACCGCCCGGCGAGTCGTAACGGCCATCCACGACGGTCCGCGCCAACGCGCCGACCTCGTCCTCACCGAGCCGGCGGTACCCGTCGGACGTCACCGACGCCACCACCGGGAAGATCCTGCGCGTCAGATCCGGCCCACCCGTCGCCGAGTCGTCATCCGCCGCGTCGTACAACGCCTGCACGCACACCAGCGCCGCGTCCTCCGCCGACAGATCCGGCCGGTACAGCTTCTTCAACGCCCCACGCGCGAACACCGACCCCGACCCGATCGAGTGGAAGTCCCGCTCCTCGTACCGGCCACCCGCCGGGTCATACGAGAAGATCCGCCCCACATCGCGGACCTCGTCATAACCCGCGAACAGCGGCACCACCGCCAACCCCTGCATCGCCATGCCGAGGTTCTGCCGCACCATCGTCGCCAGCCGGTTCGCCTTACCCTCGATCGACAGGGTCCGGCCCTCGCGCTTCTCGTAGTGCTCCAGCTCCACCTGGAACAACCGCACCATCTCGATGCCGATCCCCGCGGTCCCCGCGATCGCGATCGCCGAGAACTCATCGGCCCGGAACACCTTCTCGATGTCCCGCTGCGCGATCATGTGACCCGCGGTCGCCCGCCGGTCCCCCGCCATCACCACACCACCGGGGAACGCCACCGCCACGATCGTCGTACCGTGCGGAATCTCCTCACCCGCCGACACCGACGCCGGAAGCGACCGCCGCCCCGGAAGCAGCTCCGGCGAATACGCCCCCAGGAACTCCGTGAACGAGGACGTGTCCGGGCTCGCGAACAACCCGGACGACCGTCCGGTCTGCGACTCGTGGGACGCCACGCGACTCCTTCCCTCCACCATGGCACCGCCGACGCACACCCGCGCCGACGCTGACAACCAAGACCCTACTGTTCGATCGACGATCGGCGCATGCCGCGAACACCCCACCCCGCTCCGCCCACGGCGAACCCACCAACGAAACACCGCAGAGGACCCGACGCCTCACCGACTCACCGGCTCACCAGATCACCGGCTCACCGCGCGGCCAACCAACGATCGATCGGGATACGGCTCACGGCCCGATCCCCCGGCAACGCGATCCACGACTCCCGAACCGCCGGCTCCGCCTCCCGCAGCGCCTTACGATGCGCCGCGTCCCGCACCCGGTACCCATCCCAGCCGTCGAGGGGAACGGTCGTGGGATCGACATCCGGAACGGTGAACGACAACCGCGTCCCACCACCTGGCACAGGCACCTCGACGACCAGCTCTCCGAGGAGATAGTCGGCAGCGCGCCGCAACGTCCCCGGGTCGTCACGCAGCTGCCCCATGCCGGTGTTGCACCCACCGCACAGCATGCCGCGAACGACCTCCGTGTCGTGACAGTGATCGACATGCTCGACCGGACGGTCACAGCAGATCGCACACCTGCCCTTCTGCAGGCCGAACAGAAGCTGAGCGTCCCGCTCGCCGATCCCGTACCGGAGGCGAACTTTCTGGAACTTGGAGGCCACCTCGGGGTCCACCCCACCATGGCCGCCTCGGTCCACCCACCCCTCGATCACGTCGACGCCGAACTCCAGACGCATCATGCGCGCGTGCCAGGTGAGCCGCTCCAGGTAGTCGGCGGCCTCCTTGATCACCCAGACGTCTTCCTCGAACTGCCCCAGGCCCCCGTTGCACCCGAAGCACAGCATGCTCCGGACCAGGCCGGTCTCATGCCCGTGATCCACATGAGCAGCCGGAGACCGAAGACAGATAACGCAGATCCCGCCCTGACGCGCGAGCAGGGCATCGGCCTCTTGCTCGGTAATCCCGTACCGAAGCTTGAGCAGGTAGTTGCGGCTGCTTCCATGGTTACGCACCCGGATCTCCGCCATAGCCCTGTTGTGACATGGCTTGCAGTAGGCGGCGCGCCCATCCGGACTGGAGCGGTTGCTGCCGAAGGCATCCAGTTGCTGAATTTCCTTGCACCGAGGACAGTACTTCATCCCCTCGGGAACGGCGGAGTGCCGTCGGTACTCTCTGGACCTCTTGCCCTCGGCTTCTCGCTTGCCGCGATAGGACTTCGCGTTGCGAAGCCCGAAACATTCCTTGCAGTAGAGCGACAATCCGTCCTTGGACGCTCTACGCTTCCAGAACTCCGTAGCCGACTTGACGAGACCACAGTCGCGACACTTCTTGACATCGGACATGCGTCCCACCCTCCCGCCCCGGAGACACCTCCGGCACCGAACACGTGAACCTGCGAATTCCAAGTTAATGGTTCACGTGTTCGACGTCTGCCGTTTCGCCAACTTTCTCATTTTCGCGAAACGGACATGTCCGATTTTCCGTTATTGTCCGCCTTTTTGCACGTAGCTACGGACGAATTCCTCTGCATTCTCTTCGAGAACTTCGTCAATTTCATCGAGAATTGCGTCGACGTCCTCGGACAGTTTCTCCTGGCGCTCCTGAACGTCGCCCGTGGTCTCGGCCTGGGTCTCCTCGACCTCTTCGGTGCGACGTTCGGTCTGCTTCTGACCGCCGGTGTCCTTCGTGGCCATCCCGTACCTCCACTCTGCCGGTGCCCCCAACCCTATCCTCGATCTTGGCCGACGAGCGGGTACCGGCTCACCCGTTTTCGCGGGTGGCCGTGTGGGGGGCCTGTCGGGGTTATCGCCGGTGCGCGAAACGCTGAAACGGGCAAACCGGTCACAAATCAGCGGCGGCCTCTGGGGGCTCATAACGTCTTTGGGAAGGGCCTTGGTGGGGAACTCCGGGGAACGGCGGAACGCCCGCGAGAGGGGCTCTCGCGGGCGTTCGGGCGGTGTTCGCGTCGCGGTGGGACGTTGCCGCGGGTGTTGTCGCGGGCCGGGTCGTCGCTGTGGGGTGGGTCAGTTCTGGCCGGTGAGTGTGGCGACGAGGTCGGCTGCGGTGCGGCAGCGGTCGAGGAGTGCGCCGACGTGTTGGCGGGTGCCGCGGAGGGGTTCGAGGGTGGGGACGCGTTGGAGGGATTCGCGGCCGGGGACGTCGAAGATGACGGAGTCCCAGGAGGCGGCGGCGACGGAGTCGGCGTACTGGCTGAGGCATCGGCCGCGGAAGTAGGCGCGGGTGTCCTCGGGGGGGTGCTCGATGGCGTGTTGGACGCGTTCTTCGGTGGTGACGCGGTCGATGCGGTCGCGTGCGACGAGTCGGTTGTAGAGGCCCTTGTCGGGGCGGATGTCGGTGTACTGGAGGTCGACGAGTTGGAGGCGTGGGTGGGACCAGTCGAGGCCGTCGCGGTTGCGGTAGCCCTCGAGGAGTTCGAGTTTGGCGACCCAGTCGAGTTGGCGTGAGAGCCGCATGGGGTCGTCTTCGAGGTGGGTGAGGGTGGTTTCCCAGCGGTCGAGGACGTCGCAGGTCATCTCGTCGGCGTCGGAGCCGTGGCGTTCTTCGACGTATTTGCGGGCGAGTTCCAGGTATTCCATCTGGAGTTGGACGGCGGTCATCTTGCGGCCGTCGCGCAACGTGAGGAGGTGTTTGCAGGTGGGGTCGTGGGAGACGGCGCGGAGGGCGGCGACGGGCATGTCGACGGAGAGGTCGACGGTGATGAAGGAGTCTTCGATCATGGCGAGGACCAGGGCGGTGGTGCCGAGCTTGAGGTAGGTGGAGACCTCGCTCATGTTGGCGTCGCCGATGATGACGTGGAGGCGTCGGTATTTCTCGGGATCGGCGTGGGGTTCGTCGCGGGTGTTGATGATGGGGCGTTTGAGGGTGGTCTCCAGGCCTACTTCGACTTCGAAGAAGTCGGCGCGCTGGGAGATCTGGAAGCCGTCGCCGCGGCCGTCGACGCCGATGCCGACGCGGCCTGCGCCGGCGATGACCTGGCGGGAGACGAAGAAGGGGGTGAGGTGCCGGACGATGTCGGCGAAGGGGGTCTCCCGCTTCATGAGGTAGTTCTCGTGGCAGCCGTAGGAGGCGCCTTTGTTGTCGGTGTTGTTCTTGTAGAGCTGGATGGGGTGGGTGCCGGGGACGAGGGCGGCGCGTGCGGCGGCGTCGGCCATGACGCGTTCGCCGGCCTTGTCCCAGATGACGGCGTCGAGGGGGTTGGTGGTCTCGGGTGCGCTGTATTCGGGGTGGGCGTGGTCGACGTAGAGTCGGGCGCCGTTGGTGAGGATGACGTTGGCGAGGCCGAGGTCCTCGTCGGTGAGCTGGCTGGGGTCGGCGACTTCTCGGGCGAGGTCGAAGCCGCGCGCGTCGCGTAGGGGGTTCTCCTCTTCGAAGTCCCAGCGCGCTCTTCTGGCCCTGGCCGCCGAGGCCGCGAGGTAGGCGTTGACGACCTGGGAGGAGGTCACCATCGCGTTCGCTCCTGGTTGGCCGGGTACGGAGATGCCGTACTCGGTCTCGATGCCCATCACCCGCCGAACACTCATGTCGTCGAGCCTATCGGGGCGTGGGGGCTGTAGCCATGGGGCGTCGGTCGTGGCGTCGTGGTCGTGGCATCGTGGTCGTGGCGTGGGGTGGCCGGGTGAGGACGCGGCGCGGCGGCCGTCCCCGGGTGGGGGCGGCCGCCGCGTGGTCGGTCGGCTTGTCGGGCGTGGTGTCAGAGGTGCTGGCCGGGTTGGCGGAAGTGGCGCTGTGATGGATCGGCCCCTCTTCCGCCCTCACCACCGTCTTACAGGTACTGGCCGGTGTTGGCGAAGGCGGCGCTGTGATGGATCGGCCCCTCTTCCGCCCTCACCACCGTCTTACAGGTACTGGCCGGTGTTGGCGAAGGCGGCGCTGTGATGGATCGGCCCCTCTTCCGCCCTCACCACCGTCTTACAGGTACTGGCCCGTGTTGGCGACGGTGTCGATGGATCGGCCGGCCTCGGCGCCCTTGGTGCCGGAGACGAGGGTGCGGATGTAGACGATGCGCTCGCCCTTCTTGCCGGAGATGCGGGCCCAGTCGTCGGGGTTGGTGGTGTTGGGCAGGTCCTCGTTCTCGGAGAACTCGTCGACGCAGGCGGCCAGGAGGTGCTGGACGCGCAGGCCTTTCTGGCCGGTTTCGAGGAACTGTTTGATGGCCATCTTCTTGGCTCGGTCCACGATGTTCTGGATCATGGCGCCGGAGTTGAAGTCCTTGAAGTAGAGGACTTCCTTGTCGCCGTTGGCGTAGGTGACCTCGAGGAAGCGGTTCTCCTCGGTCTCGGTGTACATGCGCTCGACGACGCGTTGGATCATCGCTTCGATGGTGGCCTTGGTGTTGTCGCCGTGTTCGGAGACGTCCTCGGGGTGGAGGGGCAGGCCTTCGAGGAGGTACTTGGAGAAGATGTCCTTGGCGGCCTCGGCGTCGGGACGCTCGATCTTGATCTTGACGTCGAGTCGGCCGGGGCGCAGGATCGCCGGGTCGATCATGTCCTCGCGGTTGGAGGCGCCGATGACGATGACGTTCTCCAGGCCCTCGACGCCGTCGATCTCGCTGAGGAGCTGGGGGACGATGGTGTTCTCGACGTCGGAGGAGACGCCGGATCCGCGGGTGCGGAAGATGGAGTCCATCTCGTCGAAGAAGACGATGACGGGGGTGCCGGCGGAGGCCTTCTCGCGGGCTCGTTGGAAGACGAGCCGGATGTGGCGTTCGGTTTCGCCGACGTACTTGTTGAGCAGCTCGGGGCCCTTGATGTTGAGGAAGAAGCTCTTGCCTTCCTGGCCGGTCTTCTCGGCGACCTGTTTGGCCAGCGAGTTGGCGACGGCCTTGGCGATGAGGGTCTTTCCGCAGCCGGGGGGGCCGTAGAGCAGGACGCCCTTGGGTGGGCGGAGCTGGTGTTCGCGGAACAGGTCCGCGTGCAGGTAGGGGAGTTCCACGGCGTCGCGGATCTGCTCGATCTGGGGGCCGAGGCCGCCGATCTCCTCGTAGGAGATGTCGGGGACCTCTTCCAGGACGAGTTCTTCGACCTCCGCCTTGTGGATCTTCTCGTAGGCGTATCCGGATCGGGGTTCCAGCATCAGCGAGTCGCCGGCGCGCAGCGGGACGCCGCGCAGCGGTTCGGCCAGCTTGATGACGCGCTCTTCGTCCGCGTGTGCGATGACGAGGGCGCGTTCCCCGTCGCCGAACAGTTCTTTGAGCATGACGACTTCGCCCTGCTCTTCGAAGTCGAGTGCTTCGACGACGTTGAGCGCCTCGTTCAGCATGACCTCCTGGCCACGCTGGAGTTCGTCGATGTCGACGGCGGGGCTGACGTTCACGCGGAGCTTGCGTCCGCCGGTGAAGATGTCGACGGTGCCGTCGTCGCGTGCTTCGAGGAACACGCCGAACCCGGAGGGGGGTTGGGCGAGTCTGTCCACTTCCTCCTTGAGCGCCACGATCTGCTCGCGCGCTTCTTTGAGGGTCGCCACGAGACGCTCGTTCTGACCCGTAACGGCGGCCAGATTGGCCTGTGCCTCATGGAGACGTTCTTCCAGAACCCTGACTTGGCGGGGGGATTCCGCGAGCTTGCGACGCAGCACGGAGATCTCCTCCTCTAGGAAGGACACCTGCGTCTGGAGGTCCCTGACCTCCTTGTCCTGCTGCGCCCTGCGCGCCCCAGCATCGTCACGAGCGGCCACGCCCCGTCACCTCCTCAATGAAGAGAGCCGACGACCTACAGAGACCCTACCTATCTGGAGGGCTTCCGTAACCTGCCCTTTCGGTTCTCGTGTCGTGTCGGGGGCGTGCGCGGTGGGTTCGGAGGGGGCGCGGCGGGGGTGGGGAATGCCGTCGGCGCCCCTCCGGTGAAGGCGGGTGGGGGTGTTTTCGGTGGGTGCCGCCGAAAGGTTTTCCGATTTCAGCGGGGTGTCGGGGTGGGGAGCGCGGTCGGGGGCGCTGCGTGAATTCGTCGTTAGGGGCCGGTGGTTACGGGCCGGCGGGTGTGATCTAGACCGCACCCTGATCTTCGGTCGAATTTTCGGCGTTCGGCGTGTCGGGGGCCGTGGCGGGGTCGGTCACGAGGTCGGTGGCGGGGTCGGTGGTGGGGGTGGGGGGCTCGGTGTAGGCGCCCTTGGCGGGGCGGCGGCGCCGGGCCGGCGGGGTGACGCCGTCGGCGAGGCGGCGGGCGGTGACCAGGAAGCCGGTGTGGCCGACCATGCGGTGGTCGGGACGGACGGCCAGGCCCTCGCAGTGCCAGGAGCGCAGCATGGTCTCGAACGCGTAGGGCTCGGCGAACGCGCCGTGGTCGCGGAGTTCCTCCACCACGCGTGACATCTGGGTGGTGGTGGCGATGTAGGCGCAGACCATGCCGCCGGGGATCAGGGCCTTGGCGACGGCGTCGACGCATTCCCAGGGGGCGAGCATGTCGAGGACGACGCGGTCGACCTCGGTCTCGGACAGGTGGTCCTGGAGGTCGCCGATGGTGAGGCGCCACGCGGGGTGGGGGCCGCCGAAGAAGCGTTCGACGTTGGCGCGGGCGGTGTCGGCGAAGTCGGGGCGGCGTTCGTAGGAGGAGACGAGGCCGCGGTCGCCGACGGCGCGCAGCAGGAAGCAGGTGAGGGCGCCGGAGCCGACGCCGGCCTCCACGACGCGGGCGCCGGGGAAGATGTCGGCCTGGGCGATGATCTGGGCGGCGTCCTTGGGGTAGACGACGGCGGCGCCGCGGGGCATGCGGACGGTGTAGTCGCTCAGCAGCGGGCGGAACGCCAGGTACTCGACGCCGCCGGTGGAGCGGAACACGCTGCCTTCGGGGCTGCCGATGACGTCGTCGTGGTCGATGGCGCCCTTGTGGGAGTGGTACTGCTTGCCGGGCTGCAGGGTGATGGTGTTGATGCGGCCCTTGGGGTCGGTGAGCTGAACCTGGTCGCCGGGGCGGAACGGGCCGTGGGGGATGCGGCCGGTGGTGGGCTCGTCCGGGGTGCCCGTGGAAAGGTGCTGCGGCGTGGTTTCGCTCATGGGTGACAAGGCTATCGGTGCGCGGGCGTTGCTCGGCCCGTGCTCGGCCCGTGCTCAGGCGGTGGTCAGCCGGTGGTCAGGGCGTGTCCGTCGGCCGGATGCGCCGGCCGGTGGGCGGGGCCGGTCACAGGCCCGCGAACGCGCGGTCGACGTCGGCGGTGGCCAGGACGCCGTACACCGAGCCGTCGGGTTCGGTGAGCAGGTACTCGGTGGCGGGGGCGCGGCGCAGCGCGATGATCAGGTCCTCGCCGCCCAGGTCGGCGGGGAGGGTCAGGTCGGGTTCCAGTGAGCGTGACAGGTCGCCGACGGTGATCCAGGGGCGGCGGTGGTCGGGGGTGGCGAGGACGGCCTTCTCGCTGACCAGGCCGCGGGGGGTGCCGTCGTGGTCGACGACGACGATGGCGCCGGCCTGCTGCTCCTGGGCGCGGCGGACGGCCTCGGCCAGCGGCACCTCGGGGGTGACCTGGGTGGCGCGGCGGGCCAGGCGGCGGGCCTGCAGGAGGGGGAAGCGGTCGCGGATGCGTTCGGCGCGGATGGCCTGGCTGGCGCCGATCCAGATGAACGAGGCGACCAGCGCCGACCACAGCAGCGCCAGCCAGCTGATCCCGCCGCCGGTGCCGGTGCGGTAGGTGGCGGCGTAGGCGCCGCCGAACAGGCACAGCAGCGCCAGGACGCGGCCGACCTGCCCGGCGACGATCGCGCCGTTGCGGGCGCGGCCGGTGGCCTTCCAGACGGCGGCGCGGACCAGCCGGCCGCCGTCCAGCGGCAGGCCGGGCAGCAGGTTGAACACGCCGACCAGCAGGTTGGCGAAGGTGAGTGCCTCCACCAGCAGCGCCAGGACCGGCGGCAGCGGCAGGGTCGCGCGGACCAGCAGCCCTCCCCCGGCCAGCACGAGGTTGGTGAGGGGCCCGGCGAACGCGATGAGGAACTCGCGGCCCGGGGTGGGGGCCTCGCGTTCGATGGCGGTCTCGCCGCCGAGGATGTGCAGGGTGACCGAGCGGACGGGCAGGCCCAGCACCCGCGCGGTGATCGCGTGGCTGAGCTCGTGGACGAACACCGAGGCGTACAGCAGCACGGCGTAGGCGAACGCGACGGCGTAGCTGGCGGGGCGGGCGACGATCTCGCCGAGGCGGTCGTTGACCTGGCTCTCGAACATGACGGTGACCAGGATCGCGACCAGGAACCAGCTGGGCGACACGTACACCGGGATGCCGAAGGGCCGCCCCATGGGCAGTCCGGGGCGGGGGGCGGGGCCGCCCGCGGGGTCGCCGGCCGGGTGCTTGTCCTCGGCCGGGGGCGCGCTGTTGGTCACGTTCCCGATGCTACGGCCCCGGGGCCGGGGTCCGCGCACGGGCCGGGCCGTGCATGGCGGGCCGGGCGGCGGGCCGGGCGGCGGGGCGATGGCGGGGACGGGCGGGTTCGGGTGTGGGATTTCGTCGGAGGGGTCGCCTACGCTGCTGTGTCATGACGACGGGGACCGACGGCAGGGTGGACGAGGCGGCGGGCGGCCGGGACGAGGCCCCCGGGACGGAGCAGGCCCCTCGGGCGGAGCAGGCCTCTGGGGTGGAGCAGGGTCCCCGGGTGGTCGGGTCGTTGTCGCCGTCGCGGGCGGGCGACTTCATGACGTGCCCGCTGCTGTACCGCTTCCGGGTGATCGACAAGATTCCGGAGAAGCCGTCTCCGGCGGCGGTGCGCGGCACGCTGGTGCACGCGGTGCTGGAGCGGCTGTTCGACCGTCCGGCGGCCGAGCGGACCGCGGCGGCGGCGCTGGAGCTGCTGGGGCCGCAGTGGGAGCGGCTGCTGGCGGCCGAGCCGGAGCTGGCGACGATGTTCGCCGAGGGCGAGGCCGGGGAGGCCGAGCGCGACGGCTGGCTGGAGCAGGCTCGGCGGATGCTGGAGCGGTACTTCACGATGGAGGACCCGCGGCGGCTGGAGCCCGCCGAGCGGGAGCTGTTCGTGGAGACGGTGCTGGAGTCGGGGCTGAAGCTGCGCGGGTTCATCGACCGGGTCGATGTGGCCCCGTCGGGTGATGTGCGGATCGTGGACTACAAGACCGGTGCGGCCCCGCGCGCCGACTTCGAGGCGCGGGCGCTGTTCCAGATGAAGTTCTACGCGCTGGTGCTGTGGCGGCTGCACGGGCGGGTGCCGCGGTTGTTGCAGCTGATGTACCTGGGCAACGGCGAGATCCTGCGGTACGAGCCGGACGAGGCGGATCTGCGGGCGACCGAGCGGAAGGTCGAGGCGCTGTGGCAGGCGATCCGGCGGGCGATGGACACCGGTGAGTGGCGGCCCCGGACCAGCCGGTTGTGCGACTGGTGCGACCACAAGGTGCGGTGCCCGCAGTTCGGGGGCACTCCCCCACCGTTGCCGGTCCTTGCCGGCGGGGCCGGTGAGGGGGGTGGGGCCGGTGGTGCGGTTCCGGTGGTGGCGGTGACGGCGGATTCGGACGGCCCGGAGTACGACGATCTGTGAGCGGCGGGGTCATCCTTGCGGAGGATCACGGATCCGCGCGCAGGAGGGCTCACGACCTGCTGCCGCTCTCATAGGGTGAGAGTCGTGTCACCCCGCATCCGAGGTCTGCGATCCTGCCGTGCCTGGTTCCTGGCGCGTCCGGCGGGCGCCGACGCCCTGCTGGCGCTGGTGCTGCTGCTGGCGGGGATCCCGCAGCTGGTGTGGCGGGACCTGCCGGCGGACGTGGCGGACTCGTTCGCCGACGCCGATCTGCGGCAGGTCGTGACGGTGACGGTGGTCACCCTGGCGATCTCGTTGCGGCGGGTGCGTCCGCTGTCGGTGCTGCTGGTGGTGCTGGCCGGGCAGTTCGCGCTCACGGCCTGGCACTACCTGCCGACGATCCCGGAGGTGGCGGCGTTCCTGATCGCGGTCTACAGCGTCGCGGCGCACCGGGGCCTGGCGCACAGCGCGCTCGGCGGAGTGGTGGCGCTGGCGGTGTTCAACGTCGTGTTCACGATGGTGCCGGTCGACAACAGCCTGATGGTGCTGCTCACCAACAACGCGCTGGTGGCGGGGGTGTGGATGCTGGGTCGCAACCTGCGGCTGCGGCGCGCCTACTTCGCCGAGCTGGAGGACCGGGCGGCGCGGCTGGAGCGGGCCCGGGGCACCGACGCGCGCGCCGCGCGGATCGAGGAGCGGTCGCGGATCGCCCGCGAGCTGCACGACGTGGTGGCGCACCACGTGAGCGTGATGACGGTGCAGGCGGGCGCGGCGCGGCGCATCATCGACCGCAACCCCGACGGGGCGCGGGAGGCGATGGCCACGATCGAGGAGGTCGGGCGGACCGCGCTGAGCGAGATGCGGCGGATCGTGGGGGTGCTGCGCACCGACCGCGACGCCGAGACCGCCCGCGGCGAGCTGGCGCCGCAGCCGGGCCTGGGCGACCTGGGCGAGCTGCTGGACCACGTCCGGGAGACGGGCCTGTCGGTGCAGCTGTGGATCGAGGGCGAGGCGCGCCAGCCGTCGCCGGGGGTGGACGTGGCGGCGTTCCGGCTGATCCAGGAGGCGTTGACCAACACCCTCAAGCACGCCGGGCCGGAGGCGCGGGCCTGGGTGCGGTTGGAGTACACCGACGAGGACCTGACGGTGGAGATCGAGGACGACGGGCGTGGCACCGCGACGATCATCGCCGACAAGGACGACAATCCCGGCCATGGGTTGGTCGGGATGTACGAGAGGGTCGCGTTGTACGGCGGTGAGCTGCGGATCGGGCCGCGGGTCGGTGGAGGTTTCGGCGTGCGGGCCCGGTTCCCGCTGGAGGCGTAGCGTGATGGTGGAACGGGTGGCCGGATGGACGGCCCGGCAGGCGGCGGAGGCGAAAAGGTGAGCACACGGGTGCTGCTGGTGGACGACCAGCCGCTGCTGCGGACCGGGTTCCGGCTGATCCTGGAGGCCGAACCGGACCTGGCGGTGGTCGGGGAGGCCGGGGACGGCGCGGCGGCGGTGGAGCTGACGCGGTCGCTGCTGCCGGACGTGGTGCTGATGGACATCCGGATGCCGGGGGTCGACGGGATCGAGGCGACCCGGCGGATCATCCGGGACGGGGCGGCCTCGCACGACCCGAAGGTGCTGATCCTGACGACGTTCGATCTGGACGAGTACGTCATCGAGGCGGTGCGGGCCGGGGCCAGCGGGTTCCTGCTGAAGGACTCGCCGCCGGAGGACCTGGTGCAGGCGATCCGGATCGTGGCGGCCGGGGACGCGATCGTGGCGCCGAGCGTGACGCGGCGGCTGCTGGACAAGTTCGCCACGCGGCTGCCCGCCGTGCGCGACGCCGTTCCCCCGCCGGGTCTGGACACCCTCACCGACCGTGAGCGTGAGGTGCTGACGCACGTGGCGCGTGGTCTGTCCAACGCCGAGATCGCGCGGGAGCTGGTCGTCAGCGAGACGACCGTCAAGACCCACGTGGGGAACGTGCTGGCCAAGCTGGGGTTGCGTGACCGCGTGCAGGCGGTGGTGTACGCCTACGAGACGGGACTGAGCCGCCCCGGCCAGACGGGATGATCCCGGGAGGCGGGGCGGTGGTGCCGCCCCGCCGACCGGTCCCCACCGGCCCGGCCCATTCGGCGGGGCCCATTCGACGGGGTCCCGTCGGCGTGGCTTGGGAACGGTGAAGGCCCCGCGCGGACACCGGGTCCGTGCGGGGCCTTCGCCGTTCGTGCTACTCCTTGCGCAGCGACGGGGTCGGCAGGTCCGTCGCGGGCGGGGACACCGCGCTCTGCGCGACCGCGTCGGTGGCGCTGACGGTGGTGTTCTCCGGGAAGTGGCAGGCGACCTGGTGGCCGGGGCTCAGCTCGGCCAGCGGCGGTTCCTGCGTCTTGCAGATCTCCTGCGCCTTCCAGCAGCGGGTGTGGAAGCGGCAGGCCGGCGGCGGGTCCAGGGGGCTGGGCACGTCGCCCTGCAGCCGGATCCGGTCGCGTCCCTCGCGCTTGGCCGGGTCGGGCACCGGGACCGCCGACAGCAGCGCGTTGGTGTAGGGGTGCATCGGCCGCTCGTACAGGTCGTTGCGGTCCGCGACCTCGACGATCTTGCCGAGGTACATGACCGCGACCCGGTCGGAGATGTGCCGCACCACCGACAGGTCGTGCGCGATCACCACGTAGGTGAGGTCCAGCTCGTCCTGGAGGTCCTCCAGCAGGTTCACCACCTGCGCCTGGACCGACACGTCCAGCGCCGACACCGGCTCGTCGGCCACGATCAGCTTCGGCTTGAGCGCCAGCGTGCGGGCGATGCCGATGCGCTGGCGCTGGCCGCCGGAGAACTCGTGCGGGTACCGGTTGTAGTGCTCGGGGCTGAGGCCGACCAGCTCCAGCAGCTCCTGCACGGCCTTCTTCACGCCGTTCTCGGTCTGGATCTTCTGCAGCCGGAACGGGGCGCCGACGATGGCGCCGACGGTCTGGCGCGGGTTCAGCGACGAGTACGGGTCCTGGAAGATCATCTGGAGGTCGCGGCGCAGCGGGCGCAGCCGCGACTGGGACATCCGGGTGATGTCCTCGCCCTCGAAGGTGATCTTGCCGAAGCTCGGGTCCAGCAGCCGCATGATCATGCGGCCGGTGGTGGACTTGCCGCAGCCCGACTCGCCCACCAGGCCCAGGGTCTCGCCCTTGCGGACCGAGAACGACACCCCGTCCACGGCCTTGACGGCGGCGACCTGGCGGCGCAGCAGACCGGCGTGCACCGGGAAGTGCTTGCCCAGGTTGTCGACGTCCAGCAGGACCTCGCCCTGGGGGATGACCCGGTCCGTGGCGGTCGGACCGGTGGCGTTGTCAGTAGTGCTCACAGTGTTCCCCCGTGCGGTCACAGCTTCGGCCGGATCTCGGTGTCCCAGATCTCCCGCCGCCTGTCCAGCGGGAGGTGGCAGGCGGCCTTGTGGCCCGGTTCCACCTCGACCAGTTCGGGCCGGTCGGTCTCGCTCTTGCCCCCGTTGAGGTCCCGATAGGCGCAGCGGGGGTTGAAGGCGCAGCCGGACGGCACGTTGATCAGGGAGGGCGGGGTGCCCTTGATCGGCATGAGGCGTTCGGTGCGGTCGCGGTCCAGCCGCGGCATCGACCCCAGCAGGCCCCAGGTGTAGGGGTGCAGGGGGCGGTGGAAGGCGTCCTCGACGCTGGCCTGCTCAACGCTGCGGCCCGCGTACATCACCAGGATGTCGTCCGACAGCTCGGCGACCACGCCGAGGTCGTGGGTGATCATGATGATGGCGGAGTTGAACTCCTGCTGCAGGTCCCGGATCAGGTCCAGGATCTGCGCCTGCACCGTCACGTCCAGCGCGGTGGTCGGCTCGTCGGCGATCAGCAGTTCGGGGTCGCAGGACAGCGCCATCGCGATCATGGCGCGCTGCCGCATGCCGCCGGAGAACTGGTGCGGGTAGTCGTCGACGCGCTTGTCGGGCTTGGGGATGCCGACCCGGCCGAGCATGTCGATGGCGTGCTTGCGCGCCACCTGCTTGGAGACGTCGTTGTGCACCCGGTACGCCTCGACGATCTGGTGGCCCACCGTGTAGAAGGGGTGCATCGCCGACAGCGGGTCCTGGAAGATCATCGCCATGTGCTTGCCGCGCAGCTGGCGCACCCGGTCGGGTGACAGGCCGACCAGTTCCTCGCCGTTCAGCCAGATCTCGCCGGAGACCTTGGAGTTGCGGCGGTTGTGCAGGCCCATGATGGCCATGGAGGAGACGCTCTTGCCCGAGCCCGACTCGCCCACGATGCCGAGGGTGCGGCCGCGCTCCAGCTTGAACGACAGTCCGTCCACCGACTTGACCAGGCCGTCGTCGGTCGGGAAGTGCACGCGCAGGTCGCGCACCTCCAGGAAGGCCGTGGGCGCGCCGGCCGCGGAGTCGCCCACCGTGCCGTCGGTCAGCTCGGCCCGTCGCTTGTCCGTCATCAGCTGTGCCTCACCCTCGGGTCGATGACCCCGTACAACACGTCCACGACCAGGTTGGCCAGGACGATGAACAACGCGGCGAACAGCGTCGCCCCGAGCACCACCGGAAGGTCGCTCTGGTTGATGCCGTCCAGGGCGAGCTGGCCGAGGCCCGGCAGCGAGAACGTCTTCTCGGTGATGATCGCGCCGCCCAGCAGCACGCCCAGGTCCAAGCCGAAGATGGTCAGGATCGGGGTGAGCGTGGCGCGCAGGCCGTGCTTGACGACCACGGTCTTCTCCGGCAGGCCCTTGGCGCGGGCGGTGCGGATGAAGTCCTCGTTCATCGTCTCCAGCATGCCCGCCCGGGTGAGCCGCGCGTACAGGGCGGCGTACAGGAACGCCAGCGCGATCCACGGCAGCAGCAGCGAGGCGAACCACTTGGCGGGGTTCTCGGTGAGGCCGACGTAGTTGACCTCGGGGAGCAGATGCCACTTGTGGACCACGAAGGCCAGGCCCAGCAGGCCGGTGAAGAACACCGGCAGTGACACGCCCGCCAGCGCCACCGCCATGGCGGCGCGGTCGAACAGGGTGCCGCGGCGCAGGGCCGACAGCACGCCGATCGAGATGCCGGCGATCAGCCAGAGCACCGCGGCGCCGGCTGTGATCGACATCGTGATCGGGAGCCGGTCGATGATCTGGTCGAGCACCGGCTGGTTGGTGCGGAAGGAGTAGCCCAGGCAGGGAGCCGGACAGTCGATCTTCTCGGTTCCGGTGTCGTAGGTGTCACCGGCGACGATGGCCTTGACGAACTTGCCGTACTGGGTGGTGATCGGTTCGTCGAGACCGAATCGTTCCTTGATCGCCGTCAGGGTCGCCGCGTCCGGGGTCTTACCGGCGTAACGGGCGGCCAGGTCGTCGGCGGTCACCCCGGCGGCGCGGGGCACAAGGAAGAAGATGGCGAACGTCACCGCGCTGATGATGAGCAGCAGCCCGACGGCGCCCAGCAGGCGGCGAACAATGAATGCGACCACAGTGTCCGGCCTGGGTGGCCGGCGGGGGATCAGCCCCGCCGGCCACCCGCTGCCTTCACCTGCCTTCTCTCAGGTAGTGCGGGGGGTGGACCGGTCTCAGCCGGTGACACCCATGTTGGCGTAGTCGTACATGCCGTAGCCCGCGTGGAAGTAGACGTTCGTCAGGGACGTCGGGCGGAACAGCAGGGACTTGGCGTACACGTTCGGCAGGATCGCGGCCTGCTCACGGATCCGCGCGTCGATCTCGTTGTAGATCTTGGCGCGCTGGGCCGGGTCCTGGACCTTGACGACCTCGTCCCACTTGCCGTTGACCACGGAGTCGTCCAGCTCTTCGGCGTTGGCGTTGCCGGTCTCGACGATCGCGTCCTTGTCGGAGATCGGCTGCAGGTAGCCGTAGCCGGTGTTCCAGTCGGGGGCCCAGCCGTAGGTGCCCAGGCCGACCTTCTCACGCTTGACGAACGCCGGCGAACCGAGCTGCTCGTTGGTGTAGGTGCCCGACGGGTAGCCCTTCAGCTGGAGCTTGATGCCGACGCGGGCCAGCGACTGCTCCAGGGCCTCGGCGGTGGCCTTCTCCTTCGGACGGTCGCTGCGGAACACCATCACGGTCTCGAAGCCGGTGGGCTTGCCGCACTTGTTCAGGGCGTCCTTGGCCGCGTTCACGTCACCGGTGAAGTTGACGTCGGCCTTGGTGTAGAAGTCCTGGCCCTTCTCCCGGCCGTCGACCGCGGGCGGCTGGATGGAGGTGGACACCTGGCCACCGGCGTCGCCGCCGTAGGCGCGGAACATCGCCGCACGGTCGGCGGCGTAGACGATCGCCTTACGGCACTCGACGTTCGGGATGTTCTTGGTGTTGATCGGGATGTACCAGTGGAAGCCGGCCAGCGGGTTGTCGGCGTTGGCCTTCAGCTTCGGGTTGGTCAGGATCTGCTGGCGGGCGGCCGCCTGCACACCCGAGCCCGGCAGGTCGACGTGCACCGTGCCCGCCATCAGCCGGTTGTCGATCTCCTCGGCCTTCAGGCCGGCCTGGACCTCGATCTTGTCCGGGAGCTGCTTGCGGTTGGGGTCGGTCTGCGGGTCCCAGTTGGAGTTGCGGACCAGCGTGCCGCCCTTCTTCGGCTGGTAGTCGCCCTCCCACTTGTAGGGGCCGGACGAGACCGGGTGCATGCCGTAGCGGGTGCCGGTGTCCTTCGCCTGCGGGACCGGGACGGTCTGCCCGCTGAAGCCCACCACCTGGTCGAACTCGGCGAACGG
Organism: Actinomadura kijaniata NBRC 14229; assembly: GCF_001552175.1. GTDB lineage: Bacteria > Actinomycetota > Actinomycetes > Streptosporangiales > Streptosporangiaceae > Spirillospora > Spirillospora kijaniata. The sequence continues at coordinate 36,105 of NZ_BCQR01000120.1, forward strand.
CGCCTTCAGCTTGAAGACCAGGGTGTAGTCGTCCTTGACCTCGACGCCCTTGAACTTGTCGAGGTCCTTGTCCTTGAACGGACCCTTGTAGCCGTCGGCGTCCAGCAGCTGCGTGAAGTAGGACGGGCCGTTGCGCAGGACGCCGCGGTCGAAGGTGCGGGCGACCGCGTACTTGATGTCCTTGGCCTTGATCTCGGTGCCGTCCTCGTACTTGACGCCACGCTTGATCTTGTAGGTCCAGGTCTTGCCCCCGTCGCCCGGCGTGCCCGGCGCCTCGGCGAGGTCGGGGACCATCTTGGAGCCCTCGGTGCCCGGCTTGGAGGCGTAGGTCATGAGCTGCCGCGAGTAAAGGCGGGTGAAGTTCAGACCGTAGGCGTAGTAGATGTTCGCCGGGTCCAGCGACTCGAAGTCGTCGGGCTGCGCCATCTTCAGCACGCCGCCCTTCTTGTCCGAGGCGTTCACCACGGCGGTGGAGCCCGCGTCGAACTTGGCGGAGCTGGTGCCACCGGAGGAGTCGTCACCACCGCCGCAGGCGGCCAACCCAAGACTCAGGACGACGGCACCGGCCGCCGCGCTGGTCACGACCTTGGGAGATTTCATCGTTTCCCTTTCGCTAATACCGGTCGTACGCCGGGGTCATCGGGCTCGTGGGTCCAGGGCGTCGCGCAGGCCGTCGCCGAACAGGTTGAACGCCAGCACGGTGATGAAGATCGCGAGACCCGGAACGATCACGAAGTGGGGGGCCACCGTGTACAGCTCGGTGGCCGCCGACAGCATCCCGCCCCAGGACGGGTCGGGTGGGTTGATGCCGACACCGAGGAACGACAGCGCCGCCTCGAACAGGATGTTGGTCGGGATCAGCAGGGTGGAGTACACCAGGATCGGCGCGACCAGGTTGGGCAGCACCTCCTTGAACAGGATGTGCGTGTTGCGGGCGCCCATGCTGCGGGCGGCGTCGACGAACTCGCGCTCGCGCAGCGACAGTGTCTGGCCGCGGATGATGCGGCCGATGTAGGGCCAGTTGAAGAAGCCGATGATGAACACCAGCACGCCCATGCGGAGGTCGTTGCCCGCCAGGCCGAGCATCTTGTTGGGAATGACGCCGACCAGGGAGATGGCGAACAGCACCAGCGGGAACGCCAGGAAGATGTCCATCAGGCGGGCGATGACGGTGTCCACCCAGCCGCCGAAGTAGCCGGCGATGATGCCCATGACCGTCCCGATCACCACCGAGACCAGCGTGGCCAGCACGCCGATCAGCAGCGACACGCGGGCGCCGAACAGGATGCGGCTGAACAGGTCGCGGCCGTTGATCGGCTCGATGCCGAACGGGTGGTCGGCGCTGATGCCGCCGAGGCTGCCGATCGGTCCGCCGAGGGTCGGGTCGACCAGGTTCTGGTGGAACTGGTTGGGCGGGCTGCCGAAGGTGCGCGACAGCAGCTCGGTGACGCCGGGCAGCGACATCACGATCAGCAGCAGCACGACCAGGGCACCGCCCATCGCCACCTTGTCGCGCTTGAGCCGCATCCAGGCGATCTGCCCGAGGGAACGGCCCTGGATCGCCTTGCGACCACTGCCCGCAAGGACGGCGTCCGGCTGGGCCTGTTGTTCGGCCCCGGTCGCCTCGATCGGTGCGGTCACGCTCCGTACCTCCTACCACTTCGGCCACGCTGCCGCCGGCGTAACATCCGGCGATCGCGGAGATCGTCCGCTCCCCCGTGCCCGTTACGCCGCGTTTGCTGGAGGGAAACCTAGTGCTTCGGGCACGACTGTCCATCCGTGAGGGCGCCTTCGCCAGTACCCGTAGCTGACTTGTGATCTCGTCGTCATCAAGGGCACATGAGACGTGCGCAGCACAAAGGACAAAGTACGCAGATCGTATGTGGCCGACCGTCACGTTGAGCAAGCGACAGGCGGGACGCCCCGGCAAGCTTTACCGAGTTGAGTCCGTTCTGATACCGCCGGCTCCGCAGGTCACGGCCGGTTAGACAAGATCAGCTGCTAAGAGTGTAAAGCACGCGGCGGACCGGGGACCGTCACGGCGCGTACAGGACGCGCCCACGGTACCCCGGTCCGCCGCGACGGCAGGGACGGTCGTTACCCGAAGGTCACTTGATCCCCCTGTTGCGGAGGATCTCCTCGATCTCGGCCATGTCCTCGTCGAGGGCGGGCGCGGCCCGCCGCCGCTCCACCGCCCGGCGCGGCGCCGGCTCCCGGGCCTCCCGCGGCTTCCCGGCGGGCGCCCC
>NZ_BCQR01000121.1 GCF_001552175.1 Actinomadura kijaniata NBRC 14229
GCGCCGTAGGCCAGGGCTTTCGCAACGCGACCTAGAACTCGGCGGGCATGTCGCCGGTCTTGTGGAACGCCCGCAGCGTCTCCAGGTACGGGCCGACCTCCCACCCCTGCTCGGCCAGCCACGCGTCCGACAGGTAGGTGTGGGCGTACCGCTCGCCGCCGTCGCAGATCAGCGTGACCACGCTGCCGCGCTGCCCGGTCCGCCGCATCTCCGCGATCAGGTGCGCCACGCCCCACATGTTCGTCCCGGTGGAGCCGCCGACGCTGCGGCCGGTGACCTCGGTGGTCCAGCGCATCGCCGCGACCGACGCCGCGTCCGGCACCCGGACCATCCGGTCGATCACGGTCGGCAGGAACGACGGCTCCACCCGGGGCCGCCCGATGCCCTCGATCCGCGAGCCCTTCGCGGTGCGGTCGAACTGCTCGTGCGCGAACGCGTCGAAGAACGCCGACCCCTCCGGGTCCACCACCGCCACCCGAGTCTGGAACCGCCGGTACCGGACATAACGCCCGATGGTGGCGGAGGTGCCGCCCGTTCCGGCCCCGACCACCACCCAGGCCGGCTCGGGATACCGCTCCAGCCGCAGCTGCTCGAAGATCGACTCGGCGATGTTGTTGTTGCCGCGCCAGTCGGTGGCCCGTTCGGCGTAGGTGAACTGGTCCATGAAGTGGCCGCCGCACTCGGCCGCCAGCCGCCGCGACTCGTCGTAGATCGCCGACGGGTCGTCCACCAGGTGCGGGCGGCCCCCGTAGAACTCGATCAGCTCGATCTTCTCCGGGCTGGTGGAGGCGGGCATCACCGCCACGAACGGCAGCCCCAGCATCCGCGCGAAGTACGCCTCCGACACCGCCGTCGAGCCGCTGCTCGCCTCGATGATCGTCGTCCCCTCGCGGATCCAGCCGTTGGCCAGCCCGTACAGGAACAGCGACCGCGCCAGCCGGTGCTTCAGGGAACCCGTCGGGTGGACCGACTCGTCCTTGAGGTAAAGGTCGATGCCCCACTCGGGCGGCAGCGGGAACACATGGAGGTGGGTGTCGGCACTGCGGTTGGCGTCGGCCTCCACGATCCGGATGGCCTCCGCGATCCAGGCCCGGCAGGCCGGATCGCACCGGTCCACGATACGGTTCACGCAGGTCCCCCCTTGATCGTCCTGCTTCGCACGATATCCCCGCCACGCGCTGGGCATGAACGGACTACGGGGGGTACATGGGGGATTTCTTCCACACGCGCATCGTGGAGACGGGGCGGCTGCCGCTGTTCTTCTTCTTCGTCGCGTTCATCGCCACGTTCGTGCTGACCCGCATCAACGTGCGGCTGATCCGGGCCGACGCCAAGTGGTGGTTCAAGAACGTCAAGGCCGGCGACGTGCACATCCACCACGTCGTGTTCGGCGTGATCCTGATGCTGGTCGGCGGCGTGCTGGGCATCGCCGCACCGGCCCTGGCCGACAACCTGACCGTGGCCTCCGCCGCCCTGTTCGGGGTGGGCGCGGCGCTGGTGCTGGACGAGTTCGCGCTGATCCTGCACCTGGAGGACGTGTACTGGACCGAGCGGGGCCGCACGTCCGTGGACGCGGTGTTCGTCGCCCTCGCGCTGACCGGGCTGCTGCTGCTCGGCATCCGGCCGGTCGGGTTCGAGGACCTGTCCACCGAGAGCGCCGAGTTCGGCCGCGCCGTCGGGATCGGGATCTATGTGACCACCCTGGTCGCCAACCTGGTGCTGGCGGTGGTCGTGCTGCTCAAGGGCAAGATCTGGACGGGGCTGATCGGGCTGTTCGTGCCGTTCCTGCTGTGGCTGGGCGCGGTGCGGCTGGCCCGGCCGTCGTCGCCCTGGGCGCGCTGGCGCTACCGCCCCGGCAGCTACCGGTACCGGCGCGCGGTCTGGCGGGAGGAACGGCTGCGCCGCCCCCTGATCCGGGCCAAGATCTGGCTCCAGGAGTTCATCGCGGGCCGCCACGACCGCCTGCCGCCGGTGCTGCGGCCCGGCCGCCACGCCACCGCGTCGCGCCAGGAACGCGTCCCGCACGCATCCGATCACGAGGATCCGGGTGTGTCAGGGCCCTCCGGCGGCCGATCCGGGATTGAATAGCGCTCACTCCCCGTGCCCGTGTGAACGCATCCTGTCCCGGAGGGCGCCGTGCTCGTCAGTTCCGTCGTCGCCGCGCTGGCGGCGATCGCCCTGGTGGTCCTGGCCGCCGTGACGTTCCGGCGGTTCGGCCGGGCCGACGGGGAGCCCGAGGGCGCGACCGCCGGGCACGCCGGGGCGATGCTGTCGGCGCTGTTCCTGATCTTCTTCGCCGTCGCGCTGATCGTGCCGTGGACCTCCTCCGACGAGGAGACCAAGACCAACGCGGCCGCCGCGCAGTCGCTGGTGGAGGCCTACTGGGACACGGCCCTGCTGCCGGCGGCCGACCGGGGCCCGGTCCGCGAGGAGATCCGGGGCTACCTGCGGTACGTCCGGGACCGCGAGTGGCCCCGGCTGGCGGGCGGCGCCGACTCCCTGGACGCCGAGGGCTGGCGCCGCCTGGACGCGCTGCGGACCCGCCTGGCCGGGGTGCGGACCACCGACGAGCAGATGAAGGACGCCCGCGACGACGCCGTGGAACGCGTCCGCGAGGTCTACTCCGCCCGCCGCCAGACCGCCGCCAACCTCGGCGGCGTCCTGCCCGCCTCGGTCCTGGTCCTCACCGTCCTGACCGGCCTCCTGATGATCGTCTTCCCGTGGCTGGCGGGCGCGCGCCCCGCCGGCATGCCGCTGGTGCTGCTGGGCGTCATGGCGGCCGTGCTCGGGGTGAGCCTCTTCCTGTGCTTCGACCTGAACAACCTGTTCGGCGGCTCGTTCACGGTGAGACCGGACGCCTACTCCGACGCGCTGGAGGAGGTCGCGCGCATCCCGTGACCGGGGCGCTCAGCCGCGGCGGCCGACGAACAGCGCGTTGGTGAAGCCCGCCACCACCGTCGAGACGACGACCAGCCCGAGAACCTGCTTGAGCGGGTCGCGCCGGAAGGGGACCAGGACCCGGGCGGCCTTGACGGGACGCCCGACGTAGTCCGGACCGGGCGCGGGCTGGGCGGCGGCCGCCTTGACGGCGCCCTTCCCGCTCACCGGGGCCGGCCCCCGCCGCACGACCCGGACCCGTGCCGGGGCCCGTGCCGGGGCCGGGGACGGGGCGGCGGTGGCCCGCCCGGACGCCCGCGGCCGAACACCACCACCCGGAACCCGCGGACCGCCGGACACCGACGGCCGGGCACCCGGCCTCTCAACGATCACCGTTTCCCGCTGGAGCACGATCCCGGCCCCCGCCTCCACCCGGCAGGGAACGGTCGGCCACCCCTCACCCCCGCCGAACCGCAGGGTCGAAGGAAGATCACCACAGAGCGGAAGGCCGACCCCGACGGCGGCCCCGAGCACCCCGGCGCTCCCGCCCGTCTCCACGGGGTCGGGACCGGCGACGGGGAGGACACCGACCGCGGCGACGGAGGTGCCTCTCCCCGCGAACCTCAGGCCCGCGCCGTTGGCGTAGGCGGGCGCGGCGGGCGAACCAGAAGCGGCGAGCGCGTTGGTGCCGGTGAGGCTGGGCGGTGTCTCGGAGGCGAGTGATGCCGGTTGCGCCATGGCCAGGGCGCCCACGGCCGCCGCGGCGAAGGCCGCGGGCAGATGTGCCGGAACTCCCATCGCCACCCCCCGATCGCGCCGAGGGATCATTGTGGTGGCGGGGGCGGGCGGCCGGGCCGCTGACACGGCAAAGCGCGGGTAAGGCCCGTGGCGGGGCCGGTCCGGCGCGTCAGTCCAGCACGGGCGCCACGGCCCGGACGGTGTCGATCGTGTCGGCCTCCGCCGCCGACTTGTCGGGGCGGTAGCGCAGGACGCGGGCGAAGCGCAGCGCCAGGCCGCCCGGGTAGCGCGGGCTCCGCTGCACCCCGTCGAACGCGATCTCCACGACCAGCTCGGGGCGGACGTGCACCGTCCAGTCGTCCTCGCGGACGGCCAGCGCGCGCAGCCGTTCGGTCTGCCAGGCCAGCAGCTCGTCGGTCAGGCCCTTGAACGTCTTGCCCAGCATCACGAACCCGCCGGTCTCCGGGTCGCGCGCGCCCAGGTGCAGGTTCGACAGGTAGCCGCGGCGGCGGCCGTGGCCCCACTCGACGGCCAGCACGACCAGGTCCAGGGTGTGCCGGGGCTTCACCTTGATCCAGCCCGCGCCCCGGCGGCCCGCCGTGTAGGGGGTGTCCAGGGACTTCACCAGCACGCCCTCGTGCCCGTACGCCACGGCCGCGTCGAAGAACTCCTTGGCCTCGGCGGGGTCGGCGGTCACGACGCGGGGCATGCGCAGGCCCTCGGGGACGACCTTGGCGAGGGCGTCGTGGCGCTCGGCGCCGGGCGCGTCCAGCAGGTCGACGCCGTCCAGGTGCAGCACGTCGAACAGCAGCAGCGACAGCGGCACCTGCCCGGCGCCGTCGCGCCGGGTGCGGGTCGCGGTCCGCGCCGCCGTCACCTGGAACGGGTGCGGCCGCCCGTCGTCCCGCAACGCGATCAGCTCGCCGTCGAACACCGCGTCCCGCACCGGCAGGTCCCGCACGGCCGCCACCACCTCCGGCAGCCGCGCCGTGATCTCGTCCAGCGTCCGCGTGAAGACGCGGACCTCGCCGTCCGCCACGTGGATCTGCGCGCGGACGCCGTCGAGCTTCCACTCCACGGCGGCGGGCCCGGCGAGCTTGGCGAGCGCCTCCTCCACCGACGGCGCCGACGCCGCCAGCATCGGCCTGACCGGCCGCCCGACCTCCAGCGTGAACGCCGCCAGCCCCGGCGCGCCCTCGGCCAGCGCCGCCGCCGCGACCGGCCCGAGCGCGCCGCGCAGCATCACCGCGCGCCGCACCTTCGCCGCCGGGACCTCGGCCGCCGCCGCGACGGCCTCGGCCATCACCCCGTCCAGCGCGCCCTGCCGCAGCTCGCCCGACAGCAGCCGCACCAGGAACTCCTGCTCCTCGGCCGTGGCCCGCGCCAGCACCGCGCCCAGCAGCTCGCGCCGCCGCGCGACCGATCCCTTCCCCGCCACCGCGCCGATCCCGGTGAACGCCGCGTCCACCTCCGCGACGGTCAGCGACGGCTCCCCGGCGGGCGGCGGCAGGTCGCGCAGCGCCGCGTATCCGACGCCGATCTGGCGTTGCGGCAGTTCCCCGGAGAGGTAGGCGACCACGGTCGGGGCCTCGCCGGGCCCGGCGTCACGCAGGCACGCGGCCAGAGCCGTGACCTTGGCCTTGCGCGCGGAGTTCCCGGCCACCGCCGCCGACGTGCGGGCGATCTCGATGAGCTGCACGTTCCCATTCTGACCATCGGGTCTGACATTCCAGACCACCGGGCCCCTGGCGCCCGAAGCGCCGTGCTGATTACCTTTTCGAGGGATATAGGGGCCGTCGGGGGAGTGAGGAGTGCGGGAGTGGGCCTGCCGCGTCCGTCGGAGCCGTTCCGACGGGTCTACTCGGCTCCGGAGCCGCCGTCGCCCGCCCGCCGCCCGCGGCTGGTGGCGCTGCTGGTGGCGGTGGTGTCGTTCGTGCTGGCCGCGGGCGCGGTGTTCTGGCTGGGCCCCCGCGGCGAGAGCCCGACGGCGGCGCCGGGACGTCCGTCCGCGACCGCGCCGCCGCCGGAGACCGACCCCGCCCCGAGCAGTCCGGCTCCGAGCGGCCCGGCTCCGAGCCGTCCGGCCCCGACGACGAGCCGCCCCCCGGCGTCCCCGCCCCAGGCGGCGCCGATCACCAGGCTGCCCGCGCCGTGCGGGATGGTGGCCGCCGCGACCGTGCGGCGCCTGGTCCCCTCGGCCCGCCGCTCCGAGAGCGCCAACCCGATCCTCGCGACCTGCACCTACACCTCCACCGGCGGCCAGTTCCGCTGGCTGTGGGTGGAGGCGCGGCTCTACAGCCCCGGCGACCACGCGGCCCCGCTGGAGGACGCCCGGCGCTACTACAGCGCCCAGCAGACCCAGGCCCGCAACGACGCCCAGGCCGAGACCAGGACGCTGGAACCCCAGCGGGGACTGGGCGACGAGGCCTACCGTCAGTTCAAGGTCGACCGAGGCCAGCCGACGGCGGTCGGCCAGGTCACCGCCCGCGTCCGGAACGTCGTCGTCACGGTCAGCTACAGCGAGCAGGCCCCCGGCAAGGGCGAGGCCGAGGAACGCGAACGCGGCTGTCTCGCCAAGGCCACGCAGGTGGCCCGGGAAGTGCTCGGGGAGTTCCGCTGAACGACACCTCCTTGACCGACGTTGGCCGATCATGCCATATGGGCTGTCAATCCCTTCTATGGTGTTTCAGTAAAGGGGAGGGAGACGCCGGGCGTGACCCGTGAGAGCATGGGTGACCGGTGTGGCGAACGCCTGAGGAGGAGGTCGACGCCAGTGTCCGCACAACGGGCTGGAGTGTCCTGGGTGCGTTAGTCCCGGACGAGGGGGAGGGAACTCCCGACCGAGAGGGCCGCGGGGCTTACGCTCCGCGGCCCGTGCCGTGTCAGGACCGGAAATTGCGCGGAATGAGCCATCGATTAATGTGCCAATCCGCGCTCCGGGACGAATGGAGAGAAGTGGAACCAGTTACCGTTTGGTGGGCCTTCCGATCTTCCGCCACCCCCGCCCTGCTGTCCCTGCTGAACCCGACCGAACGCGCCCGCCACGCCCGCTATCTGCGCGAGGAGGACAGGGCCCGCTTCCTCATGGGCGTGGTGACCACCCGCCTGGCCCTGGCGGAGATGCTCGGCATGGCGCCAGAACACGTTCCGTTGACCCGGGCCTGCCCCGACTGCGACGAGCCGCACGGCCCCCCGCGGCTCCCGGACGGCCCCCACCTGTCGGTCTCCCACTCGGGGGACCTGGTGGCCGTGGCGATCTCCCCCCACGGCCCGCTGGGCGTGGACGTGGAGCAGAGCACCCGCCGCCTGGGTCTGGACGTGACCCCCCACGTCCTGTCGGAGGACGAGCACGCCCCCACCGCACAGGCCCTGCTCACCTACTGGGTCCGCAAGGAGGCCCTGCTGAAGGCGACCGGCGACGGCCTGCGCGTCCCCATGACCGACCTGCACGTCTCGCCCCCCGACGCCCCTCCGCGCCTGCTGACCTGGAAGAAGCGCCCGGACCTGCCGTCCCGCTTCATCCTGCGCACCCTGACCCCGAACGACACCCACCCGGCGGCCCTGGCCCTGCTGGACCACCCCGGGACGGCCCCCCTCAGGGAACGCCCCACCACCGACCTGCTCTGACAAGGACCGGGACGCCCCGACGGGCACGGCGCCCCACCGGCCCGGGTGAGCGGTCAGGACTGGGGGGCCGGGGAGTGGCGGGCCAGGAGGCGGAGCAGGGGCGGGGCCGTGCGGGAGACGGCACGCAGGGCCTTGCCCTCGGCGTTCACCGCCACCACCGGCCGGTTCCTGATGATCGCCCTGACGATCTGGTCGGCGACCCGCTCCGGCGGGTGGTCGCGCAGGCGCAGGAGGCGCTCGGCGCGGGCGACGAACCGCGCCCGCGCCTCCTCGTCGGCGCCCGGCGGCACCGCGCGCCGCGCGATGCCCGCGGTGACGAAGCCGGGGCAGACCGCCGTCACGCCGATGCGGGAGGACGCCAGCTCCGCGCGCAGGCACTCCGACAGCATCAGGACCGCCGCCTTCGTCGTGCAGTAGGCGGGCCGGGCGGACGAGGGGGCGAACGCCGACGCCGACGCCACGTTCACGATGTGGCCGCCGAAGTTCGGCTTCTCCGGCTTGGCCGGCAGCGCCGCCACGCGCGCCCTCATCTGCGCGCCGAACAGGCGCGAGCCGTGGATCACCCCCCACAGGTTCACGCCGATGACGCGCTCCCAGTCCTCCGCGGAGTGCTTCAGGAACGGCCCGACCATCACGACCTCCGCGCTGTTGACCACGATGTCGGGCGTGCGGTGGGCGTCCTTCACCTCCGCCGCGAACGCCTCCATCGCCGCCCCGTCGGCCACGTCCACGCGGTGGGCCGCGCCCTTCGCGCCGAGCGCCTCGGCGAGGGCGACCGTGCGTTCGGCGGAGGCGAGGTCGGAGTCGGCGGCGACGACCGTGGCGCCGTTCTCGGCCAGGGCCAGCGCGGTGGCGCGGCCGATGCCGGAGCCGGCGCCGGTGATGACGGCGAGGGCGCCGTCGAAGTGCGCGAGGGGCATGACGACCTCCGTGGGGTGGGGGTCGCCTCAGCCTACGAGGAAGCCGCCCCCTGGGCGATCTCATCGGCGATCACCGCGTCCACCTCCGCCTTGCGCTCGGCCTCCTCGGCGGCGAAGCGCTCGGCGTCGAGCCGCTCGGCGATCTCCTCGTCCTGGCGCATCAGCGCGTCCAGGTCGGACCGGGCGGCGTCCAGCGCGCCCATCTCCTCGAACGTCGCCTGGATCCTGTCGCTCCACAGCCCGATGTCCTTCACGCACGGCACGATCCGGCTGAACAGCAGGCTCTGGAACGCCCGCATGTACGGCGAGTTCCGCACCATCTCGTCCACCTCGGCGACCGGGACGCCGAAGTTCTCCCAGATCTCGCGGCCCCGGATGCGGTCGCGCATCAGGTGGCAGCCCTCGACGACGAAGTCCTCGCGCTCCTTCAGCTCCGGGGCCGACAGCTCCTTGTAGTAGTCGCGCAGCGCCAGCCGCCCGAACGCCACGTGCCGCGCCTCGTCCTGCATCACGTACGCGAGGATCTGCTTGGGCAGCGGCTTGGTCGTCATGTCGCGCATCACGCCGAACGCCGCCAGCGCCAGCCCCTCGATGAGCACCTGCATCCCCAGGTAGGGCATGTCCCACCGGGAGTCGCCGAGGGTCTCGTCCAGCAGGCCCTGGAGGTTGGTGTTGATCGGGTAGACCATCCCGATCTTCTCCTGGAGGAACCGCGAGAAGACCTCGACGTGCCGGGCCTCGTCCATCGTCTGCGTCGCCGAGTAGAACTTGGCGTCCAGGTCCGGCACCGACTCCACGATCCGCGCGGCGGTGACCATCGCGCCCTGCTCGCCGTGCACGAACTGGGAGAACTGCCACGACGCCGAGTGCCGCCGCAGCTCGCCCCGGTCGCGTTCGCTCATCCTGTCCCAGTACGGCGTCCCGTAGATCGCGAGCGACTGGTCGGGGACGCCCAGCACGTCGTGCGGGTCCACCTCCAGGTCCCAGTCGATGCGTTTCACCGAGTCCCACTGCCGGTCCTTGCCCTTCTGGTACAGGGCCAGCAGCCGGTCGCGGCCGTCGTCGTACTCCCAGGTGAAACGGGCGTCGCCGGTCAGGGGGACGTTCCAGGTGGACGTGGGCACGGGTCGGGTGTACAGCTCATGGGTCGACACGGGGCCTCCACGGCGAGGACGCGGGCGGACGTACGGTGTACGTTCGACGTACGTTGTACGTACCGTGTCACGCGTCACTTACAGTGTCAACGGTGCGAAGGAGAGGCCCCATGGACCCTGGAACGGCGGAGCCCCGCCCGGCCCTCACCCGCGCCCGCATCGTGCGCGCCGCCGTCGACCTGATCGAGCGCGAGGGCCCCGACGCGCTGTCCATGCGCGCCGTCGCCGCCGAGCTCGGCGTCGCGGTGATGTCCCTCTACAACCACGTCCCCGGCAAGGCCGCGCTGTTGCAGGGCGTCGCCGAGCACGTGGTGTCGGGCATCGACCTGGGCGGCGACCCGGCCGAGGACTGGGCCGACCGCGCCCGCGCCCTGGTGCGCGCGTTCCGGAAGGTCGCCCACGACCATCCGCGCTGCATGACGGTCGTGCTCAGCCACAAGATCGACTTCCCGATGGGGATGCGCCCCGCCGAACGCGCCCTGGCCCTGGCCGCCGAGGCGGGCTTCGACGGCCCCGCCTCCGTGCGGATCATGCGGGCGCTGATGGCCTACGCGCTGGGCGCGCAGATGCGCGAGGTCGGCATGGCGAAGATGCTCGACCGCCTGCCGGGCGATCCGGCCGAGTCGTTCGCGGCGCTGGACCCGGCGGAGTTCCCGCACGTCGTCGCGCTCGCCCCGGAGCTGACCCGCAACGACGCCGAGTCCGACTTCGAGTTCGGCCTGGACCTGCTGATCGCGGCCGTGGAGAACCTGCCCCGCTGATCACTCCGCGACGTACGGCGACAGCCCGCGCCAGCAGAAGTCCGTCATGTAGCGCGCGGCCTCGTCCACCGTCACCTCCGGATGGCCGGTGCGCCACAGCGCCAGCCGCTCGGACGCGCCGATGATGATCTCGGTGTAGGCGGTGACGACCGCCTCGGGGGCGTGCGGGGCGAACGCCGCCAGCGTGGCCGCGATCAGCTCGCTCTGCTGCCGCCGCGCCGCCTCGACCGCGTCCACGCCCTGCTGCGGCACCGACAGCGGCTGGCGCAGCAGCATCGCGAACGTCAGGCTGTGCGAGTCGATGAACCCGAAGTAGGCCCGCATCCCGCGCCACAGGATGTCCTCGGGGTCGGTCGCCCCGGCCATCGCCTTCTGCGTGACCTCGAACAGCTCGGCCTTGGAGCGGTCGAGGCACGCCTGGAGCAGCCCCTCCTTGGAGCCGAAGTACTCGTAGATCATCGGCTTGGACACGCCGCACCGCTCGGCGATCTCGTCCATGGAGGCGCCCTGGTACCCGCGCTCGCCGAACACCCGCTCGGCGACGTCGAGCATCTGCCGTTCGCGTTCGGGCCGTGACATCCGCCTGCGGCGCGGTGTGGTGCCACTCACACGAAAATCCTATCTATTGGATCTACCGTCAGTAACCTACTCGAAGTAACTTACTGGGAGTAGGTTATCGGTGAGAGGGCACGGCATGAGCGAGCGATCCCCGGCCATCGTCATCATCGGCTCCGGCTTCGCCGGGCTCGGGATGGCGATCCAGCTCAAGAAGAACGGCTTCCACGACTTCGTCGTCCTGGAGAAGAGCGGGGCCCTGGGCGGCACCTGGCACGACAACACCTATCCCGGGTGCGCCTGCGACGTGCCGTCGCACATGTACTCGTTCTCGTTCGAGCTGAACCCGCACTGGTCGCGGATGTTCGCCCCGCAGCCGGAGATCCGCGCCTACATGGAGCGCACCGCCGACAAGTACGCCGTGCGCGACCACATCCGCTTCCACAGCCACGTCGAGGCGATGGAGTGGAACGACGAGACGGCCCGCTGGACCGTCAGCCTCGCCGACGGCACCACGCTCACCCCCAAGGCGATCGTCTCCGGCATCGGCGCGCTGCACATCCCGTCCTACCCGGACCTGCCCGGCGCCGAGCGGTTCCGGGGCGCGGCGTTCCACTCCGCCGAATGGGACCACGGCTACGACCTGACCGGCAAGCGCGTCGCCGTCGTCGGGACGGGCGCGTCGGCGATCCAGTTCGTGCCGAAGGTCGCCGAGAAGGCCGAGAAGCTCGTGCTGTTCCAGCGCACCCCGCCGTGGATCCAGCCGAAGCCCGACAAGAGGATCCCGGCCGCCGTCCGCCGGATGTTCGCGACGGTGCCCGGCGCGGCCCGCGCGTTCCGCAACGGCATCTACTGGACGCTGGAGGCCCGCGCGGTCGGCTTCACCATCGACCCGCGCCTGTCCGGGGCCATGCGCAGGCTGGCCCTGCACCAGCTGAACAAGCAGGTCCGCGACCCGGAGCTGCGCGCCAAGCTGACCCCCGACTACACCATCGGCTGCAAGCGCGTCCTGCTGTCCAACGACTACTACCCGGCCCTGACCAGGCCCAACGTCACCCTGGAGACCTCCGCCATCGCCGAGGTGAGGGAGAACTCCATCGTCACCGCCGACGGCGTGGAACACGAGGTCGACTGCATCATCTATGGCACCGGCTTCAAGGTGACCGACGCGCTGTCGGAGCTGCGGGTGACCGGCCGGAACGGCATCAAGATCCAGGAGGTGTGGGCCGACGGCATCGAGGCCCACCACGGCACGACCGTGCCCCACATGCCGAACTTCTTCATGCTGCTCGGCCCCAACACCGGCCTCGGCCACAACTCGGTCGTGTTCATGATCGAGGTGCAGATCCAGCACGTGCTGAGCTGCCTGCGCCTCCTCCAGCGCAGCGGCGCCGACACCATCGAGCCCCGGCCCGAGGCCGCGCGCCGCTTCAACGACCGCCTCCAGCGCCGCCTGCGCCGCGCCGTCTGGAACGAGGGCGGCTGCCACTCCTGGTACCTGGACGAGAACGGCGTCAACCGCACGCTGTGGCCGGGCCACACCTTCGAGTTCTGGGCGGGCAGCCGCAAGGCCAAGGAAGAGGAGTACCTCGTCCGCTGACGACGCCCGTCGTTCCCCGCGGGGGGCCTCGCCGCCGGCGACGGCCCCCCGCTCGCGTTCCCGCCGTCAGCCGCCCTGGAGGTCGGGGGCGAACAGCGGGCGGATGCCCGCGATGATCTGCCGGATGATCGGGCGCTGCTCGGCCGGGGTGCGCCCCCGCAGCCCGAGCACCGGGTCCAGCCCGTCGTAGTACGGCGCGAGCGCCAGGTGCGGCAGCAGCATCAGCAGCAGCGTCGCCAGCACGTCGACGTCGGAGTCGGGACGGATCTCCCCGCGTTCCTTCCACAGCTTCAACGTGGGGTGGATGACCTGGAGATAGTGCTGGTTGGCGGTGTCGCGCACCACCGAGCGCACATTGTTGTCCAGCTCGAAGTTGGTGGCGGCGGTGACCGCGCGTTCCAGGGGATGCTCGGCGATGTACTCGGTCCACTCGCACAGCACGTCGACCAGCCACTCGTCCAGCGTCTGGTCGAAGTCGAGCCGCACGATGCGGCGTTCCATCTCCTCGCGCATCCGCCGCGACGTCTCGTCGCACACGAACGCGAAGAACTCCAGCTTGTCGGTGAAGTACTGGAACAGCGAGCCCTTGGCGATCCCCGCCTCGCGGGCGATGGTGTTGAGGCTGCCGGTCGAGTAGCCGTGTTCCCCGAACTCGCGCATCGCCGCCTCCAGCACGCGCTCGCGCTTGGCGACGTTCAGCCTGAACCACGTCGACGTGGGCATGGGAGTGGGTTGCTCCGTCCTGCCTTGGGCCGGGGACGCTCCGAAGGGGAGCGCAGCGCCGCCCGGTCTGACCTGATGATCAGGGTATCCGGCGCACCGCCGGGTCGCGCACGGATTCTGTCAGAGCCGTGCGCGACGCCCCCGTCACGGGAGACGTCAGGAAAAACCCGCGTCACTGCCGCAACTTTTTGGTCCTGTCCGGACATCTACCTATGCGACCACGTACGGGACCGCCTCGGCTCAGGGGCGTCCGTATCCGAAGGAGCGAGCGGATGCGGACTGAGGCGGTCCGTGGTCACCCCCCAACGGAACCCCGGCCCCGTCCCCGCTCGGACGCCGGGCGCGCCGCGACGCCGCGGCGCGGAACATGGAGGTGGCACCATCGCCATCACACGCAACGGCGTGCGCACCACCGTCATCCTGACGGCCGCCGCGACCGCCGCCGGCTACATCCTCGTGGGCCTGCCCGCGCAGGCGGAGGAGGCGGCGCCCGGCTCGCTGCGGCTGATGACGGTCTCGCCGAGCGCCGTCCTGGACAGCGACCGGCAGAACAACGTCAACCTCACCATCGGCGCCTACCTGGCCGCCGACCGGGCGCCGTTCGAGGTGCGGCTGAACCGGAGGTCCTACCACGAGCCCATCACCGCCACGCAGGTCATCCGGCACGGCGGCGAGGTCACGCAGCGGAGGCTGCCGAACGGCCTGGTGAACGACTTCACCGGCTTCCCCGACATGGTCCGCACGACCGTCACCGACGCCAAGGGCAAGAAGGTCGTGGACCAGAGCACGGCGTTCTGCCCCAACACCTACGAGCCCAGCCGCCTGCGGCCCGACGCCCCGACGCGGAGCGGGTACCCGACCGCCTGCCCGGAAGGCCCGGCCAAGGCGTTCGCGCTCGGCACGGTGCTGGGCGTCGAGGGAGGCTGGGCCGCCAACGTCCAGGACGGCGGGTACGTGGCGCCGGTCAAGCTGCCGCCGGGCAAGTACACCGCCAAGGTCGAGATCGCGAAGAAGTACCGGGACCTGTTCGGCATCGCGGGCGGCGCCAAGACCGTCAAGCTGACGGTGAAGCGGCAGGACCCCCGCGGCCGGTCGGCCGAGCAGCGGGCCCGCTCCCGCGTTCCCGTCGGCGGGCACATGGCGCACTGGCTGCGCGTCCAGGGCAAGGGCGACGAGCTGGCCAAGCGCCCGCCCGCCGACGTCGCCAAGCCCAAGGCCGCGCCGCCGAAGGGCGCGGGCCGCGCACCGGCCACCGGGCCGCGCCCGGACCTGCGCTCGCTCCCGGCGTTCAACATCGTCGTCCAGCGGATCGCGCCGGACCCGAAGAAGCCGAAGGTCAAGCGCGACTACCTGACGTTCGCCGCCACCGTGTGGAACGGCGGCACCTCGCCGCTGGTGGTGGACGGGTTCCGGCGTCCCGGCAAGGACACGATGGACGCCTACCAGTACTTCTTCGACGCCAAGGGCAACGAGGTCGGCCACGCCCGCACCGGCGACTTCCAGTGGGACCCGCGTCCCGGCCACATCCACTGGCACTTCCTGGACTTCGCCAACTACAGCCTGACCGACGCCGCCAGGAAGCACGTCGTCAAGAGCCAGAAGGAGTCGTTCTGCCTGGCCAACACCGACGCGGTCGACTACACGATTCCCTACGCCAAGTGGCGGCCCAGCAACACCGACCTGTCCACCGCCTGCGGCTCCCAGTGGTCGGCGTCGATCCGCGAGGTGCTGGAGGTCGGCTCCGGCGACACCTACGACCAGTACCTGCCGGGCCAGGCGTTCGACCTGACCGGCATCAGGAACGGCACCTACCACATCAAGGTCACCGCTAACCCGGTGCGCCGCCTGCACGAGCTGGACACCGGCAACAACGTGTCCTACCGCAAGGTGGTCATCGGCGGCACCGCCGGCAAGCGCACCGTGACGGTGCCCCCGGTCGGCCTGGTCAAGGAGACCCCGCCGCCGGCCTCGCCCCGCCCGCCCCAGCTCGGTCCCTGATCCGTCCGGTCACCGACGACAGAGCGCGGGGCACCCGTCACGAGCCGGGTGTCCCGCGCCTCCCCAGCGCCCGCCTGCGGTTCAGCGTCGCGGCCCGCAGCGTCGCCTCCAGCGAGAAGCGCGCGTCGGCGTCCTCCAGCGCGTCGCCCAGGTGGGCCTCCAACTGGCGCAGCCGGTAGCGCACCGTCTGGGCGTGGACGTTCAGGCGCTCGCCGATCTCGATCGCGGTGCCCCGCGTCGTCACCCACGCCGCCAGCGTCTCGGTCAGCTTGCGCCGCGCCCCGTCCGACAGGTCCTCCAGCGGGGCCAGGTGCCGCCGCGCCAGCTCCTCCACCAGCGGGACGTCCGACAGCAGCCACATCGTCACCAGGTGCTCCTCGCACGGGACGAGCGAGCCGTCGCGGATGACGCCCTCCTCGGCCAGCGCCAGCGTGCGGCGGGCCCAGCGCAGCGAGTGCGCGGCGCGTTCCAGCGGGACCGTCAGCCCCATCACCGAGCTGGCGTCCGCCAGCGCCGACCGCAGCATCGTCCGCCGCGCCTCCGTCAGCGGGCCCGGCACCAGCAGGCACGGCTCGGCGGCGTCCAGGTCGGTGAGCACGTCGGAGTCCAGTGCCGACCGCGTGCAGGGCGCGTCCGGGTGCACCGCGACCATCGTGGCCTCGACGGGCAGCGGCCACCAGCCCGCCGCCCGCGCCGGCTCCTCCAGGGCGCCGACCGCGACCGGGGGGCGCCGCAGCAGCAGCCGCAGCAGCTCGGTGCGCTGCTCGCGGCGGCGCATGTCGGCGTGCTCCTGCGCCTGCCGGTGTCCCGCCCGCGCCAGCGCGATGGCGTCGTCGACGTACAGCAGCATCGCCTCCACCACCGACGCGACGACACCGGAGGGGATCTCCTCGCGTTCGGCGACGGTGACGGTGTGCCGCCAGGCGACGTGGAACGCCGTCCGGTAGGCCGCCTGCAGGTGGTCCAGCGACCGCCCCTCGACCGCCTCGAAGTGGCCGAGCGAGCGGCAGGTCTCGTCGCGTTCGGCCGACGAGGCCGCCGGGTCGGCGATCTTCTCGACGAACGAGGCGGTCAGCGTCTCGGCGGCCAGCCGCAGCACCTGGTCGTAGGTCGAGTTCTCGGGCCGGTCGTACTCGGGGATCGTGCGGCGGATCTCCGCGACGACGTCGGCGACCACCTCCGGAAGCTGGGCGCGCATCAGATCGGCCAGCCGGGCGGGGACGGGCGCCGGGTCCGGGCCGGCGCGGTCGAGCGCCCGGGACGGCGGCGGCGAGGGCGACCGTGTCTGGGACAGCCGTGTCTGGGACAAGGGCGGCACCTCCGCGACGGGCCGGAGCCGGGCGAGAACACCGAGAACATAAAGTGGCCGAAAGCCCCTGACAAGCCGGCCCCGTCGTTCGGCCCTCATTTACTCGCCAGATAACAGAGATGTCCGCCCGGTACTAACCAAGTGATAGTCGTTCCACCCGCAAGCATCCCCCCGGAGCGTTACCCACCGGTACTCACCAAGTGAGAAATATCCATGATCAACCACTGAGTCGGTGACAAAACCGGGCCCCCATCGGCGAATCCTCCGGAAATTTCCGCCCGGCCTATTGAGTTGCCGGTGATCCGCGCCGTAACGTCCTCGCGTACGACCTGGGCCGATGGTGCGGCCGTGGCGTCAGCGTCGACGCAGACCATTGCGGGCCACCGGGCCACGACCCATGGAAGCCCTGCTGAACTGGGCTTTCGGCAGGCTGGAGTGGTGCTGTGGGAATTGAGGTAACGGTGGAGGGGCTGACGAAATCGTTCGGCTCCCAGACCATTTGGCGGGATGTGACGCTCACTCTTCCCGCAGGCGAGGTCAGCGTCATGCTGGGCCCGTCGGGCACCGGCAAAACGGTGTTCCTCAAGTCGCTGATCGGGCTGATCAAACCCGAGAAGGGGCGCGTCCTGGTGGACGGCGTCGACATGGTCAACGATCCTGACCGCAAGGTCTACCCGGCCCGCCGGACGTTCGGACTGATGTTCCAGGACGGCGCGCTGTTCGGCTCGATGACGCTGTATGACAACATCGCGTTCCCGCTGCGTGAGCACACCCGCCGGACCGAGGCCGAGATCCGCCGCATCGTGCTGGACCGCATGGAGATGGTCGGCCTGGCGGGGGAGGAGCGCAAGCTGCCCGGCCAGCTGTCGGGCGGCATGCGCAAGCGCGCCGGCCTCGCCCGCGCCCTGGTCCTCGACCCGCAGATCATCCTGTGCGACGAGCCCGACTCCGGCCTGGACCCGGTCCGCACCGCGTTCCTGTCCCAGGTGCTCATCGACGTCAACGCCCGGATCGACGCGACCATGCTGATCGTCACCCACAACCTGGAGATCGCCGCGACCGTCCCCGACAACATCGGGATGCTCTACCGCCGCGACCTGGTGGCGTTCGGCCCCCGCGAGGCGCTGCTGACCAGCGAGGAACCCGTGGTCACCCAGTTCCTGCACGGCGACCGGCACGGCCCGATCGGCATGTCGGAGGAGAAGGACGCCGCCACGATGGCCGCCGAGCGGGCCGCCCTGCGCGCCGAGGAACTGGCCGCCGGCACCACCCGCGTCCGCCGCCGCGTGGAGATCCCGCCGCAGCTGCGGCCGTCCCCGGGCGTGCCGCCCCGCCGGGCCGAGGAACGCCACGCCGCCCGCGTCGACGCGATGCTGCACACCCTGCCGCCCGCCGCCCAGCACGCCATCCGCGAGAACCGACGCCACGCGCCGCTCGGCGCCGCCTCCCACCCCCATGGAGACCGCCCATGACCACCCCCCAGGCCGCCGCACCCGGCGCGGGCGCGCTCCGCCAGGTCGGACGGTTGTTCGCGCTGGCCGCGACCGTGCTGGCGATGACGTTCCGCCGCCCCTTCCAGGTCCGCGAGCTGGTCCAGCAGTTCTGGTTCATCGCCTCGGTCGCGATCCTGCCGACCGCGCTGGTGTCGATCCCGTTCGGCGCGGTCATCGCCCTGCAGGTCGGCTCGCTCGCCAAGCAGCTCGGCGCGCAGTCGCTCACCGGCGGCGCCAGCGTGCTGGCCGTCGTCCAGCAGGCCAGCCCCCTGATCGTCGCGCTGCTCATCTCGGGCGCGGCCGGATCGGCGATCTGCGCCGACCTCGGCTCGCGCACCATCCGCGAGGAGATGGCCGCGATGGAGGTCATGGGCGTCTCGCCCGTCCAGCGCCTGGTCGTGCCCCGCGTCCTGGCCTGCACCGCCGTCGCGGTCCTGCTCAACGGCCTGGTCTCGGTCGTCGGCGTCGCGGGCGGCTACTTCTTCAACGTGATGATGCAGGACGGCACCCCCGGCGCGTACCTGGCGTCGTTCTCCGCCCTGGCGCAGCTCCCCGACCTGTACGTGTCGGAGCTGAAGGCGCTGCTGTTCGGCTTCATCGCCGGGGTCGTCGCCTCCTACCGGGGCCTGAACCCCAGCCCCGGCCCCAAGGGCGTCGGCGACGCCGTCAACCAGTCGGTCGTCATCACGTTCCTGCTGCTGTTCTTCGTCAACCTCGTGCTCACGGCGGTCTACCTCCAGGTCGTCCCGCCGAAGGGAGCGTGACGCATGGCCCTGTCCGGTGTGCGCCGAGCGCGCCCGGCCCACCTGGTGTCCTGGCTGGACCAGCCGGGTGACCAGCTCGGCTTCTACGTCCGGGCGCTGCTGTGGACACCGCGCGCCCTGCGCCGCTACCCGCGCGAGGCGATCCGGCTGCTCAGCGAGGTCGCGTTCGGCTCCGGCGCGCTGGCGGTGATCGGCGGGACGGTCGGCGTCATGTTCGGCATGACGATCTTCACGGGGGTGGTCGTCGGCCTCCAGGGGTACGCGGCCCTCGACCAGATCGGCTCCTCGGCGTTCACCGGCTTCGTGTCGGCGTACTTCAACACCCGCGAGATCGCCCCGCTGGTGTCGGGGCTGGCGCTGTCGGCGACCGTCGGCGCGGGCTTCACCGCGCAGCTCGGCGCGATGCGCATCAACGAGGAGATCGACGCGCTGGAGGGCATGGGCATCCACTCCCTGCCCTACCTGGTCACCACCCGCATCATCGCCGGGACCGTCGCGATCATCCCGCTGTACGGCATCGGCCTGCTCAGCTCCTACCTGGCCTCGCGCCAGGTCACGCTCTGGTTCAACGACCAGTCCGCCGGGACCTACGACCACTACTTCAACATCTTCCTCGCGCCCGAGGACGTGGTGCTGTCGTTCGTCAAGGTCCTGATCTTCAGCGTGATGGTGATCCTGGCGCACTGCTACTACGGCTACCGCGCCGTCGGCGGCCCGGCGGGCGTGGGCGTGGCGGTGGGCCGCGCGGTCCGCACCGCGATCGTGCTGATCAGCGTCACCGACTTCTTCGTCAGCCTGGCGATCTGGGGCGCCACGACCACGGTGAAGGTGACCGGCTGATGGCGCGCGACACCACGATGACCGTCGTCGGCCGACGGCTGACGGGCGTGGCGTTCCTGCTGGTGCCCGCCCTGCTCATCTGGCTGTCGATCGCGATCTACCAGAAGCGATTCACCGACGCCGTCATGGTGACGCTGCGCACCGGGACGGCCGGGCACGAGATGCACCGCCAGGCCGACGTGAAGGTGCGCGGCGTGGTGGTCGGCGAGGTCCGCTCCATCACCGCCGACGGCGGCGGGGCCCGCCTGCTGCTGGCCCTGGACCCGGACCAGGCGCGGCTGATCCCGTCCGACGTCACCGCGCAGCTGCTGCCGACGACGGTGTTCGGGGCCCGGTTCGTGTCGCTGGTCCCGCCGCCGAACGGCACCGGCCGCCCGATCGCGCGCCACGCCGTCATCACCGAGGACCGCAGCCAGAACGCCGTCGAGCTGTCGGAGGTCCTCAACAACACGATGCGGCTGCTCAACACCCTCCAGCCCGCCAAGCTGTCGGCGACGCTGAACGCGATGTCCACCGCCCTGCGGGGCCGGGGCGACCAGCTCGGCGCCAACTTCGTGCAGCTGGAGTCCTACCTGCGCAAGCTGAACCCCGAGGTCCCGGCGCTGGCGGAGAACCTCCGGCAGCTCGCGCGCTTCTCCCACGGCCTCGCCGACGCCTCGCCGGACCTGCTGGACGCCCTCACCGACTTCACCGTCACCAGCCGCACCATCGCCGAGCAGCGCCAGGGCCTGGCCGAGCTGTACGAGGCGACCGGCGGCATGGCGGCTGACCTCACCGACTTCCTGCGCCGCAACTCCGGCAACATCATCGAGCTGGCGGAGACGAGCCGCGGCTCGCTGGCGCTGGGCCGCCGGTACGCGCCCGCCGCGCCCTGCCTGTTCCGGACGATGGCCGACTTCGTCCCGAAGATGAACCGGGCCCTCGGCAAGGGCACCGACCGGCCGGGCGTGCACGCCACCGTCGTGACCGTCCCGCACAAGGGCCGCTACCTGCCCGGCCGGGACCGGCCCCGCTACGACGGGGGCGGCGGGCCGCGCTGCCCCAGCGTCCCCTACCTGGCGTCCTCGGGCGGCCGGGTGATCCCGGCGGGCGGCAACCCCGTGCAGGCCGGCGCGACCCCCGGCAGCGGCCTCGGCCCCGCCAACTCCCCGTCCGAGAACGACCTGGTCAACGAGCTGGCGGGCCCCGCCCTCGACGAGGTCCCGCAGTCGTTGCCGGACTGGTCGAGCGTGCTGCTCGGCCCGATCTACCGGGGCGCGGAGGTGAAGGTGAAGTGAGGCTGTCCGGACAGGGCCTGAAGGGCCTGGGGTTCCCCCTGGTCAACTCGGTCGTCTTCATCGTCGTGACGGTGCTGGCCACCGGGCTGCTGGCGGCCGGCATCACCGACACCAGCAGCGGCGACCGCGTCTCCTACTACGCCAAGTTCACCGACGTCGCCGGGCTGCACCCGGGCCACGGCGTGCGCATCGCGGGCGTCCGGGTCGGCCAGGTCGAGGAGATCAGGGTGACGGACCGGCGGCTGGCGCTGGTGCGGTTCTCGGTGGACCGCGACCGGGAGCTGCCCGCCGGGGTCACCGCCTCGGTGCGGTACCTCAACCTGGTCGGCGGGCGCTACGTCGCGCTCGGCCAGGGCGCCGCCACCCCCGGCCAGGCGCTGCGGCGCGGCGGGACCATCCCCGTCGAACGCACCACCGGCCCGCTCAACCTGACCCAGCTGTTCCAGGGCTTCCAGCCCCTCATGCAGGCGCTGTCGCCCGGCGACGCCAACCGCCTGTCGGAGTCGATCGTGAAGGTGCTCCAGGGTGAGGGCGGCACGGTCGAGAGCCTGCTGCGCACCGTCGGCGAGCTGTCGTCCACCATCGCGAGCCGCGACCGGGTGATCGGGCAGGTCATCACCAACCTCAACACCGTGGTGCGGACCGTCAACGCCCGCGACGCCCAGCTCGTCGACATGATCACCACGGTGCGGCGGTTCACCTCCGGGCTGGCCGCCGACCGCCGGCCGATCCTGGACGCGTTCCAGGCGGTCGGCGACCTGGGCGACGCCACCGCCGACCTGCTGCACGTCGGACGCCGGCCGCTGCGGGACAGCGTCATCGGGCTGCACCGGCTCAGCGACAACCTCAACCGCGACGAACCGCTGGTCGAGCGGTTCCTGCGGCGCCTGCCGCACAAGACCGAGACGCTCGCCCGCCTCGGCTCCTACGGGTCGTGGATGAACTTCTACCAGTGCGAGGTCAAGTTGATCGGCGTGACCTATGCCGGTTCCGACGTCGACAAGCGTCCGCCGCCCACCGGCCTCCCGCTGAAGGACGCGAGGTGCCGCGGATGAGGGCGCCGAGGCTCAAGCCGGTGCGCGACCGCAACCCGATCGCGGTGGCGCTGGTCGGCCTGCTCGCGCTGCTGCTGCTCGGCGCGGTCGCGTTCCGCGCCGACGAGCTGCCGGTCGTCGGCGGCGGCACCGCCTACACCGCGCACTTCTCCGAGGCCGCCGGGCTCAAGGACGGCCAGGAGGTCCGCGTGGCGGGCGTGAAGGTCGGCAAGGTCACCTCCGTGAGGCTGGCCGGGAACAAGGTCGCGGTCACGTTCCGGGTGAAGGACACCTGGATCGGCGACGCCACCACCGCCACCATCATGATCAAGACGCTGCTCGGGTCGAAGTACCTGGCGCTGGACCCGCTCGGCGCGAACCGGCAGGACCCGCGCAGGCCGATCGGGCTGAACCGCACGGTCGCGCCCTACGACGTCACCACCGCGTTCGAGGACCTCGGCAGGACGTTCGAGCGGCTCGACACCGAGCGGCTGTCGTCGAGCCTGACGACGATCTCCAAGACGTTCGAGAACACCGCCCCGAGCGTGCGGACCGCGCTGACCGGGCTGTCGGCGCTGTCCCGCACGATCGCCTCCCGCGACGCCGAGCTGGCGCAGCTGCTGGCCGGGACCAAGCGGCTGTCGGCCACCCTCGCCGACCAGAACTCCCAGTTCGAGACCCTGTTCAAGGACGGCAACGTGCTGCTGGCCGAGCTGAGCCGCCGCCGCGAGGCGGTGCACGCCCTGCTGGTCGGCACCCGCCGCCTCGCCCAGGAGATCATCGAACTGATCGACGAGCTGGACGGCCCGATCCGGCCCATGCTGGCCTCCCTGGACCAGGTCACCGCCCTGCTGGAACGCAACCAGCGCAACCTGGACCGCGCGCTGCGGGTCGCCGCCCCCTACACCCGCCTGGTCGCCAACGCCACCGGCAACGGCCGCTGGGTGGACGGCTACCTGTGCGGCACCGTCCCCAAGGAGTACCTGGAGAACGGCCGCTGGAAGCCGCCCGTCGTCGGCTGCCGGCCGCCGCACCTGACCGGAGGCCGCTGATGGTGCTCGCCCCGCTGCGCGACAACCGCGCCCGCGTCCTGGAAGCGCTGCTGCTGGTGTTCGTCCTGCTGGTCGCCGTCGGCCTGGTCGCCGTGCTGGCCGGACCGTCGGGCCGCAAGGTCACCGCCTACTTCACCACCGCGATCGGCGTCTACCCCGGCTCCGACGTCCGCGTGCTGGGCGTGAAGGTCGGCTCCATCGACTCGGTGGAACCGCAGGGCGGCAGGATCAGGGTGGTGATGGACGTGGACCGCGAGGTCGACGTCCCCGCCGACGCCCGCGCCGTCGTCATCGCCCCCAACCTGGTCTCCGACCGCTACGTCCAGCTCGCCCCCGCCTACAACGGCGGCGCGAAGCTGGCGTCCGGCGCGGTCATCGACACCGACCGCACCGCCACCCCCATGGAGCTGGACCAGCTCTACGACGCGGTCCGCAAGTTCACCACCGACCTCGGCCCGCAGGGCGTGAACGCGCGGGGCGCGCTGTCGGAGGTCATCCGCGTCGGCGCGGCCAACCTCGGCGGCAACGGCAGGCTGCTGAACACCACGATCGCCGAGATGGGCAAGGCGTCCACGACCCTCGCCAACTCCAGCGACGACCTGTACGCGACCGTCGGGCACCTCAACCGCTTCAGCGAGATGCTGCGCGCCAACGACGGCCGGATCCGCGAGGCCGAACGCCGCCTCGCCGACGTCAGCGGCTACCTGGCCGCCGACCGCGAGGAACTGGCCGCCGCGCTGGCGAACCTGGCCCGCGCGCTCGGCGAGGTGAAGGAGTTCATCGTCGACAACCGCAGGCTGCTGAAGAAGAACGTCGACAGGCTCGCCGACATCACCCAGGTCCTGGTGGACCAGCGCGCCGCCCTCGCCGAGACCCTGGACAACGCCCCGCTGCTGGCCCAGAACGCCATCAACGCCTACGACCCGGGGACCCGGTCGCTGATGAGCCGCGGCAACCTGCTGGAGATCACCAAGGCGTTCGGCGCCACCTCCCAGCCGGGCGTGGACCCGGTCGCCACCGACACCCGCCCGGTCTGCGCCGCCGCCGGCTCGGCGACCCCGGAGCTGCGCGCCCAGTGCGAGCGGCTGCGCACCTCCGGCCTCACCGCGGCGCCGCCGTCGGCCCCCGACGACGCGCCGCCGCTGCCGCTGCCGCCCGCCGGTTCCCGCTACACCGGCACCGCCCCGAAGGGAGGCCGCTGATGCGCGGGCTCAGAGCCGTCGCCGCCGGGCTGGCCGCGCTGCTGGCGGCGGGCTGCTCGTCGGTGTCGCTGGAGGAGATCCCGCTGCCGGGCGGCGCGAAGCTCGGCGACCACCCGTACACGGTGAAGGTGCAGTTCGAGGACGCGCTGAACCTCGTCCCGCAGGCCGCCGTCCGCGTCAACGACGTCCCGGTGGGCCGCGTGCAGAAGGTGTCGCTGCCCCGCGACTCCTGGAACGCCGAGGTCACCCTCCTCATCAACGGCGACGTCAGGCTCCCCGCCAACGCCGTCGCGAACCTGGAGCAGTCCAGCCTGCTGGGGGAGAAGTACATCCGTCTCGCGGCCCCCGCCGCCAACCCCGCCGCCGAGCGCCTCGCCGACGGCGCGACCATCCCCCTGGCGCGCACCACCCGCAACGCCGACACCGAGGAGGTGTTCGGCGCGCTGTCGATGCTGCTGTCCGGCGGTGGCCTGCCGCAGATCCGCACCATCAACCAGGAGCTGAACAAGGCCCTCAACGGCCGCGAGGACAAGGTCCGCCAGTCGCTGCGGAACCTGAGCCACCTGACCGGCACCCTCAACCGCAACCGCCGGTCGATCGTGGACGCCCTCGACGGCCTCAACCGCCTGTCCTCCACCGTCGCGGCCCGGCGCGGCCAGGTCGACACCGTCCTCACCGACCTGTCGCCCGGCCTGAAGGTGCTGGAGGACCAGCGCGGCCAGCTCGTGCGGATGCTGCGCCGCCTGGAGGAGCTGTCCGACATCGCGGTGCGGACGATCCGCGCGAGCCAGGACGACACGGTCGCCAACTTCCGCGACCTGGCGGTCATCCTGCGCAAGCTGTCCGACGCCGGACGGGACCTGCCGCGCTCGCTGGAGGTGCTGCTGACGTACCCGTTCACCGACGAGGTGCTGAAGGGCGTCAAGGGCGACTACCTCAACGGCTACCTGACGGTGGTCGCGGCCAGGGGCAACGACTGCGTGATCCCGCCGGTCAAGCCAGGCGACCCGAAGGAGGACCTGAAGAGGCTCAGCGTCAAGGCGCTCCCTCCGCAGGGACCGCTGCCGGTGCCCTGCCCGTCGGTCAGCGGCCCCCCGACACCGACCCCCACGCCGACGGCCACCACCCCGACCACGCCGGCGGACCCCCGGGCCCCCGTCCGGGACGACCGCCCGGCGCTGCCCCTGCCCACGATCGACGAGGGGAACTGAGATGCTGACCTTCGCGATCCGCACCAGGATCGTCGTGTTCGTGGTCCTCGCGGTCGCCGTGCTCGGCTACCTCGGGTCCGCCTACGCCGACCTCGGCCGCTACGTCGGCATGCGCGGCCACTACGTGGTCCGCCTCGACCTGCCCGCGACCGGCGGCCTGTTCCAGGGCTCGGCCGTCTCCTACCGGGGCGTCACGGTCGGCAAGGTCGGCCGGCTCGACCTCACCCGCGACGGCGTCCGGGCCGAACTGCGGATCGAGGACGACGCGCCGCGCATCCCGAGCGCGCTCCAGGCGGTCGTCGCCAACCGCTCGGCGGTCGGCGAGCAGTACGTGGACCTGCGGCCCGCGTCCGACTCCCGGCCCTACCTGGAGCACGGCTCCCAGATCCCGCGCAGCGCGACCACGATCCCGCAGCCGGTCCACGTGACCCTCAAGAGCGTCAACGACCTGGCCGCCTCGCTGCCGCTGAACGACCTGCGCACGCTCGTCGACGAGCTGGGCCAGGCCTTCGCCGGGCAGGGACCGCACCTGCAGACGCTCCTGGACACCAGCAGCCGGTTCGTGGCGGCGTCCGACGCGAGCTTCCCCGAGACCCGGAGCCTCATCCACAACGGCACGGTCGTGCTGCGGACGCAGAACGAGGAGATGGGCTCGTTCAAGGCGTTCGCCGCCAACTCCAGGCTGCTGGCGCGGACGCTGCGCTCGGCCGACGGCGACATCCGGAAGATCATCGCGGACGGTCCGGGGACCGCCCGCGAGGTCCGCGACCTGATCCGCGAGCTCGACCCGGGACTGCCGGAGCTGCTGGCCAACCTGATCACCGTCGCCCGCCTCACCGACGCGCGCCTCGACGGGCTGGGGGACCTGTTCGCCAACCTGCCGCAGGCCGCCGCGATCGGCCCGGCGATCGTCCAGGACGGGCGGCTGCGGCTCGGCCTGGTCAACACGTTCTTCAACCCGCAGCCCTGCACCCGCGGCTACGGCCGCACCCCGTACCGCAACGGCCTGGACACCTCACCCGCCCGGGGCCTCAACGCCGACGCGCGCTGCACCGAGGCCCCCGGCACCGGGATCAACGTGCGCGGCGCGGCCAACGCCCCGCGCGGCGGTGTCCCGGCCCCGGCGCGGCCCGGCACGCTCCGCGACGATCCCCGGGTCCGCGAGCTGCTGGGGGCCGCCGGCCTGCCGGTCCTCGGCCAACCGGCCGCCACGGACCTGCGCGGCCTGCTCGGCCTGGGCGGTGCCCGATGATCGGCAACCTCTGGTCGGTCCGCTGGCTGCGCCCGCTGGGGTTCGCACTGTGCGTCCCGGCCGCCGCCCACCTGGCGTTCTCCTGCTGGTCGCTGGCCCAGTCGGGCCGGGGCGCCGACCACGACCTGGCCGCCGAACGCGACGAGCTGGCGCGCACGGCCGTCCGGCAGATGACGATGTTCAACAGCATCGACCCCAAGCGCGCCGACCTGGACATGGGCCAGTGGATGGAGGAGGCCACCGGCCCGTTCCGGGAGGTGCTGCAACGCGACATGACGACGGCGCGGGCCAGGTTCGCCAAGCAGGACAGCCCCGCGCGCGGGCAGGTGACGGCCCTGGCCGTCACCGACCTGAACACGAGGGCGGGCACCGCGACGGTCATCGCCTCCGTGCGCGTCCGGATCGGGGAGCCCGGCGCCGCCACGCCCGAGAGCGAGCAGCGCAAGCGCTACCAGGTCGAGATGCGGCGCGTCGCGGGCGGCTGGAAGGTCAACACCCTGACCGCCCTCAACCCGGCGGGCCCGGCGACCGGGGGGAGCGTCCCGTGAGCGTGACCGAGCACGGCAGGCGGACGCCCCGCGTCCGCGTCCCGAAGAAGGCCCCGCGCCCCCCGCTGTGGCGGAGGTGGCTGCTCCTGCTGTGGCCGCTGGCCCTCGCCGCCGCCCTCGCCCTCACCGGCCTGGCCGTCGGCGGGTGGGCCGAGCGCCGCGAGGCGGGCTCACCGGCCGTCAACCGGGCCCTCGTCGACAGGTCCGGCGACGCCGAGCTGATCAGGGAGCTCTCCGCCTCGATCGCCCAGATCTTCACCTACAGCCACGGCGACCCGGCCGCGACCGAACGTGCGGCGTCCCGCGTCCTGACCGGCACCGCGGCCGCCCAGTACCGGACGCTGTTCGGCCAGGTCAGGCAGAGCGCGCCGACCCAGCGGCTGTCGCTGACCACCAAGGTGACGCGGGCCGGGATCGTCCGGCGGACCGCCGACGGCGCCGCGGTCCTGATCGTGTTCCTCGACCAGACGGCCACCCGCGCGGGCCGGCCGACCGGACCGCCGGTCGCCGCCCAGCTCGTCGTGACCGCACGCGACGACGACGGCTGGCGGATCAGCGACCTCCGGGCCGCCTGACGACAAGGATGGAACCCAGGTGAGCGATACCAAGACCGCCGAGAAGTCCGAACCGGAGACCTCGGAGCCGGAGGCGAAGGACACCGAGCGGCCCGCCGGGAAGGAACCCGGGGCCAAGCCAGAGGAGCCGCCCAAGGACCGGCCCACGAGCCCGCCCCTCCGCAAGGATCCCCTGGTCAGGGTGGCCGTCGCGCTGGCCGCGGCCGCCGCGGTCGCGGCGGCCTGGTTCGGCTGGTCGTACCACGCGGCCTCCCGCGACGACGGGCTCGCGTTCGCCCGCCAGCGCGACGAGGCGCTGCGCGCCGCCGAGCAGGCGGTCGTCAACCTCAACACCCTGGACCATCGCAACGCCGACGCCGGGCTGAAGATCTGGCAGGACTCGACGACCGCCGATCTCTACGACCAGATCGTGCAGGGCCGCGACCGCCTCAAGCAGGACGTGGAGAAGGCGAGGACGACGAGCACCGCCAAGATCCTCGAATCGGGCCTCACCGAGCTGGACGCCCACGCGGGCAAGGCGAGCGTGGCCGTCGCCGTCCGGATCACCATCACCGCCGCCGACGGCAGGCCCGCGATCCAGACCCGCCGCCTGACCGGACAGCTCACCCGCACCGCGGCGGGCTGGAAGCTGTCGTCGCTGGGCCAGGCCCCCTCCGGGGCGACGGGCTGAACGGGGGACGACGATGAAAAAGAAGATCACCCGCATGCGTCTGGTGGCGTTCCTCGGAGCCCTGACCGTCGCCCTCGGCGGAACGGCGGCCTGGTCGGCGGCGCGGGCGAGCGACCTGACCGGCAGCCCGTCGGCGCGGAACGGCGCGCTCAGCGACAACGCCCGCACCAGCGAGGTCAAGGGCCAGATCACCAACGCGGTGAACACGGCGTTCTCCTACAACTACGCCGATGTGGCCAAGACCGAGAAGGCCGCCCAGGAGCTGCTGACCGGCAAGGCGGTCCAGCAGTACAACCAGATGTTCGCCCTGGTCCGGCAGCAGGCGCCGCAGCAGAGGCAGATCCTCACCACCACGGTCACCGAGTCGGCCGTGAAGACCCTGTCCAAGGACCGGGCCCGCCTCCTGGTCTTCGCCGACCAGCGCAACACCCGCACCGACAAGGGAAAGACCGCGTATTCGGCGGCCGTCTTCGCGGTGGACGCGATCCTCGTCGACGGCAAATGGAAGATCACCGAAATCGACACCCTCGGAAACGCACAGTGAACGGAAAGTCCCGAGAATGCGCAAGCCGACCCGGAGCCCGTTCCCGACCACGCACTGATCGGTGTGGCCGTCGCCGCGAACGACTGGTGTCCGGCGACGGTCGGCGGGGGCGGAGGATTGCATCCCGACGCTGCTGAACCCGGGCGACGAGCTCTCCGTGACAGGCGGGTGCGAGGTTTCACCGAAACGGGCGGTGACCAGCCTTCGGCATGGTGGTGATCCATGACAAGGGGCGGCCGGCATTTGTCTTCCGATGACAGTCGAGCGAAGATCAAAGGCTAATCGAATGACAAAAACGAGCATGCTTGAAAAATGGCGGAAATTGCCCGGTCCACACCATTGATCTGGTGTGACCGACAGCATATCGTCCGTCTAGACGACACGACGGGACAGGGTGGTCCTGGAGCCGGAAGAACCCGTTGGGACGCTTTCGGCGAGGTCCCGTCACACCCCCAGACTTCGGAGGAGTCGCCCCTGCTCGAATCGCACGGTCAGTGTCCCTACTAGACACAGAAACCACCCCGGGAAGGGAAACAGAACTGACATGCGAAAGCTGACCCGTAACGTCCTCACCGCCGGTGCCGCCACCGTCGTCGCGCTCGGCGTCACCAGCACCCCCGCCTGGGCCGCCACCTGGACCGTCAGCGGCGGCACCAGCATCACCGGCACCAACACCACCAGCCTCATCGCCAAGGACACGGCCACCGGGGCGACCGTCAACTGCTCCAAGTCGACCGCCTCGGGCACGGCCGTGAACGGGACCGGCCTGTCCGGGACGGGCCTGGCCTCACTCAACAGCGTCGCGTTCTCCACGCCGACCAACCCGAACGGCTGGTGCAGCGGCCCCGCCGGCATCGTCGTGCAGGTGACCGCGACCGGTCTGCCGTGGAAGTTCAACGGCACCAGCTACTCGGCGGGCGTGACCACCGGCACGCTCACCGGCGTCAAGGCCACGATCCACGGCAGCGACGAATGTGACGCCACCATCACCGGGCCCAGCGGCGGCCCCGGCACGATCAGCGGCACCTACACCAACTCCACCGGCGTGCTCTCGGTGAGCGGCGGCAACCTGCGGGTCGCCACCGTGGACGCCGACTGCGACCCCACCCTGATCAACGCCGGCGACCCGATCACGCTGTCCGGCAAGTACAAGATCAGCCCGATCCTCACCGTCACCAGCCCGTGACCCGCGGGGGACCCACCCCCTGACCCGGACCGCCCCGCTCCCGCGCGGGGCGGTCCCCACGGCCGTAAAGGAAACGACTGATATGCGATGGACGCCTCGCCGCGCCGGTTGGACGGCGGTGGTCACCGGAAGCGTGACCCTCGCCGGCCTGACCGCCGGTATCCCGCCCGCTCTCGCGGACATCGGGGCGGACGTGCCGTACCTGTGCATCACCTCGGTCGGCACGCACCGGATCGGCGTCGAGGTGGCGGCGGCGAAGGTGGGGCCCGGCCGGACCGGCCAGCAGATCAGGATCGGCGACGTGGCGGTGGCGCTCACGATTCCCGGCGACGCGGTGCGGGACTTCCTGGGGGAGACGGCGGGTGACCCCCCCGCGGGCGCCGTGGGCGTTCCGGTCTCCGGAACCGCCCTTCTCGGCGTGAGCGTCGTGCAGGGCGCGCGCTCCGCCGACCTGTCCTGGCCGCCCTTCCCCGTCTCGGGCGACCGGGTCCTCCCGGAGGGGGACGAGCGGGAGCGGCGGCCGGTGAAGATGACCGGAAAGGTGAAGGCCCCGTCGCTCGTCCCGGACTCTCCGGGGACGGTGACGCTGGCCGCGGGCGAGCTGGTCCTCTCCCTCACCGACGGCGGGACGGCGGGCCGGCGCCAGGCGATCCGCTGCGCCCCGGAGAAGCCCGCGACGCTCGGCCGGATCCACGTCCGCGCGGACGCGGCCCCGTCGCCACGCCGTTCCCCGCGGGCCGATGAGAACACGACCCCCGCGACCAACGTGGACTGCCGGGAGATCCCCGCCCCCGGGACGGACCCGGACCACGCGCTCAACGAGCACCCGTACCTGCGGGAGGTGTTCAGGAAGCCGCCTCCTCCGCCGGGCAGGTGGGAGACGTTCGACGCGCCGCGCAACCTTCCGTACTGCATCAGGGCGGCGGGGTTCGCCAACGTCCGGAAGCTGGGCGCCGCCACCCCCATCGGCGCGCAGACCCTGCTCAGGCGCGGCGTCAAGGGGGTGCGGAACGCCGACCCCGAGCGGTCCGTCAACTACTCGGAGCAGTACAGCTACTTCACGACCCACGCGGTCCCCTCCACCGCCTCGATGCTCGGCTTCGGGTTCATGCCCACCCGGGCGGTCGCCCACGTGGAGCAGGTCCGGCCACCGGGCCGGGACGCGAACGGGCGCCCGTACCCCGTCACCGGCAACCTCCGTAACGCGGTGGCCACCAACGGCCAGATCGGAAGCCCACGCGACGACGAGGCGTGGGGCAGGTCCTACGTCGCCATGCGCGTCGGTGGCGTGGACGTCAACGGCGTACGGCTCCCGCTCGGCCCGAGATGCGGAACGGGACCGACACCGCTGAAGATCTACTCCTTCCTGGGCAACGTCAGGACGGGCCGGGTCTTCATCACCTCGGGAAGCACCTTCACCGGAGAGGTCACGGTCCCCGACTTCACCGGATGCGGCGTGGGAGAGGACCTCAGCCCGCTGCTCACCGCCAGCATCTCCGGGAGCGGCAACCAGGTGCGCCTGGAGACCGGACGGTGGTGCAGCGCCCGGAACCCGCAGCTGTGCGGCGAGGCGGACGAGCCGCAGACCCTGACCATCAGCCCCGGCGGCAGGGTGGCCATCACCGCGAAGTCGTTCGCCATCTCCTCGGCCGACATGACCAGCAGCATCACGTGTGACTCCTGGAGCCTGAGGCCCACCTTCAAGGCGGGACGCTGGCAGCAGCGCTTCTTCTTCGCCACGGCGAAGGGGGCGAGCTTCCAGGGCTGCAAGCTGACGACCCCTTCGGGGGAGACCCCCGTGAAGGTCTCCTCGGACTCGACCGTCAACGTCAGCGTCAACAACGTCATGACCGACGGGACGATGTCCGTCCGGTTCGGCGGGCTCGTCATCAGCGCCGTCGCGACCGTCGACGGCAGGCGCTGCGAACTGCGGTTCGGCAACGAGCCCAACTTCGAGGACACCGAGACCGAGCGCCCGATGGAGGTCTTCGGCAGCTATCTCGCGAGTGCGCCGAAGGACATCAAGGGCGTCGTCTTCGCCGGCTCCGGGAACGTCGGCATCACCCCGAAGACCGACTGCCCTTCCGGAGTTCCGGGCTTCGGCCCGGAGGACTACCTGCCGGCCACGAGCGGGGACCTCGAAATGAGCCCGCCGCAGAAGATCACCAGCCCCTAGCGGTGGATGTCACCTTCGTCCGAGCCTCACGCGGGGATGAGCCGGATTCTCTGTCCAGATGTCACGTCTCCGCCGGAAACGTGAACAGTGAGCTGAAAGGGAAAACCGTGAAGAAACTCTCCCAGGCCGGATGGGCCGCGCGAACCCTCGTACCCGCGGCAGGGGTCGCCCTGGCGCTGACGGGCGCCACCGCCGCGCAGGCCGCCCCGGCGAAACCCGCCGCGCCCGCGCAGCGGGCCGCCGATCCGGTGCCGGCGTTCGACTTCAAGGACTGTCCGACGCTGCCCACCAAGTACGCCAGACTCGGCTCGACCTGCTTCGAGGTCGTGGTGACCAGCGGTCAGTTCAAGCTCGGCAAGTTCGACCAGCAGCTCACCTCGCCGGTCCGGATGACCTTCGCCAACGCGCTCGACCCCGAGACCGACACCTACACGGCCATCTTCGGCAAGATGCACTCCGAGAAGATGGTGGTGCGGCCCGGCATCTTCGGCGACCCGATCCTGACGGCCGTGTACGCCAAGCCCGAGTACGCGGGCGTCTTCGACCAGCCGACCGGGCTCGGGTTCCCGATCAAGCTGGGCCTCCAGATCCGCCTGACCAACCCGTTCCTGGGCGGCGCCTGCCTGATCGGCAACAGCACCAACCCGATCGTGCTGAACCTGACGACCGGCACGACCGCCCCGCCGGCGCCGACCCCGCCGATCACCGGCAAGACGCCGACGATCATCCAGCGGGACCCGTTCGTGATCCGTTCGGCGACGCACGTGGACAACACCTTCGCGGTGCCGGGCGCCAAGGGCTGCGCCCTCAACGTGGGCCTGGTCAACCACATCGTGAACGGCCAGGCCGGGGTGCCCGCCGCGGCGGGCCAGAGCCAGATGGTCTTCAACGAGTACATCGGCCAGATGCCCTACACCAGGCTGCCGTAGGACACCGCCGTCACGGGCCGCGCCTCGCCCTCGCGGGCGCGGCCCGTTCCTCCCTCGGAAGGACCGGTCACGGCGCCGGGGCCGCGCGGCCGCGCCGCCGCGCGCCCGGCCCGCCGTCCCCGGCGGGGACGGACACCGTGACCCTCGAGGTCCACCGGGCGGAGTCGAGGCGCGCCGGGGGGCCGGGGGCGCGGGCTCCTGAGCCGGGCCGTGCTCGCGAAGGACCACCCCGCGGGCACGGCCCACCCCGATCCGCTCCCGATCCGCTCCCGGGGCGTTCCGCCTGATCGCCCCCATGTCCCGACCGGGCTCCCGTCACGTGCGGCGTGACGGGACGCCGGCTACTTCCACTTGCGGTCGTAGACCGGGGTGTCCTTCTTGTCGCACGTGGAGCCCCAGACGGTGCCCTTCACGCACGCCCTGACCTTGATCGACCGGGGCGTCCCCTTCCACCAGTAGACCTTCGTCTTCTTGTGGGCCCCGCTGATGTTGAAGGAGTTCTCGACGCCCTCCCAGGTCTTCCAGGTGACGATCGCGACGGGGTGGCGCTTGTCGCTCGCGGTGTCGGTGAGCTCGTAGCGGATCTGGAGCTGCTTCTCGCCCATCTCCCAGCGCGTGCGGTACCGCCACTTGACGGCGGCACCGCGGACCGGCTTCTTGATCTTGCCGCTCTTCCACTTGGTCCAGCCGTCGGCCGCGGCCGAGACCGGGGCCGGGACCGGGGTCGCGGCCTGGGCCGGGACGGGGGCCGCGGCCTGGGCCGGGGCGGCGGTGGCGAGCGACGCCGCGGCGAACAGGCCGGCGGCGGAGAGGGTGAGCGTTCGACGCATGAGGGTGTTCTCTTCTCGAAGGGCCGGGGAGCGTGCGGCCGGCGACCGCACCGCCGAGGAGTCTGGCTCCCGCGGCGGACGCCGGACCAGAGCCCACGGGGCCATCTCCGACCACCGCGACTGGCCTCCAGGCACCATCCCGGCCGGTGGGACCCTGTGATGTAACGCGCGGAGCCGCCCGTGCCAAGAAGTGCAAACAGCACAGGGCGGGAGGCCACTGGATGGGAGAGACGAAGCCGTCCCCGGACGCGGATCCGGAGGATGTCACCGCGATCGGGCGCGATCCGGCGGCGCTGGAGGTGTTCTACCGGCGGTACGTCGCGGACGTGACCCGCTTCGTGGCGCGCCGGGTCGCCGACCCGCACACGGTCGACGATCTGACCACCGAGGTGTTCCTGGCCGCGATCGACGCGGCCGAGCGGTACCGGACCGGCCGGGGGAGCCCGCGGGCGTGGCTGCTGGGCATCGCCCGGAACGTGGTGGCCGCCGAGTGGCGGCGCCACGCCGGTGAGCTCGACAAGGCGCGGCGGGCGGGCGGCCGCCGCCATCTGGACGGTGACGACATCGCCCGGTTGGAGGAGCAGATCGACGCCGAGCGGGCGGCCCGGACGCTCCACGCGCGGCTGGCCGTGCTGCCGCGGCGGCTGCGCGGTGTCGTCGAGCTCGTCGACCTGGACGGCCTGACGCTGGCCGAGGCGGCCGCGGCGCTGGGCGTCCGCGACGGCACCGCCCGGGTCCGGCTGCACCGGGCCCGGAAGCGGCTGAAGGACGCCACCCCGCAGGGCCGGGAGGAACCCGCCCGGCCGACCACCGACCTGCCGTCCCCCGTGATGAAGGGAGTCTCCCCATGAGCAGCACCTCCACCGACGACACCCCGCTCGCGGGTTACCAGGAACGACGGCTTGCCGAGCTGACCGCGGCGGTCGTCGCCAGGACGGAACGGGACGCGCGCGCGTCGGCGGTCCGGCCGCCGCGCCGCCAGGGGCGGGCCCGTCGGCGGTCGGTGTGGGCCGCCGCCGGGGTGACGTGCGCGACCGCCGCCGGGGTGCTGGCCTGGCCGGGGGGCGCCCAGCCCGCCTACGCGGTGACCCGGGACGCGTCCGGCCTGGTCACCGTCAAGGTCACCGAAGAGATCCTGAACTCGCGGAACGCCGACGCGCTCTCGCGCGAGCTGCGCTCGCTGGGCGTCCCGGCGGTCGTGTTCTCTATCCCGGAGGGCCAGGTGTGCCCGCAGCCCCATGCCAGGACGGTGACCCTGCCGCCCAACGTGTACGAGATGCCGGGCGGTCTCTACACCCTGCCGAGGGACCTGCCGCGGCCGGACGGAGGCTGGCAGATGACGATCAATCCGGGCCGGTTCAAGCCGGGCCAGTTCATGGTCTGGACGCTGACCACCGGCGGCGCGTTCGACCAGAACCGCCGGCGCGTCGGTTCCGCGACCTCCACCGGCACCTTCCTGGTCACCGGACGGGTCGTTCCGTGCCGTTACCGGCCGGCGCCGCCGCAGTCGCCTCCGCCGCCCGCCCCGAAGATCGGAAAGGGGGGCGACGCGGTGATCGGCATGGACAGCAACGGCGGTTACGTCGCCTTCGCGAACGACCGCTGACGGGCCGGGGCGGACGCGGAGATCTGGTATTTCGACGCCGGTGAGCACCGGCTCGAACGGCTGGACGTCGGCTACGCCGGTTACCTCGAAGGGGTACTGCCGTCCGTGGGCGCCCACGGACGGCAGTACCCCTTCGCGACGTGAACCTGCGGCGCGAGGTGAACCCCCACACCGTCGCGGGCCTGGAGCGGATGCTCAGCGTTCTTCCGGAGATCCTGCCCGGACACGACCACGAGCCGCTGCGCCGACGCTTCGACGCCCGCTGCTGAGCGAACGCCGACGCCCGTGGCGCCGCCTCAGGCGGCGCTGCGCCACAGGGGGGGCATCTCGATTCCGGACAGGCGCCAGCCGTCGGGGGTGCGCACGGTGGTGTAGGCCGCGCGCAGGCCGGCGGTGCGGACCAGGCCGTCGTCGGGGCGGTGGGAGTACACGACGCCGTAGGCGGTGACCTCCGCCTTGTCCCCGTCCAGGTCGATGAGCACGTCGGAGGTCACGTGCTGGCTGTGGTCGGCGTCGTCGCTGACGCGGCGCAGGTAGTCGACCAGTTCGGTGAGGCCGTGTGCCGCGCCGCGCGGGCTGCGCAGGACGACGTCGGGGGTGTAGAAGCGGTCGACGCCGGCGTAGCGGCGGTCGTCCCGCCAGCTGAACCGGTGGTCGTCCAGCCAGCGGTTCATGCGGGTCAGCAGGTCGGTGATCTCGGCGCGGTCCGTCAGCGGGGTCGGCTCGGTCATGGCTCCTCATTTCGTTGGGGTTGCCAACATTGGATGCGCCAACGTTAACACCGCCCCGGCCGGACCGGTAGGGGTGGAGCGATAATTGATGGCGGCCCCAACGTTCGCCGGGTCCGATCATGCCGCCGGCGGCCGGGGCCGCCTGGCCGCGCGAGGCGGGGTACCCCGAGCCGGGCCGCGATGCGGCCTCGCGCCTCGGCGGTACTTCTCAAAGAGATCGAGCGCACTTCTCGTCATCGTTTCCCCGCTCTGGCATGACGTGCTTATGGGGAACGTTTTTGGCTCGGATCCGGCGCGACACGCTGTTGCCGAATGGTCCCGGGCGAGGGGTGGCCGTCGCTCCCCGGCGATGTTGCTCGCCGCCGCACCGGAAATGAAGCAGACGGCCCTTCTGGTGGCGCGGCGCCTTGGCCTCAAGGCCCGCAGGCGCTCGGCGCTCTTGAGATGCCACCGGCAAGGGTGGCCGATCTGGACTCGGGAGAAGATTTCCCGGCCCTGCCAATAATCTCCGATCAGTCCCATGGTGCCTTTCTTTGAAAGAGGGCGAGGGTGGCGATAAGGGCGACTCCGGGTCTGTGGGTGACCTTGGAGGGGCGGCGGAGCCGACACCCGTGATCGCCACTCGTGGGGCGCTGAGCTGGACGGTCGGCCCGTCCGCTCCCGCGTGCGGTGAGTGCCGACCGGACACCTGTCAGGTGGGAATGTAAACGCGGGGGACGTCGACCGAAACCCATTCAGCGGGACGCCGCCGCGCTTGGTTCCCTCCACGGGATTTTTGGGGAGTCCACCTGTGGACCATTTCCTGATCGCGATCGTTCACGGGGGATTCGTCGGCCGGATCTCCCTTTCTCCATCGCCCGGGTTTCGGGCGGTGAGGGGTTGCGGCATGGCGAGTCGTTTGTCACCTCGAAGTGGATGTGGCATGGCGGAACGGGTCAGTGATCCGCAGAGTTATCGGGTGGTTTGTAACACTTTTAAAGTAGGATGCGAACATTTGTCGTGTTTCAAATGGTGCACAAAACCGAAGGGGGTGGTAATGCTCTTTCGGGCGGGTAACGATTCGTTCGTGGGCGGCGCCGGAAAGGGATCCCGAACCATTGCCCACACATCGCAGGAACCCGAGAAAGGACGTCACGATGAAGCGGTACGAGACCCCGTCCCTGACGGCGGCCGGCTCCTTCCGGAAGCGCACCGGCCTGCTGCGCTTCTCCGGCAACGACCGGCTCATCCTGTCGAAGAACTGACGACCGGGAACTGATCACCTCTGATGGCTGATCACAGCGAGAGGCCGGGCCACGGCGAGACGTTCTTCGCGGTCCTTCCCGACCGCGAGGCCGCGCTCGCCGTGGCCCGGCGACTGGACGCGCCGACCCCGCGCACCGTTCCGTACCCCTCGGGCCGTCCCTGGCTGGTCGGCTCCTGGGCCGACGGCGAGGTCACCGCGGTCCGCGCCGGGGACGTCAGCCTGGCGGTGGTGGGGCAGTGCGCGGTCGATCCCGACCGCCTCACCCGGCGGGCCGCCCGCCTGACCGGCCTGTCGGACCTGTCCCGGCTGGCCCGTTCGCTGCCCGGCTCCTTCCACCTGGTGGCGGCGCTCGGAGGCCGGCTGCGCGTGCAGGGCAGCGCCTCGGGGCTGCGGCTGGTCTTCCACGCCCGCGTGGACGGCGTCACGGTCGCGGCCGACCGTGCCGACGTCCTGGCGGAGCTGGCCGGGGCCGACCTCGACGAGACCCGGCTCGCCGCCCGGCTGCTGTGGCCGGTGCCGCACCCGGTCGGCGTCGCGCCGGTGTGGCGCGGCGTCCACGGCGTCGAACCCGGCCACCACCTCACCGTCGACGCCGACGGCCGGACGGCCCGCACCGGCCGCTGGTGGGCGCCGCCCCGGCCGGACCGGCCGCTGGCCGAC
>NZ_BCQR01000122.1 GCF_001552175.1 Actinomadura kijaniata NBRC 14229
CGGCCGGACGCCGCCGGCGACCCGGAGGCGGCCGAGCGGGTCCGGGTGACCTGGCTGGCGGCGCTCGCGGACGCCGGGGCCGGGGCCGGGCTGAGCGCCGGGTGGTTCGCCTCCGCCGGTCGCCGCTGCCCCGCCCCGATCCTGTTCCGGCTCGTCGAGCAGGCCGGGGACGCGCTGCCGGCCGCGCCCGCCACCGTCGCGCCGGACGCCGACCCGCTGCTGCCGTCGGCCATGACCGTGCTCCCCGACCCGGGCGCGTACCCCGCGCGGCCCGACTGGCACGGGGACGACGCCGCCCTGGCCGGGATCACCGGGGAACTGCTCGCCGACCCCGGCGAACGCGACCTGGTCACCCGGCAGCTGGACCTGTACGTGGCGGAGCTCGATCTCAGCATCGCGTACGACCCCTTCCGGCGGCTGCGCCGCGTCTGGGACCACGCCCCCACCCGCGCCCTGCTGCGCGAACTCGTCGCGGACTGGACGGGCCGGGCGGAGTCCGGCTCCCTTCCCGACATGGCGTGGGGCCTGTTCCGGCTCGCGAAGGCCGCCGAGTACGGCTACTTCGACCTGGACCCCGGCGCGCGGCGGCCCGCCCCCGACCCGGCGGGGGCGCTGCGGAGGGCCCTGCGCGGCGGCGTCCTCGCCGAACTGGGCTTCCCGCCGGGCGACCCGCGCGGCATGGGCGCGGGAACCCGCGTGGTCCAGCACGGCGACCACCTGACCTGGCAGCGCGGCGGCCAGGCCCAGGTGTTCACGCGGGACCGGCGGCTGCACCACCTCCACGTGCCGGGAGGCCGCCGCAACGAACGCGCACTCTGGCACGACGGGACCGGGCTCCTCCTGACCGAGCGGTGCGGCGACGGCTGGCGCACCTACCGCGTGGACGGCGAGTACGGCGACGACCTGCTGCTGACGCTGGACCCCGCCACGGCGGGCCGCCTGCCGGACTTCCCGAACGAGGCCGAGGTGACGTTCCCCGGCGCGGACGGCCCGACCCGGATCGCCTACGCGCGGGGCTGGATCACGTTCACCGCGCCGGACGGCACCGTGACCGCCCGGCTCTCCTTCCCGCCGCCCCACGACGGCGGCGCCGCGCCGATGAGCGTCTACCCGCCCGACTGGTGGGCCCGGATGGGGTTCACGGACGTCCGCGGCTCCCACGCCCTCCGCCGCACCACCCGCGAGCAGGCCGAACGCCTCCTCGACGCCGCCCTGACCGGCCGGCTGGCCGTGACGGAGGCCCTGGACCGCCTCATGCCGGACGTGTCCCACCGGGCGCTGCGCGGCGGCGTCGCCGCCGTCGCCCTCGACGCCGCCCGCTGCCTGCCCGACGTCGCGCGGCTGTCGGCGCGGTTGGGCACGCCGCTACC
Organism: Actinomadura kijaniata NBRC 14229; assembly: GCF_001552175.1. Lineage (GTDB taxonomy): Bacteria > Actinomycetota > Actinomycetes > Streptosporangiales > Streptosporangiaceae > Spirillospora > Spirillospora kijaniata. Next base: position 1,371 of record NZ_BCQR01000122.1, read on the forward strand.
CCCGGGAACCCCGCCCGACCTGCGGTTCCGCCCGGATCTGCCGCCCGGCCGCCACACCGCGCGGGCCGTGGCGCTGCGCCGGCTGTCGGAGATCCTGCGCCGGGCGGCCGACGAGCCGGGAACCGAACGGGGCCGTCTGCTGGGGACCGCGGACGTGCCCGGCCCGGCGGCGCCGTTCCAGCCGGTGGTCGACCGGACGTTCGGATCCGTGGCCGACCGGGCGTTCGAGGCCGCCCGCGCCTGGACGCCCGCCCACGTCCGCATGACCCTGCTGGACGAGATGGCGGCGGTGGTGAGCGCGCCGGTCGGCGCCGGTGACGGGCGCTGGCGCGCGGTGGTCCTGCGCGGGACCGACGCGACGGGACAGCGCCCGAACGCGGTGGGCGACCTGTGGCGCACCCCTTCCGGCGCGGCACTGGCCCTGGAGCACCGCAACCCCCCGCACGGGGAGGTGCGCCTGCTGGAGTACTCCCCGGACGGCCGCTTCACGCCCTTCGAGCCGCCCGGCTGGGAACGGGTCCGCGCCGACCCGGCGTGGCGTTCGGGCGGCGCGGAGTGGGTGGTGGGGTTCCGGCGGCTGCTGGCCGGGCGTGGCCCGATCGCGTTCCCGCCGTCCCTCGCCCATGACCTGGCCGAACGCACCGGGCTGTGGCCCCTGGCGGCCGCCGAGGTCTGCTTCGGCCACCTCCGGCACTACGAGACGTTCCCGGAGCCGATCGACGTCTTCCCCGAGGAGATCCGCGTGTTCTACACCGCCCCGGACGACGAGGGGTCCTGGGGCGGCCTCCCGGCCGACACCGAACGCGCCCTGCTCCGGGCCCTCATGCCCGACGACCCCGCCGACCTGTGGGACCGGGGCCCGGACGTGGCCCGCGCCGCCGCCCGCTACCGAGAACCGACGGAGAACGCATGACCCCCCACCCGGAACTGGCCGCGCTGGCGGCGACCGCCGCCGCCGACCCCCGCAGGGCCAGGAGCGCGGTGAACCGGCTGGCCAGGCCGCTGCCCGCCGCCGACCTGCCGCCCTTCTACGAGGAGGCGTGCCGCGTCTTCCACGCGGCGGGGGAGGACGAGCTGGCGACGGCGTTCTTCACCCAGGCCCGCAAGGTCGAGAAGAAGCATCCCGAGCTGGTCGACCTGGACCGCCTGCACGCGGTGTTCCTGGAGTTCGCGCCGCTCGGGGTGGTCGCGCCGGTGATGTACCGCGACCTGGTGAAGCTCATGGCCCCCGAGCTTCCGCCCCGCGTGTCCTACGAGCGCTTCAACGAGATCCTGGACGCCGCGTTCGCCGTCGGCCGCGTTCCCTACGCGCGGATCTTCCCGGACGCGCGCACCCTCGCCAAGGCCGCCAAGATCAAGAAGGTGGACGCCGAGGACTCCCTCGCCGAACGCCTGCTGCGCACCGGGGCCCTCGTCCGCGCCTCGCACGCCGTCTGGGACGCCGCCGGGGAGCCCCTCGTCCGTGTCGCCGGCCGCGACGACAGCCTCGTCGACCTGCTGGTCGCCGCCGAGCCGCAGCCCGACGACCCCGAAACGGCCGAGCGGATCCGCGTGATGTGGCTGTGGACGCTGGCCGCCGTCGACGCCGGTGCCCGCCTGCCCGCCGAGTGGTTCTTCACCCACGTCCGGCGCTGCCCGGCGTCGCTGGCGCTCCAGCTCACCGGCCGGGCCGGGACGCTGCCGCGCCCCGAGCCCTCCCTCGACCCGGCCATCGACCCGCTGGTGACCTGGCCGATGCCCGAGATCCTGCGGCCCGGCACCATCAGGACACTGCCGCGCTGGTGGAGCGACGACGAGGCCCTGGCCCGGATCGGCGAGCGGCTGTCCGACCCTCGGCACCGGAACCAGACCGCCGCGGAGCTGGAGCGCGCCGTCACCGACCTCGGCCACTACTCCAACGTCGACTACCGCGCCACCCTGCGCCGCATCCACGGCAACACCGACCTGCGCGCCCTGCTCCTCGAACTGGTCGAACGCTGGACCGCCGAGGTCGCGTCGGGTTCGCTGCCCGACCTGGCGCACGGTCTGTCCCGCCTCGCCCCGCTCGCCGCCCACGGCTACTACGGCCTGGAGCCCGACGCCCCCCGCCCCGCCCCCGCCTCCCCCGTGGAGGTCCTGCGGGCGGCCCTGAGCGGCGGGATCCCCGCCGAACTCCACTACCCGTACGTGCCGCCGCACATTCTGCGCTGGAAACCCCGGATGATCCAGAACGGCGGCCACCTGACCGCGAGCATCGGCGACTCGTTCGCGACGGTCTACACCCCCGAGGGGATCCTGGCGGACGCGCGGACCGTCGGCACGCGCGGCGACCAGGCGCTCTGGTACGACGGCGACGAGGGGTTCTTCCTCACCGAGCGCGTGGGGGACGGCTGGCGGACGTTCCGGGTGGTCGGCCACGAGGGCCGGATCTGCCTGGTGACGCTGGACCCGGCGACCGCGGACCGCCACCCCGACTGCCCGCCGGAGGCGGAGGTGACGCTCCCCGGCGCGAACGGCCCGACCCGGATCGCCTACGCGCGCGGCCGGATCACCTTCACCGCGCCCGACGGGACGGTGACGGCGCGCGTGTTCCACCCGCCGTTCGAGGCGGCCTCGTCGCACGAACGCGACGGCGAGCAGCCCCTGACGTTCCCGCCCGGCTGGTACGCCCGGATGACCCCGGTGGACGTGTACGGGTCCCAGGCCCTCCGCCGGACCACCCGCGACCAGGCCGAACGCCTCCTGGACGCCGCCCTGGCGGGACCGGCCGCCGTGGCGGAGGCACTGGACGAGATCATGCCCGACGTCGTCGAACGGCCGCTCCGCGACGGGATCGCCGCCACCGCCCGCACCGCCGCGACCTGCCTGTACGCCGCCCTGCGCCTGACGGCCGCCCTCGGCCTGCCACGACCGGACGGCGTTCCCGCATGGCTGCGCACCCATCCCCGGCTGCCGGTCGGCGGGCAGACCGGGAAGCTCGCTGCGCTGCGCCGCGTCGCGGAGATCCTCCAGGAGGCCGCGAGCCGCTCGGACGCGGCCCAGGTCCACCCGCTGGGCCGGGTGGAGGTACCCCGGCTCGCGGGCGGCCTGTGGATCGCGTTCGGCACGCTCGGCGGCCAGGCGATCGAGGCGGCCCGTGCCTGGACGCCCCGCTACACCCGCGAGCGACTGCTGGACGAGCTCGCCGCCTGGGGCAACACCCCGCTCGGCGACGGCGACGGCCGGTGGCGCGTCCACTACCTGACCTCGCTCACCGGCGACCGCCAGGACGTCAAGGGCGAGCTGTGGCGCACCCCCTCCGGCGCGGCGCTGATCCTCGGCTACCAGGGCCACCCCAACCGGGAGTGCTACGTCCTGGAGCACTCGCCCACCGGCGACTTCGCGCCCCTGAACCTGCCCGGCTGGCAGCGGCGGCGCCTCCCCGACACCCAGGGCTGGGGCGGAACGGAACGGATCGCGGCGTTCCGAGAGCTGCTGAACGACCACGGCCCCCTCACGTTCCCCGCGTCCCTGGCCCACGACCTGGCCGACCGAGCCGGATTCACCGTGGTGGACGCCGCCGAGATCCTCTTCAAGTACCCCTACTTCGTGGGCACCCCACGGGAGGTCGTCGACGCCTACCCCGCCGAGATCCACGCCCTGTTCGAGGGGCCGGACGGCACGAAACTGAAGGCGAAGGTCTCCTACCCGGTCCAGGACGCCGTCCGCGACGCCCTCATGCCCGACGACCCCGCCGACCTGTGGCACTCCGGCCCGGACCTGGACCGCGCCGCCGCCCGTTACCGGGAGCTGGAGGACCTCTGAATTTTCCCCGGCAATGGGGGAACATGGCAGGTTGTGACAGGGAAGGGCGGCTGGTTCCTCCGGTAAATTCTAAAGATGGACGAACGCCCGACTCTCGAAGACATCCGGCGCGCACCCAAGGTGCTGCTGCACGACCACCTTGACGGAGGGCTGCGGCCCGCGACCATCGTCGAGCTCGCCCGCGAGAGCGGGTACGACGGCCTGCCCACCACCGATCCCGACAGCCTGGGCACCTGGTTCGCGGAGATGTCCAACTCGGGCTCCCTGGAACGCTACCTGGAGACGTTCTCCCACACCGTCGGGGTCATGCAGACCCGCGAGGCCCTGGCCCGGGTCGCCTACGAGGCCGCCGAGGACCTGGCGAAGGACGGCGTCGTGTACGCGGAGGTGCGGTACGCGCCCGAGCTGCACACCCGGGAGGGGCTGACCCTGGAGCAGGTCGTCGAGGCCGTGCTGGAGGGGTTCGAGAAGGGCGGGCGCGACCACGGCGTCAAGGTCGGCACGCTCGTCACCGCGATGCGGCACCAGGCGCGCTCCATGGAGATCGCCGAACTGGCGGTGCGGTACCGGGACGCGGGCGTGGTCGGGTTCGACATCGCCGGCGCCGAGGCCGGGTACCCGCCCACCCGCCACCTGGACGCGTTCGAGTACCTCCAGCGGGAGAACGCCCACTTCACCATCCACGCCGGGGAGGCGTTCGGGCTGCCCTCGATCTGGCAGGCCATCCAGTGGTGCGGCGCGGACCGCCTCGGCCACGGCGTGCGGATCATCGACGACATCGCGGTCGCCGACGGGCGGAAGCCGAAGCTGGGGCGGCTGGCCGCCTACGTGCGCGACAAGCGCATCCCGCTGGAGATGTGCCCGACCTCCAACATCCAGACCGGGGCGGCCAAGTCGATCGCCGAGCACCCGATCGGGCTGCTGCGCAGCCTGAACTTCCGCGTCACCGTCAACACCGACAACCGGCTGATGAGCGGCACCTCCCTGTCGGAGGAGTTCCACAAGCTGGTGGAGGCGTTCGGGTACGGCTGGGACGACCTGCGCTGGTTCACCGTCAACGCCATGAAGTCCTCCTTCCTGGACTTCTCCGAGCGGCTGGAGCTGATCAACGGCGTGATCAAGCCGGGCTTCGAGCAGCTCAAGTGGCGCGGATCCCGCCCGGTGGCCTGACCACGGCGGGGAACACGGCAAGATCTGGGGTCATGACCCCGCAGTTGCAGATCCGCTCCACCGCCGGCCGCGTCGTCGCCTGGGCGTGGCTGGCGTTCGCCGCGCTGAACCTGCTGGACCTGGCGTTCGGGTTCACCGGCCGGACCAGCTACGACCTGATGACCGGGACGCTGGCCGCGGCGCTGCTGCTGAGCTGCGGCGTGGCCTACACGGTGGGGCTGCGGCCCGCGATCGTCGCCGACGAGGCGGGGGTCACGGTCCGCAACCCGCTGCGCGACCTGCGCGCCCCGTGGGGGGCGGTGCGGGAGATCGAGGGCCGCGAGGCCGTCGTGGTCCGGTACGTCGCCGCCGACGGCGCGCAGCGGAAGACGCGGGCGTGGGTGCTCCAGACGTCGCCGCGCGCCCGTGCCCGCGCCGAGGCGCGCGCCCGCAAGGAGAACCCGAAGGTCCCGGCCGAGGCGCTGCGGGGCCGCACGCCCGCGGGCTTCGCGGCGGAACGGCTCAACGAGGTCGCCGACCGTCACCGCCCCCGGAACCGCTCCGGGAACCCGGCGGCCAGGGCTGAGGGGGAGCGGGAGACCGGCGCGGGCGTGCTGGCCTGGAACCTCCCCGCCGTGCTGGCGCTGGCCGTGCCCGGCGTGCTGTTCGCCGCCGCGGTGGTCGCCGGGCTGCTCTGAGTCCGCGCCGGGGAACGGGGACGCCGCCCGCTCCCCGAGGGGAACGGGCGGCGCCGCACGTCAGGCCCGTCGCGCGTCAGGCCAGGCCCAGCGCCCGGCCCACGTCCTTGCGGAGGGCCTCCAGGGCGGCCTGGGCGGCCTTGCGGACGTTCGCCACGTCCTCGCCCTCACCCACCGGCAGGACGACCTCCAGATAGCACTTCAGCTTCGGCTCGGTGCCCGAGGGGCGGATCACGACCCGGGCCGAGCCCTCGTCGCCCGCCAGGCGGAACCGCAGGCCGTCGGTGGGCGGCAGCCCGTCCACACCCTCGGCCAGGTCGTCGAGGGACGCCACCGCGCGCCCGCCCAGTTCGGCCGGCGGCGCCGACCGCAGCCGCGCCATCGCGTCGGAGATCAGCCGCAGGTCCCGGACCCGGACCGACAGCTGCGCGGTGGCGTGCAGGCCGTGGCGGCGCGCCTGCTCGTCCAGCAGGTCGGCCAGCGTCCGGCCGTCCCGCCCGGCCTCGGCGGCCAGCGCGGCGGCCACCAGCGCGGCCCCGATCCCGTCCTTGTCGTGGACGGGCAGCCCGGCGTCCCCGCCGACGCTGTAGCCGAGGGCCTCCTCGTAGCCGAAGACCATCCGGTCTCCGGCCGCCCCCGCCTTCATGATCCACTTGAAGCCGGTCAGCGACTCGGCGAACCGCACCCCGTGCGCCGCCGCGACCGACCGCAGCAGCGACGACGACACGATCGTGGTCACCGCCAGCCGGTCGTCCCCGCTCGTGTGCCGCAGCACGTGCTCGGCCAGCAGCGCGCCGACCTCGTCGCCGGTCAGCGGGCGCCAGCCGTCGGCCGTGGGGACCGCGAGGGCGCACCGGTCGGCGTCCGGGTCGTTGGCGATCACCAGGTCGGCCCCGGTGTCGGCGGCCAGCGCCAGCACCAGGTCCATCGCGCCCGGCTCCTCGGGGTTGGGGAACGCGACCGTCGGGAAGTCCGGGTCGGGCTCGGCCTGCTCGGCGACCACGGCGGGCGCGGGGAACCCGGCCCGGTCCAGCGCCCGCAGCAGCACGTCCCGCCCCACCCCGTGCATCGGCGTGTAGGCGATCCGCACGTCCCGCGCGTCGCCCAGCGGCAGGTCCCCCAGCGCCGCCAGGTACGCCTCCACGGCGTCCTCGCCCAGCACGGTCCAGTCGTCGCCGAGCGGCAGCTCGTCCACCCGCCCGACCGCGTCGATCGCGGCCGAGATCTCGGCGTCCACCGGCGGGACGATCTGCGCGCCGTCGTTCCAGTAGACCTTGTAGCCGTTGTCGCGCGGCGGGTTGTGGCTGGCGGTCACCACCACACCCGCGGCCGCGCCCAGCTCGCGCACCAGGAACGCCGTCACCGGCGTCGGCAGCGGCCGGGGCAGCAGCCAGGCCCGCAGCCCCGCGCCGGTCAGCACGGCGGCGGTGTCGCGGGCGAACAGCTCGGACTTGTGCCGCGCGTCGTACCCGATCACCACGCCGCCGTCCGGCGCGTCCCGCCGCACCCGGGCGGCGAGCCCGGCGGCGGCGCGCATCACGGTCACGCGGTTCATCCGGTTGGGGCCCGCGCCCAGCTCACCGCGGAGCCCGGCGGTCCCGAACTCCAGCCGGGCCCCGAACCGGGACGCCAGCGCGGCGTCGTCCCCGGCGCTCAGGATCGCCTTCAGCTCGGCCCGCGTGTCGGGATCGGGGTCCTGGGACAGCCACTCCGCCGCGGCGTCGCGCAAGTCGCTCATCGCGCGCCCCTACAGCTTCGACAGGACGGTGCCCAGCAGCGTGCCCATCCGGGACGCCGCGGCCTTGCCCGCCGCCAGGACCTCGGCGTGGTCGAGCAGCTCGCCGGTCAGCCCCGCCCCGATGTTGGTGACCAGGGAGATGCCCAGCACCTCCGCGCCGCCCTCGCGGGCCGCGACGGTCTCCAGCACCGTCGACATGCCGATCATGTCGGCGCCCATGGTGCGCAGCATGCGGATCTCGGCCGGGGTCTCGTACGTCGGGCCGCGGAACGCCGCGTACACGCCCTCGCCCAGCGTCGGGTCGGCCTCCTTGGCCAGCGCCCGCAGCCGCCCCGAGTACGCCTCGGTCAGGTCCAGGAAGTTCGCGCCGGTCAGCGGGTTCGCGCCGGTCAGGTTCAGGTGGTCGGAGATCAGCACCGGGTCGCCGACCTTCTGGTGCTCGGGGCGCAGCCCGCCGGCCGCGTTGGTCAGCACCACGGTGCCGACGCCCGCCGCCAGCGCGGTCCGCACGCCGTGCACCACCGGCTCCACGCCCCGGCCCTCGTACAGGTGGGTGCGGCCCAGGAACACCAGGGCGCGGCGGCCTCCGACCTCGACCACGCGGATCTTCCCGGCGTGCCCGGCGACCGCGGGCGGCGCGAAGCCCGGCAGGTCGGTCACCGTGATCTCGGTGACCGTCCCGCCCAGGGCGTCGGCGGCCGGGACCCAGCCTGAGCCCATCACCAGGGCGACGTCGAAGGAGTCGAAACCGGCCCGGGCGCGCAGCTCCTTGGCGGCGTCCTCGGCCAGTGCAAAAGCGTCGTTGCTCACGGCACCGACACTACCTGGGGGTTCAGCCGCCCAGAGACGCGCAGGGCCGGGTGCGGAGATCCTTGACGTAGTCGTCCGGCGCGCCCGCCGCCTCGGCCGCGTCGGCGAGGATCCCCAGGTAGCGGGCCGACGGCAGTCCGCCCTCGTAGTCGTCCAGGACGTACAGCCAGCAGAGCTGGTCCCCGTCCAGGGTCTGCACCCGCACCCGGATCTTGCGGTAGACGCCGAGGGCCGCGCCCTCCCAGGCGTCCAGCTCCTTCTCGTCCCAGGCCGGGACGTCGTAGAGCACCACGAAGACCTGCTCGTACCGGTCCTCGACGACGGTCGCGAGCGCGCCCTCCCAGTGCCGGTCCTGGCCGCCGAACGTCAGCCGCCAGCCGGCCAGCCAGCCGGTTCCGCGCATGGGGGAGTGCGGAGCCCGCAGCGCCATCTGTTCGGGGTCCATGTTGGAGGCGTACGCCGCGTACAGTGCCACGCCGCCCAAGAGTACGGCACCCGGCGGGTCCCGACGGGACACCGCGTCCAGGTCACTCCCGTCCATGAGAAACAATGGACACGTGACGCGCATTGTGATCATCGGAGGAGGCCCCGGCGGCTACGAGGCCGCCCTCGTGGCGGCGCAGCTCGGCGCCGACGTGACCGTGGTGGAACGCGACGGTCCCGGTGGCGCGTGCGTGCTCACCGACTGCGTGCCCTCCAAGACCCTCATCGCGACCTCCACCCGCATGGCCGTCATGAGCGAGTCGGCGGCGCTGGGCCTGCGGTTCAGCGGCGGCCCCGACGGCATCGTCGGCGGCCTGGAGGCGGACCTGGCCACCGTCAACAAGCGGGTGCGGGAGCTGGCCCGCGCCCAGTCGTTCGACGTGGCCGAACGCCTCGCCTACGAGGAAGTCAAGATCGTCCGGGGTGAGGCGCGGTTGGTGGAGCCGCACGTCGTCGCGGTCGGCGACCGGCACATCCGCGCCGACATCATCCTGCTGGCGACCGGCGCGACGCCCCGCGTCCTGCGCGGCGCCGAGCCCGACGGCGAGCGCATCCTCGACTGGCGCCAGCTGTACGACCTGACCGAGCTGCCCGAGGAGCTGGTCGTCGTCGGGTCCGGTGTGACCGGCGCCGAGCTGGCCGGGGCGTACCTGTCGCTCGGCTCGAAGGTGACGCTGGTCTCCTCGCGCGACCGGATCCTGCCCACCGAGGACGCCGACGCCGCCGCCGTGCTCCAGGAGGTGTTCATGCGGCGCGGCATGAAGGTCATGTCCCGCTCCCGCGCCTCCGCCGTGGAGAACACCGGCGACGGCGTGGTGGTGTCGCTGGAGGACGGCCGCAAGGTCGAGGGCTCGCACTGCCTGATGACCGTCGGCATGGTGCCCAACACCCGCGGCATCGGCCTGGAGAAGGCCGGGGTCAAGCTGTCGTCGTGGGGCACGGTCGTCGTCGACAAGGTGTCGCGCACCTCGGTCCCGCACATCTACGCCGCGGGCGACTGCACCGGCGTGCTGAACCTGGCGTCGGTCGCCGCCATGCAGGGCCGCATCGCCATGTGGCACGCGCTCGGCGAGGCCGTCCAGCCGCTCAAGCTCGGCTGGGTGTCCTCCAACATCTTCACCGACCCCGAGGTCGCCTCGGTCGGCGTCAGCCAGAAGATGATCGACTCCGGCGAGGTCAACGCCCGCACGGTCATGCTGCCGCTGTTCACGAACCCGCGCGCCAAGATGCAGGGCTTCGAGGACGGCTTCGTGAAGCTGTTCTGCCGCCCCTCCACCGGCATCGTGCTGGGCGGCGTGATCGTCGCGCCGCGCGCCAGCGAGCTGATCCTGGGCGTGTCGATGGCGGTCCAGCAGCACCTGACGGTGGACCAGGTGGCCCACACGTTCGCGGTGTACCCGTCGATGACCGGCTCGATCACCGAGGCGGCCCGCCGCCTGATGACCGAGCACGCCTACTGACGGAAGAGGGTGAAGTCCTTCTGCCGGCAGAAGGACTTCACCCTCTCGTGTTCCCGTGCGGGTCAGAACCCGCCGAAGTCGCCGCCGCCGCCGAAGTCGGAGCCGCCGAAGTCCCAGCCGCCGCCGACGTCGCCGCCACCGCCGTAGTCCCCGCCGAAGCCGCCGCCGTAGTGCATGGGCGTCATCATCGAGCCGATCATGGTGCCGATCATCAGGCCGCTGAGCAGGTCCATCCCGCCGTAGGAGGCGTAGTAGCCGCCCGCGTAGGGCGCGTAGGCGGGCCCGGCGTCCCAGTAGGGGCGCCGCCCGTCGCCGTAGGGGACCATCCGCACGTCGGGGCTCAGCCCGCTCATGACCCGCTCCGCGTCGGCCTCGCAGGCCGGGACCGACCGCGCCACGCCGCCCGGCGGGGCCCACACCACGTCCTTCACCGAGGGGCCGTGCTGCGGGTTGAAGAAGCAGGGGGCGCGGCGCTCGGGCACCGGCTCCCCGGCCAGCCGCGCCCGCGTCGCGGCCATGTGGTAGCGGCCGTCCTCCAGCGCCTCGGTGACGGCCCGCATGTCCTCGGGCCGGGCGGCCCGGTCGGTCGCCCGCTTGGCGGCGTCGTAGGAGTTCATGGCCTTCTCGTAGGTGTCGCGGACCTCGGGGGCCAGCCCCTTGTCCAGGACGTTGAGGTCCAGGCGCGCGATGTCCTCGCCGAGCAGCGTGACGTCCTCCTCGACGCCCTTCTTGAGCTCGGCCATCTCGCGGGCCTCGCGCTCCCGGGTGCGCCGCCGGACCACCAGGTACACGCCGAGCGTCCCGGCGACGATCAGGATCAGCACGGCGAGCGTCACGAACATCCCGACCATGCCGCCGCGCGACCGGTCGTCGGCCTGCCTCTCGGCCCGGTCGACGAACCCGACGAGCTGGTCGGCAGCCGACGCCCCGGCCGTGCCCTGGCCGGTGAGCCGGCTGATCTCCGAGGCGTTCAGCGTCCGGGACACCGCGGAGATCCGCTGCCCGTCGGCCGAGACGGCCACGTAGGTGTCGGCGTTGCGGGTGCGCTTGGCGACGTCGGCGAGCATCGCCCGGGTGCGGCTCTCCCCGATGCCGTTGTTGATCACGACGGCGCGGATGTCGGCGTCCCGCGCCGAGGCGAGGGCCTGCCGCATCCGGGTCTGGTCGGCCGCGGAGACCGACGAGCGCACGTCGGCCGTGACGTACAGCCGGGACTGGCGCAGCGCGTTGGCGATGGTGGTGGAGTTGTCGTCCGCCCCGGCGGGGGCGGCCAGCCCGAGCGACAGCACGGCGACGACGGCCAGCAGCACCGCCACCACCGCGGCGCGGACCGTCCGTGAGAAGCGGAGTTGGGTGGTCATGGTGACATGCGCCTCCTCACCGGGTAAGACGATCGAGGGCTGGCGTCCGTTCCGTGCCGTGTCATCCGGAACCGGAATGATCATCCGGGCGTCGTGCCCCCCGTGACCGACATCCCCGTCTCTTCTGCTTCTACCCCTTCCGGCCCTTCTTCTCCCGAGAAGTGGCGCGCGCTGGTCGCGTCCTGGAGGGCCGCGGCCGAGGACCGGACGGCCGACCACGCCGGATACCTGCGGTCGGCCGCGCGCGCCGCCGACGGCTCGCTGCCCTGCCATCTGATCGCCAACTACGCGCTGGCCTGGTACGCCGCCTCCGAACGCGTCACCGACCCCACCGTCCACGACGAGATCATCACCGCGTTCGAGGCCGCCGCCGACCGCCTCGGCGACCCGGGGCCCTGCGACCACGCCGCGCATCCCCGGCTGGGCCACTTCGAGGACTACCTCCCCACCGCCGCCTGGCTGGGGACGCCGCTGGGCCGCCGCGCCTACCGGTGGCGGCGGCACGAGGAGGGAGGCGAGCCCCTGGACGCCTGGCTCTGCCCGTCCTTCCTCCGCGTGAGGGCCGACGAGGCCCTGGCCGCCCTCCGCCCCGCCCGCGCCGCCCTGCGCTCCTGAACGCCGGACGCCCCGGACCCGTGACGGGTCCGGGGCGTCCGGCGGAGGGCTCAGGCGTCCTTGATCTCGCAGATGGCCGCGCCGCTGGAGACGGTCTGGCCGACCTCGGCCGACAGGCCGGTGATCGTGCCCGCCTTGTGCGCGGTCAGCGGCTGCTCCATCTTCATGGCCTCCAGGACCACGACGGTGTCGCCCGCCGCGACCGTCGCGCCGTCCGCCGCCACGATCTTGACGATGGTGCCCTGCATGGGGGAGACCAGCGAGTCGCCCGACGTCTGGGCGGCGCCGCCCTTCCTGCCGCCGCGCCGCCTGGCCGGGGCCTGCTTCCCTGCGGCCGCGGCGGCGCCCGCCGACGCGCCCAGCCCGGCCGGCAGGGTGACCTCGATGCGCTTGCCGCCGACCTCGACGGTCACGGCCTCGCGCTCGTCGGCCGGGGCCTCGTCCTCGACGGGGGCCTGGTAGGGCGGGATCCGGTTGTCGAACTCGGTCTCGATCCACCGGGTGTGCACGGTGAACGGCTCGTCGTCGTCCGCGGGCACGAACGCCGGGTCGTCCAGCACCACGCGGTGGAACGGCAGCACCGTCGGCATGCCCTCCACCACGAACTCGTCCAGCGCCCGCCGGGCCCGCTCGACGGCCTGCCGCCGCGTCGCGCCGGTGACGATCAGCTTGGCGACCAGCGAGTCGAACGCCTGCGGAACGGTCTGCCCCTCCACGTACCCGGCGTCCAGCCGCACGCCCGGCCCGGACGGCGGCTGCCACCGGGTCAGCGTGCCGACGGCGGGGAGGAAGTTGCGGCCGGGGTCCTCGGCGTTGAAGCGGAACTCGATCGAGTGGCCGCGCAGCGCCGGGTCGTCGTAGCCCAGCTCCTCGCCGTCGGCGATCCGGAACATCTCCCGCACCAGGTCGACGCCCGCGACCTCCTCGGTGACCGGGTGCTCGACCTGGAGCCGGGTGTTGACCTCCAGGAACGAGATCGTGCCGTCCTGGCCGACCAGGAACTCGCAGGTGCCCGCGCCGACGTACCCGGCCTCCCGCAGGATGGCCTTGGAGGAGGAGTACAGCAGCCCGACCTGCTCGTCGGTCAGGTACGGGGCCGGGGCCTCCTCCACCAGCTTCTGGTGGCGGCGCTGCAACGAGCAGTCGCGCGTGGAGACCACCACGACGTTGCCGTGCTTGTCGGCCAGGCACTGGGTCTCCACGTGCCGGGGCTTGTCCAGGTACCGCTCGACGAAGCACTCCCCACGCCCGAACGCGCCGACGGCCTCGCGCACCGCCGACTCGTACAGCTCGGGCACCTCCTCCAGCGTGCGGGCCACCTTCAGGCCGCGCCCGCCGCCGCCGAACGCCGCCTTGATCGCGATCGGCAGGCCGTGCTCACGCGCGAACGCCACGACCTCCTCGGCGCCCGACACCGGGTCCTTGGTGCCCGCCACCAGGGGCGCGCCGACCTTCTGCGCGATGTGCCGGGCCTGCACCTTGTCGCCCAGCGCGATGATCGCGGCCGGGGGCGGGCCGATCCAGGTCAGCCCGGCGTTCTCCACGGCGGCGGCGAAGTCGGCGTTCTCGGCCAGGAACCCGTAGCCGGGGTGGACGGCGTCCGCGCCCGACTCGGTGGCGATCTTCAGGATCTTGTCGATGTCCAGGTAACTGTCGGCCGCCGTCGAACCGCCCAGCGCGTACGCCTCGTCGGCGACCCGCACGTGCAGGGCGTCCAGGTCCGGCTCGGCGTACACCGCGACACTGGCCAACCCGGCGTCACGACAGGCGCGGGCAATGCGGACCGCGATCTCACCGCGGTTGGCGATCAGGACCTTGCGCACGTGGGTCTCCTCCCTCAACCTCGGACCGCAGTCTAGATAACCGGAGGGGACCCGATACGTAAGCCCCTCCTTATAGAGGGGTACTCCGCACGTCAGGGGGTTGCGGGAACGTCGAACGCCCCGCGCGGGGGCTCGCGCGGGGCGTCGGCGCCACCGGTGTCAGCGGCCGTAGCGGCGGTTGAACTTCTCCACCGCCCCGGTCGTGTCCATCACCCGCGAGCGGCCCGTGTAGAACGGGTGGCTGGCCGAGGAGACGTCCACGTCCACGACGGGGTAGGTGTTGCCGTCGCTCCACTCGATGGTCTTGTCGCTGGTGGCCGTCGAGCGGGTGAGGAACGCGAAGTCCGCGCCCGGGTCGCGGAACACGACGGGACGGTACTCGGGGTGGATGTTCTTCTTCATCATGACCTCCCGGTGTCCGTGTGACCACGGACGTCGTCGTTGCGGACACCCTCGTCAACCGGATGAAAACAGTTTTCATTCCCATCCTAGGGTGTCCGCCGGGCGACTGTTCCGCGGTGAACGCCCGGTGTATGTTCGCCACTGATCAACGCGAGAGCGGGAGCATCATTGCGGCATCTGCGGACCCCCCTCGGCATGGCGCTCGTCCTGGCCGCCTGCGTCGCGCTGCCCACGGCGGCGAGCCCGGTCACCCGGTCCCCGGTGGGCCCCGACACCACCGTCCAGCTGACGGCGGCGGCCCGCGCGCTGGTGGAGACCCGGTCCAGGGCGCTGGTCGCCCCGCGCCGCCCCGCCGAGCAGCGCCCGCCCGTCGAGGTGCTGGGCGTGCGGATCTCCCCGGACCTGGTCCGCAGGCAGGAGCACGCCGTCCGCGAGCTGGAGACGCGCAACCGCGCCCCGGTGGCGGGCGGGCCCGCGTTCACCGAGGCCCGCACCCGCCTGGCCGCGCGGCGGACCGTGCGCGTCGGCGACCTGATCACGCTGGAGGCGGTCGAGCACACCGAGGTCCGCTACGACACCGGCGCGGTCACCCAGTCGGTGCGGCGCGGGTTCGACTTCCGGGAGCGCGGCGAGCAGTTCGTGCTGGTGCGCGAGCGCGTGCTGGACCCGGCGGCCCGTCCGATCAACGATCCCGACGAGTCGCCGGCGCGCTGACCGACCGGCGACCGAATTGACGCAGAGTAATAAACGTGGTCAGGAAGATGCGGAGAGTGACGATGATTGTCGTGCTCCCCACTCGATGGCCATATCCGGCCAGTCCGTAGCGCCGGTAATGCGCCCGAACGCACATCACGATCCGGCACACCTTCTGGATTCTTGTGATCGGTGGGGCGTAGGCTGATGCACCAATACGGAGTGCGGCAAGACCTCGACCGTTCCACGCGACGAAAGGGTCGACCCTATGAGCGGTGACAAGCGCGGCGCCAACATCGCGGCGCTGGAGGACCTGTCCCGGATGTTCAGCAAGCACTCGCGTAACCTCGACGCCCTCATCAAGGACCTCAACGGCCGCACCGTCTCCAGCAGCGAGATCTGGTGGGGCCCCGGGGCCGAGCGCTTCCGCGCCGCCTGGGCCGAGGCCAAGACCGCGTTCGACAAGATGGCGATCGCCCTGGAGCAGGGCAGCCAGGACATCAAGCGTTCCCAGCAGAACATCGAGGCCGCCACGCGCTGATCACGCCGCCTCCCATGGACCGCGGGTCCCGGCCCATCCCCCCGAGGCCGGGGCCCGCTCTCGTTCCGTCCCGCCGCGGCGCCGAATCGCGCCTTTCCGCGCCGATGGAATGATCACGGAAAGGCGCGCCGCCTTACCGAGGGTAAATGCGCAGATTATGGCGGAACGAGCCATTCATTCGCGGTCCGGGAGCGTTCAGCGGGCGGCGACGGAGTGGCAGGCGCCCCGGCCCTCGGCGCGTCCGGTGATCCGGTTCGACCGCACCTGGAGCGCCGTCTCCGTCAGATCGCTGACGGCGGTCACCCCGGCGGCCCGCGCGACCTCGCCGGACGGGTCGTGGACCAGCCGCAGCCGCGGCCACGCCTTCGACGGGAACGCCTGGCGCAGGCACCGGCACAGGTCCGCCACCACCAGCCGCGCCAGCGGGCCCAGCTCGGCGGGCCGGCCGCTGACCAGCACGGCCGTCACCGGCGCGCCCCCGGCCCGCACCGCCTCCTCGACCGCCTCCAGCCGGTGCAGGCCCAGGACCAGCACCACGCCGTCCTCCCCCAGGGGGGCCGGGGCGTCGGTCACGGCGTCGAGGGCGGGCGGCGGCCGCCACGGATCGTCGGCGGGCCGGGCCGGGGGCGCGAAGTCCAGGTGCGCCGGGGGCCAGCCGCCGGCCAGGTCCAGGCCGGCGAGCTGCGCGCAGGCGCGGACCACGTCGAACGGCTCCACGAACCCGGGCGCGGCCGACGTCAGCTGCTCGGCCCCGTGCAGGGTCGTCAGCACCGTCTCCGCGAGGGGCACCAGCCGCCCGGCGTAGGGCCGCAGCCGCTCCAGCGCGAGCCCGAGCAGCAGCGCGCTCACCTTCATGAGCTGCGCGTACGCCTGCCGTGACGGCTCCTGCGCGAGGATCTCGGGGACCAGGTCCGCGCCCAGCCGGTGCTGGTCGCCGACCGTCAGCGGCAGCCCGGCCAGCCGCGCCCGCGCGAACGCCGCCAGGGCCTCGCGCACGTCCGTGCCCGCCGGGACCGGCTCGGTGGGCCGCTCGGCGAGGTCGGCGAGGACCGAGAAGTAGAGGGCGCGCTTGCCGGGGAAGTTGGAGTAGACCGCGCCGCGCGTGAGCCCCGCCCGTTCGGCGATGTCGTCGATCTTCGCGGCGCGGAACCCGCGTTCGGTGAACTCCTCCAGCGCGGCGGCCAGCACGAGCCGCCGGTTGTGCTCCTGCTGCTCCACCCTGCTCCGCCTGACCAACCCGTCTCCCCCTCGCGCCACCCTCCGGCGGAAGACACCGCCGCCATTCAGATGATGAGATCATATGACGAAGTCATTCGAGTGCGGACCGCAGCACGACCACCCATCGCGACATCGATGCCGGTGGTGGGCGGCCACCGCCCCGGTTCCGCTGGAGCGCATACCGCTGTCGGACGCGATGCTCGCGCCGCTGGGCGTTCCGCCGCAGTGGCGTGGCGCGGTCCCGTCAGGCGGACTTGGCGGTGCGGAGCGGCAGCAGCAGGAACACCTTCGTGTCCACGCGCTGCATGTCGCCGCCCCGGCCGACGACCAGTCCCGCCGCGAAGTCGATGAGCTGCATGGCCTCCGCGTTCGCCATCGCGGTGAGATCCATGATCACGGGAACGCCCTGGCGGAAGTAGTGGCCGACGTGGAGGGCCTCGTTGTAGTCCCTGGGGGCCAGTGTCTTGACCACCACCGTGTTCCGCCTCCCGCGGTGTTCAGTTCGTCGCGTCCTGCGTTTCCGATCATCCCAGGCGGAGGCGGCGCGCGCACCGCCGCCGGGGCCTCCTGGAACGGCCGTTGGGCCCGCTTTGCCAAGCGCGGGGACGTGGTGCCGCGCGGCGGGGCATCCCATGATGGGAGGCGCGGTCCGAAGGAGGCGGGATGCGCCGGATCGGCCAGGGCGTCGGCGGTGGCGTGCTCGCGGCGGTGGCGTGCGGGGTGCTGTCGTCGCCGCTGCTGATGTGGACGGCCGGGGTCGCGGCGGCCCCGGACCGGCGGTGGATGCCGCCGCCGCCCTCCCTCGGCCTGGTGCTGGCGGTCGCGGCCGGGTGCGCCGTCGGCTGTCTCGGGGCCGGCGTCGCGCTGCTGGCGCGCGGCCCGCGGGCGCTGGGGGCCGGGGTGGTGTGCGGCTGGCTGGTGGCGGGCCTGGCGACGCAGGGATGGGCGGTGGGTCTCGCCCCCGACCTCTACGCGCCCGAACGCCGCTACGCCCCCTTCACCGACCGCTTCACGCCGCTGCCCCGGGAGGAGGCGGAACGCCGCGCCCGGGCCGAGCTGCACGAGGCGGCGCGGCTGGCCGGGGGAAGGCCCGGGGAGGTGCGCCGCGTGCCGCGCCCCGGCGACTGCTGGGTCTACGCCGGCCGCGGGACCGGCCTGGTCGAACCCGCCGGGACCGGCCGCGTGGAGTTCACGACGACGATCGGGACCGACCACGGCCAGGCCCTGGTGGACCGCGTGGCGGACCGCCTGTCCCGGGGACGCCACGCGGTCGGCCGCAAGCACGAGGCCGCGTTCGAGAACGGCGACGGCGTCCGCACCGAACTGCTGCCCGGCGAGCACGACCAGGACCTGACCATCCGCGCCCGGACGCCCTGCCTCCGCCTCGGCGGCTGACGCCCGGCCCTGTCACCGGGCCCTGTCACCCGGTCCCGGCGTTCAGTCCTCGTCGCCCGGGGGAAGCGCCACCTGGATCTGCGTGGTCAGGCCCGTCGCCACGAACAGGCCCCGGCCCGTCGGGCCGCCCAGCGAGGCGTTGCGGGGCAGGCGCAGGCCGAACAGCTCCCCGTCGTCGGGATTGTCCACCGACAGCAGCACGCCGGAGCGGGAGCGGCGGGTGTCGGCCAGGAAGCCCCGGTAGCCCCGGCCGAGGTCCTCGGTCG
Source organism: Actinomadura kijaniata NBRC 14229 (assembly GCF_001552175.1). Lineage (GTDB taxonomy): Bacteria > Actinomycetota > Actinomycetes > Streptosporangiales > Streptosporangiaceae > Spirillospora > Spirillospora kijaniata. Next base: position 19,806 of record NZ_BCQR01000122.1, read on the forward strand.
TGCCGCCGATGACCAGCGCGTGCTCGCCGTCGCGGGCCGTGCGCAGCACCTCGCGCAGGGCGTCGTCGAGGTCGGTCTCGTCGAGGAGCTCGGCGTCGTCCACCACCACGGCGTAGCGGTGCTCGTCGCCGATCGCCGCCTCCAGGTCCTCGATCCCGGCGTCGGCGGTGAGGTGCCCGAGGACGCCGGGCAGCCCCGCCAGGTCGCGCAGCGGCGACCGGCGGGGGGTGACCAGGACCACCGGGACCAGGCCGCCGCCCACCGCCGGGTCCAGCAGGGAGCGCACGACGGTGCACAGCGCCGTCGAGCGGCCCGAACGCGGCGGGCCCGCGACGATGAAGCCCGGCCCCTCGTTCAGCAGGTCGACGCCCACCGGGGCCAGCGTGTCGCCGCCCACGCCCACCAGCGCCCACAGCGGCGACGGCGCCAGGAAGTCGGGGTCCAGCGCCATCGCCTCGCGGTAGGTCACGCGGACCGGCAGCTCGTCGACGTGCAGGGGGCGCTGGCGGCGGGGGAGGCGGCCGTACCGCGTCACGCACGTGCGCGCGATGTCCTGCAACGCCGACACCTGCGCCGTCCCGGACGGGTCGTCGCCCAGCAGGCCGATCTGCGACTCGCGCGGCGGGACGCCGGGGCCGACCACCTCCAGCGCCCGCCCCGGCGGCATCGCGGCGGGCACCTGCTTGTCCTGCAACCCGGCGTAGCCGTAGTCGTTCGGGTCCGCCATCCGCAGGATCAGGCGGCGGTCGAACACCGTGGACACCTGCCCGGTCAGCCCCGAGCGGTCCCCGGTGAACACCGCGCGCAGCCCCACCGCCGCGCCCTCGCGCAGCAGCCGCAGGACCTGGTCGACCAGGCGGCCGTAGTCGTAGTGCTCGAACGCCGCGGTGAACCCCTCCCACCGGTCCAGCATCAGGACCATCCACGGCAGCCGGTCGGTGGCGGCGACGGCGGCGCGCTGCTCGGCCAGCGAGGCGAAGCCCGCCTCGGCCAGCAGCTGCTGGCGGCGGGCGACCTCGGCCGACAGCGCGGCCAGCAGGCGTTCGCAGCGGTCGAGCTGGTCGCGGGTGACCACGGCCCCGCAGTGCGGCAGCGACACCAGCGGCAGCAGCGCGTTCGCGCCGCAGTCGATCGCGTACAGGTGCACGTCGTAGGGGGAGCACGCCCCGGCCAGCGCCCCCGCGACGCTGCGCAGCGCCGTGGAGCGCCCGGACCGCGGCGACCCGGCCAGGTACAGGTGGCCGCCGCCCGCCAGCGGCAGCGTCAGCGGCTCCCGCGACTGCACCGCGGGCAGGTCCGTCACCCCGAACTCGATCGGCGGGACCTCCACCACCGACCCGCCCGCCGCCGTGCGCGGGGTCAGGCGGATCAGCTCCGGCAGCGGCGTCAGCCACGGCGACGGCCGGCGCTCGATCCCGGCCCGGCGCGCCGCCTCGCCCACCGCCTGCACCAGCACGGCCAGGTCGGTGACCATCGGCTCGGCGTCGCCCGGCTCGCGCGGCGCGGGCACCGGGCGTCCCAGCCCCGCCCAGGGCAGGGGCCGCACCGCCGCGCCCGGCGAACGCCCCGCGGCGCCCGGCCGCCGCCCCCCGATCCGCGCCGACTGCACCGCCTGCGGCGACGACGCCCCGGAACGCACGTAGCAGCGTCCCGGCGTCGCCTTGGAGATCTGCGCGGCGGACGCGTCGTCCAGCACGTCGGTGGACTCGTCGGGGTCGGTGACGCGCAGGGCGATCCGCAGGTTGGTGTTGGCGCGGATGTCGGCGGTGACGACCCCGGCGGGCCGCTGCGTGGCCAGGATCAGGTGGACGCCCAGCGAGCGTCCCCGCCGCCCGATGTCCACCAGCCCGGCCACGAAGTCGGGCAGCTCGGTCACCATCGCGGCGAACTCGTCGATGACCAGCGTCAGCCGGGGCACGACCGGGAGGTCGGCGCGGGTGGCGCGCAGGTCGTTGTAGTCGTCGAGGTCCTTGGCCCCGGCGTCGAGCAGGATCTCCTCGCGGCGCCGCAGCTCGGCGGCGAGCGACTCCAGGGCGCGTTCGGTCGCGTGCCCGTCCAGGTCGGTGACCATCCCGACGGTGTGCGGCAGCCGCGCGCAGTCCTTGAACGCCGCCCCGCCCTTGTAGTCGATCAGCACGAACGTCATCTCGTCCGGCCGGTTCGCCACCGCCAGCGACGCGATCAGCGTCTGGAGCAGCTCGGACTTGCCCGCCCCGGTCGTGCCCGCGACCAGCCCGTGCGGCCCGTCGGCGCGCAGGTCCACCTGGAACACGCCGTCGGTCGTCACCCCGACCGGCACCCGCGTCGTCCGCCCGCCGGTCCGCGCCCACGCCTCCAGCACGTGCTCGGCGGTCGGCGTCCCCATGTCCAGCAGGTCCAGCAGCCGGACGCCGGAGGGGAGCGCGTCCCCGGCGTCCTCGCGCGACACGTCCCGCACCGGCGCCAGCGCCCGCGCCATCCGGTCCGTCCACGACGTCGACACCTGGTCGGCCAGCACCGGCCCGATCACGTCCAGGCCCTCGCCGCGCAGCCGCACCGTCGCGGGCCGCGCCGGGTCCCAGGCGGCGACGGCGGCGCACTCCTCGGGGAGCAGCCGCTCCTCGTCGTCCACGCAGATCGCGTACAGCCCGTACTCGGGGCCGCGCGACAGCAGCATCGGCATGCCCGGAACGCGCCGCAGCGCCCGCGCCCCGTCCAGCACGACCAGGATGTTGTGGGGCGCGTTCTCGGCGGCCCGCTCCCGCCCGAAGAACGCCGAGGACGCCTGCGCCGCGCGCCGCCGTTCGGTGACGCGCATCGCCAGCTCGGTGACGCGGTGCGCGACCGACTCGGGGTCGGTGCCGACCAGCGCCGAGCACTCCTCGCCCTCGCGCGGCGCGCAGTGCGGCAGCCAGCGGACCCAGTTCCAGTCGGCGTCCGCGTCGGGGTCGGCGGTGAGCACGACGATCGCCAGGTCGCGGGGGCTGTGCAGCGCCGCCGCCTGCGCCACCAGCCACCGCGCCAGGCCCCGGGACGCGTCGCGCGGCCCGCACACCCCGAGCACGCCGAGGTCGGCCAGCGGCAGCGCCACCGGCACCATCCGCGACCGGGGGATCTCGATCCCGCCCTCGCCGTCCGGGGCGGTGTCGTTCCCGACCAGCTCGATCCGGGCGGGCAGGTCGGCCAGCCCGACCCGCAGGTGCAGCGCGTCGGCGTCGTCGCGGCGCCGCTCCCACAGCCGCCGCCGGGGCCCGGTCGCGGTCAGCAGCACCTCGGCGGGATCGGGGTGCGCCGCGCGGCGTTCGGTCTCGTCCTCCCGCCGCAGCCGGTCCAGCTCGCCGCCGAACTCGGCGGACCTGCGCTGGTACTCCTTCAGCGCCTTCTTGTAGGACTTGCGGCCGTGGATCCGGTCGCCGATCCACTCGCCGAGCGTCATCACCGGCCACGCCAGCGCGAACAGCGCCCACCACCACTGCTGCAACGCGAACGCCATGACCAGCCCGAACGCCGAGAACAGCAGCGCCCCGAACAGCCGCAGCCGCTCCTTGGGGTTGCGTTCGGGGCGCTTGGGGACCTCCAGCCGCCGCGACCGGGCGGCGGGCCGCAGCCGGGGCGGCCGGTTGAACGCCAGCCCGCCCTCGGGCAGCGGCTCCAGGTGCGTGTCCGGCGCGCCGCTGGGAACGCAGGTCAGCACCATCGACCCGAGCGCCAGCATCCCCCCGGACGGCCAGGCGGCGGGCCCGGTCAGCTCCGTCCCGTCCAGCCAGGCGCGGGTCCGCTCGACCGGCGCGACCTCCACCCGGTCCCGTCCCACGGTGATCCGCAGCGCGCGCGCCGGGATCCCCGGGTCGTCCACCGTGATGTCCGCGCCCGCGCCCGACCCCGGCGACCCCGACCCGAGGGTGCTGTCGCCCAGCCCGAGACGGTGCACCGACCCGGCGGCGGGCCCGGACACGACCCGCACCTCCACCAGGCCGGTCGGCTCGCCCTGGAGGGTCGCGGCGGCGGCCCGCCGGTCCAGCGCGACCACCGCGCCGTCGCGCAGCTCCTTGGCGGCCAGGGCCTGCGGGTCGACCATCCGGCCGTCCAGCCACAGCGCCCGCTGCCCCGCCCCGGCGCTGTCGCGGGTGCGCGTCGCGGTCGCGAGCGCCTGCTTGGTGAAGCGCGGCCCGGGAACGCCGGAGGGCCCGGTCGCCGGTCCCGGCGCCCGCGCGGCCGTGGGCGCGTCGTCGTCCAGCGCGCGGAAGAGGGCGTGCGCGACCTCCCCGACCGTCTGGCCGGAGTCCAGGTCGATCACGATGTCCCGGGGCCCCCGCGCGGTCAGCGCCGTGCACGAGATCCGCATGCGAGCCTCCGTATCGATCGCGATGTCCCGGGGTCTGGGGCCGTCGGCGCCGCCTGCCCGTCCGTTCCGCGACCTCGTGCGCGCGCCGTGCGGAACAGCTTAATTACCCGTGCCGACGGAATCGGGCCGCTACCGGCGATCCACGATCTGACCTGCGGAGACACCGGCGATTCGGGTCCAATGGAACGGACATAACGCCCATATCAATCTGTCCGTATTCGTCCTTGTCAGTGATTCGTGTGACCGTTCGTCAGAGTCCAAGTGGTCGGCGAAATCCCTGGTCAGGGAGGTGCCCCCGGACACGCCGAGTCACGGGACGGCTTCACCTCACCGAATCCATTGACGCGACGTCGCGGCCCCCGCAAGCATGGATCGCTCGGTGTTTCGGGATCTCGCGGTGAACGGCGGCTCCCGAGGGGCGGGGAAGGAGCACGTGGCCAGCGCGATGAAGTCTGACCAGTCGGCCGTCAGGGGCGGTGTCACCAACTCCCGGCCGGGATCCGGGCAGCCGGGGCTGGGCTCCGGGCTGGGTTCCGGGGGCGGGCAGCGACTCCCCGTCGCGCCCCGCGAACGCAAGCCCGCGCTCGCCGCGCTCGCCGTACTGCTCATTCTCGGCGGCGCGCTGACCAGCGCCTACCTGGTGATGGCCAGCGGCCAGCGGGTCTCGGCGATCATGATCACGCAGCCGGTCGCGGCGGGCCAGCAGATCCCCGCCGGCGCCATGCGGCAGGTGCAGATCGGCGACACCGGGATCCCGTACATCAACTGGTCCCACCGCGCCGAGGTCGCCCGCAACTACGCCCTCGTCCCGCTGTCCCCGGACACGCTGCTCACCAACAGCATGGTCAGCCGCAACAGCGCCGCCCACCGGGGCCGCCTCGTCGTCGGCCTCGCCCTCAAACCCGGCCAGCTTCCCGCCACCAGGGACCTGGCGGTCAACCGGCACGTCAGCCTCTACGCGGTCGGCGGCGGCAACAACAACAGCGGCCCGCGCCCCGGCACGGTCCTGTCCACCGACGCGATCATCGTGAACATCAACCAGCCGGGCGGCGGCAGCCGGATCCGCGACGACCAGACCACCCTGGACGTCGCCGTCCCGCCCGGCGAGGTCGCCCAGCTCACCCAGGCGGCCTCCGCCGGGGCGGTCGCCGTCGCGCTGATCCCCGACGGCACGCGGGTGGTCCCCGGCTCCGGAACGCCGCCCGCCACCAACGAGAAGCCCGCCCGCCCCGGCAACGGCGGGCAGAGCCCCGGCACCACCCCCGCGGACGGCACCCCGTCCCCCGGACCAGGCGGGAACTGAACCAGTGGCACTGATCGCGCTCGCGGCAGACAAGGGCGCGCCGGGCGTCACCACCGCCGCCGTCGCGCTCGGCGCGGTGTGGCCGCGCCCGGTGCTGGTCGCCGAATGCGACCAGGCGGGCGGAGACCTGGTCTACCGCCTGCCCGCCGCCGCCCCGGACGACGGCACGGCCATGCTCAACCCCGCGCGCGGCCTGCTCAGCCTCGCCGCCACCGCCCGCCGCGGCCTGCGCCCCGACCAGATCGCCGAGCACTGCCAGCGCCTGGTCGGCGGCCTGGACGTCCTGGTCGGCATCACCGGCGCCGAGCAGGCCCAGGGGATGACCTGGCTGTGGGGGCCGCTGGCCCGCGCGTTCGCCGGGCTGGACCCGGTGGACGTGCTCGCCGACTGCGGGCGGCTCGGCGCCGGCTCCCCCCTCATCGACCTGATGCGGGAGGCCGACCTGGTCGTGCTGTTCACCCGCGCGACCCTGGAACAAGTCGCCCACCTGCGCGAACGCCTCGCCGTCCTGGCCACCGAGCTGCGCGGCGGCCCGCCGATCGGGGTGATCGTGCTGGCCGACCCCCGCGACTACCGCGCCTCGATCGCCGAGGTGGACCGCATCGTCGCCGGCGCCCACCAGCGACTGCGCGCCGAGGCGTCGGCGTCCGGCCCGCCGCCCGCGCCGGTCACCGTGCTGGGCGGCCTGGCCCTGGACCCCAAGGGCGCGGAGCTGCTGTCGGGCCAGTGGGGCGGGCGGCTGGACCGGTCGCTGCTGATCCGCTCGGCCCGCGAGGTCGCCGCGACGCTCGTCGGCCGCCTGGCCGCGCGCCCCGCCGCGCCGCAGCCCGGGGCGCGACCCGAACCCGAGCTGGAGGGGAGGCGCTAGATGGACCACGGCCTGGTCAAACGGCTCCGCCAGGAGGTCGGCGACCGCCTCGCCCAGCAGCGCCGCCTCGACGCCGCCCACGGCCTGCCGCCGATGTCGGGCGAGGACGAGCGCCAGTTCGCCCGCGCCCTGATCGGCCAGGTCCTGGAGGAGTACGCGCGCGGCGAGATCACCGCCGGCCGCCGTCCCCCCAACGCCGAGGAGGAGGAGGCCCTCGCCGCGGGCGTCCACGCCGCGCTGTTCGGCGTCGGCCGCCTCCAGCCCCTGCTGGAGGACCCCGAGATCGAGAACATCGACATCAACGGCTGCGACCGCGTGTTCGTCGGCTACGCCGACGGCCGCGAGGTCATGGTCGAGCCGGTCGCCGAGTCCGACGAGGAGCTGGTCGAGCTCATCCAGATCCTCGCCGCCTACAGCGGCCTGTCGTCGCGGCCGTTCGACACCGCCAACCCCCAGCTCGACCTGCGGCTGCCCGACGGCTCCCGGCTCTCGGCCGTCATGGACGTCACGGTCCGGCCCGCGCTGTCGATCCGCCGCGCCCGCCTGGGCAAGGTGTTCCTGTCCGACCTGATCGGCACCGGCACGTTCACCCCGGAGGTCGGCCGCTTCCTGCGGGCCGCCGTCCTCGCCCGCAAGAACATCATGATCGCCGGGGCGACCAACGCCGGGAAGACCACCCTGCTGCGCGCCGTCGCCAACGAGATCCCCCCGGCCGAACGCCTCATCACCGTCGAACGCGCCCTGGAACTCGGCCTGGACGCCTTCCCCGAACTGCACCCCAACTGCGTCGCGTTCGAGCAGCGCCTGCCCAACTCCGAGGGCCAGGGCGCGATCTCCATGGCCGAGCTGGTCCGCCGCTCGCTGCGCATGAACCCCTCCCGCGTCATCGTCGGCGAGGTCCTCGGCGACGAGATCGTCACCATGCTCAACGCGATGACGCAGGGCAACGACGGCTCCCTGTCGACCATCCACGCCAACTCCTCCATGGAGGTCTTCAACCGCATCGCCACCTACGCGATCCAGTCCGAGGAGCGCCTGCCCGTCGAGGCCACCCACATGCTGATCGCCGGGGCGATCGACTTCGTGGTGTTCATCCAGAAGCGCAACGACTACGCCACCGGCGGGCGGCTGCGGCGGTACGTCGCCAGCGTCCGCGAGGTGACCGGCTGCGACGGCCGCGTGCTGTCGTCGGAGGTGTTCGCGCTCGGGCCCGACGGCGTCGCCGTCCCGGCCGCGCCGATCTCCTGCGCCGACGAGCTCGCCGAGTTCGGCTACGACACCGCCTACGACGGGGCCGGTGCCTGGTGAACGCGCCCGACGTCATGCTCGCGGTCCTCGCCGGGGGACTCGCGGGCGGCGGCGTGATCCTGCTGGCGCTGGCGCTGCGCGGAATGCCCGTCCGGCCCGGCCGCCCCGGCCGGTCCCGCCGCGGCCTGGTGCAGACGCTCACCACCCGCGCGGCGCTGGCGAGCATGGCCGGCGTCCTGGTGCTGGTCCTCACGCGCTGGCCGATCGCCGCGCTCGGCACCGCCGTCCTCGTCCTCGGCTGGAACGGCCTGGCGGGCGGCGCGGCCGAGGAGCGCCGCGGCATGGCCCGGCTGGAGGCCCTGGCGGCCTGGACCGAGTCGCTGCGCGACACCATCGCCGGCGCGGTCGGCCTGGAGCAGGCGATCCCGTCCTCGCTGCGCGCCGCCGCGCCCGCCCTGCAACGCCCGCTGAGCGACCTGGTGGACCGCCTGCACACGCGCGTCCCGATGCCCGACGCGCTGCGCCGCTTCGCCGACGACCTGGACGACCCGTCCGCCGACCTGGTCATCGCCGCCCTGATCCTGAACGCCCGGCTGCGCGGCCCGGGCCTGCGCGACATGCTGGGCGCGCTGGCGGGGTCGGCCCGCGCGGAGCTGGACATGCGGCGCCGGGTGGAGGCGGACCGGCGCTCGACGCGGCGCAGCGTCCGCATCGTCGTCGGGGTGTCGGTCGGCACCGCGCTCGGCCTGGCGGTGTTCAACCACTCCTACGTGGAGCCCTACGACGACCTCCTCGGGCAGCTCGTGCTGTGCGTGGTGATCGCCCTGTACGCGGGGGCGTTCCTGTGGCTGCGCCGCCTGGCCCGGCACGAGATGCCCGCCCGCTTCCTGTCCGGCGGGAACGCCGACCGGCCCGGCGTCCCCGGCCAGGTCCCCTCGACGGTCGCGGGCTGGCAGGGCCGCACGCTGCGCGGCCGCCACACCATGGACGCGGGGGGAGGGGGACGCCAGTGAACGGTCCGCTGCTCGCCGGCGCGGTCGTCGGACTCGGCCTCTACCTGCTGTACCGCGCGCTGTTCCCGCCGCGCCCCGGGCTCGCGGCGCGGCTGGCGGCGTTCGACGCGGCCCGCCGCCGCGGCCAGGAGAACGCCCGCCGCGTGTCCCCGCGCCTGGAGAGGGTCGGCGGCCTGCGCGCCCGGGTGGGCCGGCCGCTGGCCGCCCTCGCCGAGCAGCGGGGCTGGAAGCTGCGGTCGGTCCGCGCCGACCTGGCGATCACCGACCGGTCGCTGGAGGCGTTCCTGGCGACGAAGTTCCTGCTGCCCGCCGCCGCGCTGCTGTTGATCCCGCTCATGGCGGGGTACTTCGCGCTGCTGGGGTTCGGCGCGTCCCTCCAGTTCCCGGTGTGGGTCTGCCTGCTGCTGGCCGCGCTGTTCTTCTTCATCCCCGACATGCAGCTGCGCCAGGAGGCCAAGGAGCGCCGCCAGGACTTCCGGCACGTGGTCGGCGCGTTCCTGGACCTGGTCTCGATGAACCTGGCGGGCGGGCGCGGCGTCCCCGAGGCGTTGCAGACGGCCGCGGGCGTCGGCGACGGCTGGGCGATGCAGCGCATCCACGAGGCCCTGGCCAACGCCCGCATCACCGGTCAGACTCCCTGGCAGGCCCTGGGCGGCCTGGGCGAGGAGCTCGACATCGCCGAGCTCAGCGATTTGGCGGGCGCGCTGGCCCTGGTCGCCGACGACGGCGCCCAGATCCGCAAGTCCCTGTCGGCCCGGGCCGCGTCGATGCGCAGCCGGGAGATCTCGGAACTGGAGGGCAAGGCGGGCGAACGCTCCCAGAGCATGCTGATCGCGCAGATGCTGCTGTGCCTCGGCTTCCTGCTCTTCCTGGTCTATCCCGCCCTGATACGGATCATGTCCACCTGACGACCGAGTCGAAGGAGAGAACCCCGTGAACCCCCAGAACGACCCGCTCGTGGTCTACCTCAAGGCGATGCTCGACACCCGGGTCCGGCGGCTCCGCGACGGGGCCGACGACGACACCGGCGCGTCGGCCGTCGAATGGGCGATCATCACCGGCCTGCTGGCGCTGCTGGCGATCGCCGTCGGCGGCATCATCTACCGGATCGTCACCAACAAGGCCAACAGCATCAACGTGGGGTAGCGGCGGTGCGTCGGCGTTCCCGCCCCCGGGACGAGGGGGTGTCCTCGATGGAGTGGGCCCTCCTGACGCCCGTGCTGCTGCTGGCGCTGCTGCTGGTGGTGCAGTTCGCGATGGTGTACCACGCCCGGCACGTCGCGCTGGCGGCGGCGCAGGCGGGCGCGCGCGTGGCCCGCACCCAGCCCGACGGTGGCGGCTGGCAGGACCAGGCCGTCGCGAAGGCGACCGGCGACGTCCGCCAGATCGGCGCGAACCTCCTGACGGGCCTGAGCGTGCGGGCCGGGGAGAACGGCGACCAGCGCTGGGTCGAGGTCAGGGGCGAGGCGGTGCGGGTGGTGCCGTTCATGACGTTCCACGTCACCCAGCGGTCCGAGGGGCCGATCGAGTGCTTCCGGCCCGACGTCGGCTCCGGCACCGCCTGCGAGGGGGCGGGCTGATGCGCGTACGGGACGACCAGGGCTCGATGTCGCTGGAGATGGTGCTGATCACCCCGCTGTTCGTCGCGTTCCTGCTGCTGCTGGCGGGGGCGGGCCGGCTGGTGGACGCCAAGAGCCAGATGGACGGCGCCGCCCGCGACGCGGCCCGCGCCGCCTCGGTGGCGCGCAGCGCGGGCGGCGCGCAGGGCATGGCCCAGGACGCGGCTGCCGCCACCCTCCGGACCAGCCGCTGGTGCGCGGGCGGCCCGAGGGTGAGCACCGACACCGGCGCGTGGGGTCCCGGCGGGCGCGTGGCCGTGACCATCACCTGCGACGTGGACCTGGGCGACCTGGCGTTCATCGGACTGCCGGGCAGCAGGACGCTGACCGGCCGCGCCCTGGCCCCGATCGACACCTACACCTACCGGGGCACCGACGGCGTCAACGCCCCGCCGGGAGGTGACGGCCGATGAGCCGGAAACCGGACCGCGACCGCGGCGCGGCCAGCCTGTACGTGGTGCTGTTCACCCCGATCGTCTTCGTCCTCGCGGGCCTGCTGGTGGACGGCGGCCTGGCCATCCACGCCCGCCAGCGCGCCGCCGACATCGCCGAGCAGGCGGCCCGCGCGGGCGCCAACGAGATCGACGACGCCCGCCTCCGCGAGACGGGCGAGCCGATCCTGGACCCGGGCCGGGCCCGCGCGGCGGCCTGCGCGTTCGTGGGGGACTACGGCGACAACGTGACCGGACGCGGCTGCGACGCCGACGAGGACGAGGTGACGGTCGAGGTGCAGCTCACGGTGGACTCCCATTTCCTGGGGATCCTGCCGGGGCTGGGGTCGTTCACGGTCCGCTCCTCGGCCTCGGCCCAGCCCATGACCGGCCAGGACGACGCACCCTGACCTACCCGGCCAGGCGTCCGGCCGCGTTCGGCCAGGGGACCAGGGCGGCGGCGTCCGAGCCGGGCTCCTCGTCCCACCACCAGCGGCCCGTCAGCCACTTCTCCAGCCACGCCGCCAGCGACGGCGCGTCGTGGAACCACGCCTCGGGACGGCCGCCGCCGTAGGGGTTCGGCTCGTAGAGCAGGACGGGGGCGCGCTCGTCCAGGCAGTCCACCGCCGCGTACATGCCGCACCCCCAGTCCAGGACCGGCGTCACGCCGCGGGGCCAGTACCAGCCGCCGCCGGGGTCGGGCTCGCGTTCCTCCCAGTAGGCGGTGACGACGGTCGGGCCCGGTCCCGAGACCGGGAGCAGCCGTTGGCCCGGCCCGAAACCGCCGTTGGCGACCTCGCGGTACAGGCGCGCCAGCAGCGGAGGCAGGGCGAACCCCAGCTCGGCCTCGGCGACCGCGATCTCCGCCTCGCTCGCGCACTCGGGCAGCCGTTCCTCCGTCGCGCGGGCCTTCGCCGCGACCCGCCGCACCAGATCGGTGTTCCCCATGTACCCGATCATGCCGACCGGAGCTGACATTCCCACCGCCGGACATGGCACTGTGGCCTCCGTGGAACTGCGGCAGCTGCGCTACTTCGAGGTCGTGGCGCGGGAGGAGCACCTCACCCGCGCGGCGGAGCTCCTCGGCATCAGGCCCACCTCCCTCAGCCAGCAGATCATCGCGCTGGAACGCGAACTCGGCGCGCCCCTGTTCCACCGGACGCCGGGCGGCATGGAGCCCACCGACGCCGGGCGCGCGCTGCTGCCCTACGCGCGCCGCTGCCTCGACGCCGCCGGGGCGGGCGCCCGCGCCGTCCGCCGCGTCGCCGACGGCGACCGGGCGTGGCGCGTCGGCGTGACACCGGGAGCGCCCGCCGACGTGGTGGCGTCCCTGCGCACGCACGCCGGAGACGCCGAACTGCGGGACCTGCCGGTGAGCCGCCAGCTGGCGCGGCTGCGCGACGGCACCCTGGACCTGGGCCTCGTCGTGCTGCCCGCCGACACCGGGGACCTGGAGACCCGCGTGGTCGGCGACGTGCCGCTGGGGGTGCTCATGGCGTCCCGGCACCCGCTGGCCGCACGCGGCGAACTCGACTGGGGCGACCTGCGCGACCAGGACCTGCTGTGGTTCGACCGCGACCTCGCCCCCGGCTACCACGACACGATGCTCGACGCCTTCCACGCCGCGGGCTGGCGGCCGCGCCGCGTCCGCCCGGGACCACCCCGCCGGTCGCTGTTCGCCGCCGAGCTGGCGCACACGCCGTCGCTGGTGGCGATGCGCCCCCACCGGGACGAGGCCGTCGGCGCGGACCTCACCTGGCGGCCGCTCCCGAACGCCCCGCGCCTGCGCCACGCCCTGGTGTGGGACCCGTCACACCCGTCCGCCGCCCGGCTGCGCGCCCTGGCCGCCGAACTGGCCGCTGAGGCCGGACCTCACACCGATGAGGGAACGCCTCGTGGACGCGCCGCCGACCACCCGGGTTAGCTGCCTCACATGGCACTCACCCACTGGGGCTTCATCTACGTGGCCGACGGCTGCGACCCCGCCCGCGACATCACCGTCAACGACACCGGAACCTGCCGCACCGTCCTGGTCGGCGTCTCCCGCCCCGACCAGGCCCCACCGGTCGCGGCCCGCCTCGCCGCCGACGGCGCGCAGCTCATCGAGCTGTGCGGCGCGTTCGGCCCGACCTGGACCGCCCGCGTGATCGAGGAACTCGACGGCCGCGTCCCCGTCGGCACGGTCACCTACGGCCCCGAAGCGACCAACGCCCTCCACGCCCTCTTCGCCTGACCTCAGGCTCCGTCCGTGTCGAACAACTCCGCCGCGGATGTGGCGGCGACGGCACGGCGGAGCCAGGTGTTCAGTTGGTCGAGGTCAGTGCAGGAGAGGATGCGTTCGCGCGCGTCGTGGGGGATTTCGACGCCGCGCGCTTCCAGAAAGGTCAGCAGCGCCTCGGCCTCGCCCTCGGCCTTGCCCTCGGTCCTGCCCTGACTGAAGATCTCCTTGCCCATCGGGGTGACGATGCGAAGCGGGGCGGACGCCTTCATGAGCTCCTCCAGGATGCGCCGCACGGCGGGCCGATCACGGTGACGGTGTCGACGTGGAGGTCCTGGGAGTTCCGGGTGTTGAGGCTGCCGCTTTCGGCGCGGACGAGGGCGTTGCGGGGCAGGTCGTGCCCCAGCCCGTCGCGCAGGAGATCGACGGCGAGCTCGGGACGTTCCTTGAACGTCTCGGTCAGGATGTCGTGCCAGGGGGCCGGCATGGCACGGAAAGTCATCAACGAGCCACTGATCGTGTTCGGCTTTTCGAAAGGGCTGCTGTGGAACGTGTGACCGGTCGGGACTCGACCGGTCAGGGAGAGTGAGGCGGGATAGTTATCCGCCGGGCATTGCGGGCCTGTGGGGCGTGTTTACGATGGCTTGGGGTCAGCTCGATCACAGGCCGGCGACCGATCGATCGGATGGGCGCGCAATGGTGACACGACAGGCTGGCGGCCCGGGACTCGGCCGGGGCCCGCGGCGGCCGGTGAAGATCAGGCATCGGCGCGGGCCCGGCGAGGTGCTGGCGGGGCTCGGCGCCCTCGTGGCGCTGGCGGCCCTGCTGGCGGGCGTGCCGTACGCGCTGGTGACGTTCTTCGGCTCGCCGGTCCCGGACGAGCTGCCGAGCGTGTCGGACCTGACCGAGCAGGTCGGGCCCGAGCAGCTGCTGACCGTGCTGGTGGCGCTGGTCTGGCTCGCCTGGCTCCAGCTCGCGGCGTGCGTCGTCGTCGAGGTCTACGCGGCCGTGCGGGGCGTCGGGGTCCCCGCGCGGGTGCCGCTGGCCGGGGGAACGCAGTCGCTGGTGCACCGTCTCGTGGTGGCGGCGCTGCTGCTGTTCACGGCGACGACGGCGGTGATGCCCGCGTTCGCCGGGCGGGAGCTGTCCCACACCCCGGTGCAGACGCAGTCGCAGGAGTTCCACCGGATCCCGGTCGCGCAGGAGCCGCGGCAGGCCCCCGAGCAGGCCGCGGAACGCGTCGCCGAGGAGCTCGCCGGAACCCCCGCCGCCAAGGCCCGCACCACGAAGATCTACCGCGTGCAACCGCCGGAGGGGCGGCATCACGAGAGCCTGTGGGAGATCGCCGAGAAGTGCCTGGGCGAGGGCCGCCGGTACAAGGAGATCTACGAGCTGAACAAGGGGCGGACGCAGCCCGACGGCAGCAGGCTCAGCATCGCCAGCCTGATCCGGCCCGGCTGGATCCTGGAGATGCCCGCCGACGCCAAGGGCGTGCGGGTCGTCGCCGTCCAGGACCTCGACGACTACTACGAGCACGGGCACGACGTCCCCGAACGGGACGAACGCCCCGACCCCCCGAAGCAGCCCGAGCCTTCCGAACGGCCCGAGCCTTCCGAACGGCCCGAGCCTCCGAAGCAGCCCGCGCCGGAGACCCCGGCCCCCGCGCCCCCGGCTCCGCCCCTGAAGACCGAGACCCCCCGCCCGGAGCCCCCGGCCTCCGCCAAGCCCACCGAGACGGCGAAGCCTTCGGAGACGCCCCGGCCCACCGAGACGGCCAAGCCTTCCGAGTCACCCAAGCCCTCGGCGACGCCCAAGCCTTCGGAGACGGCCCAGCCCTCCGCAACGCCCAAGCCCTCCGCAACGCCCAAGCCCTCCGGGGCGGCGCGGCCCGGTGGGGAGTTCGGCGGCAGTGCCGAGACCGGTGGGGCCAGCGTTCCCGGGCGGGAGAGCGCCAGGCAGGAGACCTCCCCCTTCTCCGCCGAGTTCGGCTGGCCGGAGGGGCTGGCCGCCGCCTCGCTGCTCGCCGCCGGGCTGCTCAGCGCGCTGGGGCGGCGGCGCCGGGAGCAGATGTGGCGGCGGGCGTTCGGGCACATGATCCCCCGGCCCGAGGGACGCGCCGCGCGGACCGAGCAGGCCCTCCGCGTCGGCGCCGACAACACCGCCGCGCACCTGCTCGACCTTGGCCTGCGGCACCTGTCGAAGTCCATGGCCGCCGGGGGCCGCGCCCTGCCCACCGTCTACGGCGTCCATCTGGGGTCGGGCAGCCTCGACCTGTGGGTCGCCCCGGCCGACCGGAACCCGCCCTCCCCCTGGGAGGCGTTCGACGACGGGCAGGTGTGGCGGCTGCACGCCGGGGCGCTGCCGCAGCTGGAGGCGGCCGGTCTCGCGGACGTGCTCGCCCCCTACCCGGGCCTCGCCTCCATCGGCACCAACGACAACGGCCGCATCCTCGTCGACCTGGAGGCCGCCCACGGGCTCATCGCCGTGCGCGGCCCGGACGAGCAGCGCCGCGCGGTGCTGGCCGCCCTCGCCCTGGAGCTGGCCACCAACCGCTGGTCCGACCACATGCGGATCACGCTGGTCGGGTTCGGGCAGGAGCTCGCCGAGGGCCTGGCCGAGGTCGCGCCGGACCGCGTCCGCGCGGTGCCCACCCTGGTCGAGGCGCTGCCCGAGCTGGAGGCGCGCAGCGAGGAGGTGCGGCAGGCCCTGGCCGCCTCCGGCGTGGACTCGGTGCTGACCGGACGCTGCCGCGGGGTGTTCGGCGAGGCCTGGATGCCGCACTACCTGATCATGGCGGACGAGCCCGACGAACGCGACGCCGACCGCCTGGTCGCCCTCGCCCGCACCGGGACGCGCATGGCCGCCGGATACCTCGTCCCCGGCGACGTGCAGGGCGCGACCTGGACCTGGGAGGTGGACGAGGACGGGCGGCTGCACGCGGGCGTGCTCGGCTTCGAGGTCGCGGCGCAGCTGGTGCCCGAGGAGCAGTACCGGGGCGTGTTCGAGCTGTTCCGCACGGCCGACCGCGTGGACTCGACCCCGCTGCCCGAGCCGTCCGACCAGGTCCAGCCGCCGAACGCCCAGCAGGCGTCGGCGGAGCTGCGCCTGCTCGGCCCGATCGAGGTGGACGCGCCCGGCCCGATGGACGAGTCGCGCCGCGCGCTGTGCACCGAGGTCCTCGTCTACCTGGCCACCCACCCGAACGGCGTGCACCCCACGGTCCTCGGCGGCGCGATCTGGCCGCGCGGCGTCAACGCCAGCGTCCGGGACGCCACGATCGCCCGCGTCGGCGACTGGCTCGGCCTGGACTCCCGGGGCCGCCCCAACCTCTACACCGACGACCGGGGCCGCATCCGCCTCGGCTCGGAGGTGCGGGTCGACTGGGCGGTGTTCCGCTGGCTGGTGTGGCGGTCGGCGGCCGAGCCCGCCTCCGAGACCGCCTACATGTCCTACGCGCTGGACCTGGTGCGCGGCCCGGTGCTGGCCGACCGGCCGCGCGGCCGCTACGCCTGGCTGGCCGGGGAGGACCTGGAGTACGAGGCGTCGGCGCGGGTGGTGGACGTGGCGCACCGGCTGGTCCTGCTGCGGCTGGACGAGGGCGACGCGCGCGGCGCGGTCGCGGCGGCGCGGGCCGGGCTGCGGCTCGCGCCCGACGACGAGGGCCTGTGGCGGGACCTGCTGCGCGCCACGCACGCGTCCGGCGACGTCGCCCAGCTCCAGGCGACCGCGAACGAGCTGCGCGACCGCCGGGCCCGCGACCCGTACCTGGACCAGCTCCAGCCGGAGACCGAGGCGCTGGTGGAGGAGCTGCTCCCGGAATGGCACCAGGTCTCGGTCCGCTAGCGGCGCGCCGTCAGCGGTAGAGGCCCGGTCCGCCCAGTGAGCGCCGTCCCGGCTGCGGGTGCACCAGCGGGGCCCGCGGCGTTCCGCCGACCTTCACCCGTCGCACCACCCGGCCCGTGCGCGTGGACAGCGCGTACACGACGCCGCTCGCGGGGGTCGACAGCCACAGCAGGCCGCCGTCGGCCGACAGCCCGCCCGCCTCGGCGGCCCCGCCGCGTGGCAGCGCCCAGCGCGCCACGACCCGCCGCGTGCCGAAGTCGACCGCCGTCACCGTCCCGGACCCCAGCACGAACAGCCGCCGCGCGCTGCGGCTCACCACCAGCCCCCGCGCCCCCGGCCCCGTCGGGACGAACCCCGTCTCCCGCAGCCGGATCGCGTCCACCAGCCGCACCCCGCCCGCCCCCGCGTCGGCGACGTAGAACGCCGTCCCGTCCGGCGAGAGCCGCAGGTCGCCCGGGCGCGACCCGGCGGGCAGCGCCAGCGTCCCGGTGACCTCGCGGCGCGCCGGGTCGATCCGCACCAGCCGTCCGCTCCCGCAACTGGCCACCAGGAACGTTCCGTCGGCGGAGAAGTCGGCGTGCCGCGCCACGCACGGCAGCCGCAGCACGCCGCGCGCCCGCATCGTGCGCGGGTCGTGGAAGACCAGCCGCCGCCGCGCCGCCCCCAGCGCCAGCGCGGCCTGCCCGGACGGGTCGAAGTACACGCCGTCCGCGCCGAACGCCCGCGACGGCCTGCCCGCCCGCCCCGTGCGCGGGTCCAGCGGGACGAACCCGCCGCCCACCGCCCACAGCCGCCGCAGGTCCCACCCCGCGACGACCCGCGCCGCGCCCGTCCGCACCCGCGCGACGACCCGCAGCGTTCGCTGGTCGATGACGTCGACGGTGCGGGTGCGGGCGTTCGGCACGTACAGCCGGGGCGGGGCCGAGCGCGCCGCCGCGGTGAGCACCCCCGCCCGGGTCGCCGCGTACACGTCGGGCCGCGTCGCCGCGACCGGGATCCCCGCCCCGGAACGCGGCGCGGGCGTCGCCGGCGTGACGTAGGGCGCGGG
>NZ_BCQR01000123.1 GCF_001552175.1 Actinomadura kijaniata NBRC 14229
GGGGGGGTCAGCCTTCGAGCGCGTACTGCATGGCGCGGAACTTGTTCTGGGCCTCGGTGAGCTCGTCGGCGGGAACGGAGTCGGCGACGATGCCGCACCCGGCGAACAGGCGGGCGCGGGTGCCGTCGATCTCGGCGCAGCGCAGCGCGATGCCCCATTCGCCGTCGCCGCGGGCGTCGACCCAGCCGACGGGGCCGGCGTAGCGGCCGCGGTCCATGCCCTCCAGCTCGCGGATCAGGGTCATGGCGGTGTCGGTGGGGGTGCCGCAGACCGCGGGGGTGGGGTGGAGGGCGGCCACGACCTCCAGGACCGAACGGTGGTCGGCCAGGCGTCCGTGGACGGGGGAGGCCAGGTGCATGACGTTGGGCAGGCGCAGCAGCTCGGGCCGTTCGGGAACGGTCAGCTCGGTGCACAGCGGCGCCAGGGCGTCGCGGACCATCTCGGCGGCATAGGCGTGCTCGCACAGGTCCTTGGCGGAGGCGGCCAGGCGGGCGGCGCGGGCGTCGTCGTCGGCGGGGCCGGTGCCGCGGGCGGTGGTGCCGGCCAGCACCAGGGACTCGACGGTGTCGCCGGTGCGGCGGATGAGCAGCTCGGGGGTGGCCCCGACCAGCCCGGCGACGGCGAAGGTGTAGCAGCCGGGGAAGCGATCGGACAGGCGGGACAGCAGGACGCGGGCGTCGATGGGCTCGTCGGCGCGGGCGTACAGGTCGCGGGCCAGCACCACCTTGCCGAGGGCGCCGGTGGTGATGCGGTCGACGGCGGCGGCCACGGCCTGCTGCCAGGCCGGAGCCGACAGGGCACCGTCGTTCCAGGTCAGGCGGGTCGGCGCGGTGGGCGGGTGGACCAGGGCGAGGGGATCGGTGTCGTCGCCGATGGTGGTGAGCCAGGCCTGCCCGTCGCGGCGGCCGACGACCCAGCGGGGGACGATCAGGACCGAGTCGGGGGACTTGGGGTCGAAGCCGAAGCTGCCGAACGCGACCGGGCCGGTGCCGGGCAGGCGGACGGGGTCGTCGATGGCCGCGGCGGCGAACAGGTCGCGCAGCCAGCGGTCGGCGCGGGTGAAGCGGTCGGGGCCCCCGGGCAGGCGCAGGCGGGCGGCCTCGCCCCAGCCGACGATGCCCTCGCCGTGGCGGACCCAGGCCTGCCCGGCGGGATGGGGAAGCCGCGCGATCAGGTCGCCTGGGTCGGCGACCGGGACGGTGCGGACGTGGAGGCGTTCCGGAGCGGTCACGGCGAGCTTCACGGTGCCACTCTACGGGAGATTTGAACCCGTTCAAACAGGCGGGGTGGGTGCTGGTGCTGAGGTGTGCGCCACAGTGCCGCCCGGGGACCGGGCGGGGGCGACGCTGCGGCGCATTCAACGTTCCCGCACGTCACGGCCATTCCCGCCGGGCAGGCGGGGCGAACGCGAAGGGCGCGCCGCCCCGGCGGTCGCGGGGACGGCGCGCCCTTGCCGAAGGGGGAGGGTCAGCGGCGCTCGCCCAGCAGCTTCCAGGCGCCCGGCAGCAGACCCGCGGCCAGCAGAACCTTCAGGGCGTCGCCGAGCAGGAACGGCGTGACGCCCATGCTGATCGCCTTGGCCAGGTCGACGTGGACCGCGGCCATCAGGTAGGGGACGCCGACCGCGTAGATCAGGGCGGTGCCCACCAGCATGGTGCCGACGGTGCGCAGCGGGGTGCGGTCGCCGCCGCGCCGGGCCAGGTGACCGACGACGGCGGCGGCCAGCACGAAGCCCAGCACGTAGCCGAGGCTGGGCATCGAGACGCCGGAGGCGCCCTCGGCGAACCACGGCATCCCGGCGATCCCGGCCAGCAGGTAGACCAGCATGCCCAGGGTGGCGCGGCCCGCGCCCAGGGCGGCCCCGGCCAGCAGCACCGCGAACG
Source organism: Actinomadura kijaniata NBRC 14229 (assembly GCF_001552175.1). Lineage (GTDB taxonomy): Bacteria > Actinomycetota > Actinomycetes > Streptosporangiales > Streptosporangiaceae > Spirillospora > Spirillospora kijaniata. The sequence continues at coordinate 1,884 of NZ_BCQR01000123.1, forward strand.
GCTGGAGGCTGACCGGAACGGGCGTGCCGGGGATCGGCACGGAGATCTGGGCGGCGACGCCCACCAGGACGGCCGAACCGAGCACCAGGGCCACGTCGCGGGTCAGGGAAGCCGGGAGCAGGTCGCCCAGAACGGCGGTGCGCCGCCCGGCGGCGGCGTGAGCAGTAGCCACAGAACCCTCCAAAACGGTTGTGTCAGGTCGAAACCTAGCGAACCGCTCGGCGGGTGGGGATCGCGCGGTCCACAGATTCGGCCGCCCCACCTTTGTGGGTCCCGCCCATTTCGCACCGAAACCGGCGTTCACCTGGGGTTTCTACCGCTGAGCCAGGTAGATCACGTCGGGTTCGCCGCGCGGCACCGGGACCGGCACCGCCCGCACCCCGCCGAAGCGGCCGCGCAGCGCCCGTTCGAACGCCGGGGCGGCGCCCGCGCTCCAGAACGCCAGCCTCCCGCGCCCGCTCATCCGCCGTTCCAGCGCCGCCAGCCCGCCGCCCTCGTACAGCCGGGCGTTGCCGGGGGTGACCGTCCAGTCCGGGCCGTTGTCGATGTCCAGGCACAACGCGTCGAACGTGCCGCCGGAGCCGGTGATCCAGTCGACCAGGTCGGCGCACACCACCTCCACCCGCCCGTCCTCCAGCGCGCCCCGCGAGAACGGCCGCAGCACGCCGCGATGCCAGGCGATCACCGCCGGTTCCCGCTCCACCACCGTCACGTGCGCCACCGCCGGATGCGCGACCGCCTCGGCCAGCGAGAACCCCACCCCCAGCCCGCCGATCAGCAACCGCGCCGGCCCGTCCAGCCCCTCCAGCGCCGCGCGCACCAGCAGCCGTTCGGACTCCCCGTTACGGGTGTCCATGAGGAACATCCCGTTGCTGATGATCTCGAAGTCGGTCCCGGCGCGACGCAGCACCAGCTCACCGCCCACCCCGGCGACCCGCTCCACCACGTCCGCCTCCGCGCCCTCGCCGGTCTCCGCGCGCACTGCTTCCATGCCCCCGACCCTAACGAGACCGCCGCCCATGATCAGCATTGTCGGCCGGTCCGATCGGGCCTGTCGGCCGGGCCGCCGCGCCGTTAGGGTTCCGGCCATGCCCGACCACCGCCTGCTCGCCGGCCGCCGCGTCCTGGTCGTCGGCGCCGGAACCCGCCCCAGCCCCGATCCCGATCCCCCCGTCGGCAACGGCCGCGCCATCGCCGTGGCCGCCGCCCGCGAGGGCGCCGAGGTGACCTGCGCCGACCTCGACGACACCGCCGCCGCCACGACCGTCAAGCAGATCACCGAGGACGGCGGCCGCGCCCACGTGCTGCGCGCCGACGTCGCCGACCCCGACGCCTGCGCCGCCATGGTCGCCCAGGCCGCCACCCGCATGGACGGCCTGGACGGCGTCGTCGTCAACGCCGGCATCGGCGTGGGCCTCGGCCTGTCCGGCACCACCCTGGACGACTGGGAACAGGTGATGGCCGTCAACCTGCGCGCCCCGTTCCTGATCGCCAGGGCCGCGCTGCCGCTGCTGCCCGGCGGCGCTGCCCTGGTGTTCGTCGGCTCGCTGGCCGGCACCAAACCCGGCAGCTCCTCTCCCTCCTACGACGCCTCCAAGGCGGGCCTCAACGGCCTGGCCCGCCACGTCGCCGCCGAGGCCGCCCCGCACGGCGTGCGCGCCAACGTGATCGCCCCCGGCCTCATCGACACCGTCATGGGCCGCGCCGCCGCCGCCGGCAACACCGACCGCGACAAGATCGCCCGACTCATCCCCCTGGGCCGCCAGGGGAGCGCCTGGGAGGTCGCCGACGCCGCCGTCTTCCTGCTGTCGGGCCGCTCCTCCTACATCACCGGCCAGATCCTGCACGTCGACGGCGGCCTCTCCACCCTCCGCTGACCCAGCACCACCCCCACGCCGACCACACCCCCGACACCCTCGTGCTGCGTGCACCCTCGTGCTGCGTGCACCCTCGTGCTGCGTGCACCCTCGTGCTGCGTGCACCCTCGTGCTGCGTGCACCCTCGCGCTGCGTGCACCCTCGCGCTGCGTGCACCCTCGCGCTGCGTGCACCCTCGCGCTGCGTGCACCCTCGCGCTGCGTGCACCCTCGCGCTGCGCGTCTTGGAAGCGTTGGCGTGGTTGGGATTGTCTGTTCGGTTGGTGCTGCTGTGGGGGTTTCGGTCCGGTCGGATGTAGATACGCGGCCTCTTTGGCTTGGCGCTCCCATGGGGAGCGTCGAGGTGAGCAGCCTGGGTTTCGTCGTTATGGGAGCTGGTCTCTTCGGGTGGGGAACGCTGCCCAGCCGTCATGTCCATCGGCGTGGGGCGGCGGCGTTCAGCTTTCCAACTTGCGATGTAACGTTGTAATCATCGGGAGGTGCCATGATCCCCCAACCCCACGACCACGACCCCGACCGGACCGGCCGTTCCGAGGACTTCCCCGAGCCCCTCGACGCCTACTCCGCGACCGTCTCCGCCGTCGCCCGCGACCTGACGCCCCGCGTCGCCGCCCTGCGTGTCCGGCACCGTCGCGGTGAGGGCACCGGCTCGGCCGTGGTGTTCACCGCCGACGGGTTCCTGCTCACCAACGCCCACGTCGTCGGCCGCGCCCGCACCGGCCAGGCCGCCTTCGCCGACGGCACCACCACCCCCTTCACCGTCGTGGGCACCGACCCGCTGTCGGACCTGGCCGTGATCCGCGCCGGTGGCGACGCCCCCGACCCCGCCCCGCTCGGCGACAGCGACCGCCTGGTCGTCGGGCAGCTCGTCGTCGCCGTCGGCAACCCCCTGGGCCTCACCGGGTCGGTCACCGCCGGCGTCGTGTCCGCCCTCGGACGCTCCCTGCCCACCCGCAGCGGCACCGCCGTCCGCGTCATCGAGGACGTCATCCAGACCGACGCCGCCCTCAACCCCGGCAACTCCGGCGGCGCCCTGGCCGACGCCCGCGGCCGCGTCGTCGGCGTCAACACCGCCGTGGCCGGAATCGGCCTGGGCCTGGCCGTCCCCGTCAACGCCACCACCCGCCGCATCATCGCCGCGCTCATGGCCGACGGCCGTGTCCGCCGCGCCTACCTCGGCCTGGTCGCCACCCCCGTGCCCGTCCCCGCCCGCCTGCGCGACCGCCTCGGCCAGCCCCACGCCCTGCGCATCGAGCAGGTCATGCCCGCCAGCCCCGCCGACCGCGCCGGGCTCCGCCGCGGCGACCTGGTCCTGACCGTCGCCAGAGCCCCCGTCCACCAAGCCCAGAGCCTGCAACGCCTGATGTTCGCCGACGCCATCGGCCGTCCCCTGTCCATCACCGTCCTGCGCAACGACGCCATGGTCGACGTCATCGCCGAACCCGTCGAACTCGACGCCGAACCCGCCTGACCCACCCGTCCCACGCGTCCGACGTGTCACACCCGGCTGGCACAGTGGGCCCATGACCGTCGCCTTCGCTCCGCCCGTGCCGATCCTGCGCGTCTACGACCTGGACGCCGCCCGCGCGTTCTACCTGGACTACCTCGGCTGCACTCTGGACTGGGAGCACCGCACCGGCGAGCAGGGGCCTTGGTACCTCCAGGTCTCGCGCGGCGCGCTGGTGCTGCACCTCAGCCAGCACCACGGCGACGGCACCCCCGGCACCACCGTCTACGTCGAGACGCGCGGCGTGGAAGACCTGCACGCCGAGCTGACCGCCAAGAACCACCCGTTCCTGAACGCCGGCCTCGAACACGACGAGATCGGCACCTGCCTCACCCTGATCGACCCGTTCGGCAACCACCTGCGTTTCAACCAGCCCTGACGCGCGGCCCCGGGCATGCGAAAGGGCCCCGGTCCGTCGCAACGGACCGGGGCCCTCCATGCCCACGCACACGCGGTCGCTGACCGCGCCGCGAACCGTCAGGCGGCCACCCCGGCGGGCAGCCGGACCGGCTCGGGGGCGACGTGCTCGTCGTGCTCCTGGGAGGCGCGCACCGGACGCATCCGGCTGCCAACCATCATCTTCAGCACCCGCCACCCGTCCCGCCAGGTGTTCAGGTGCGACTCGCCGAACAGGCGGTTGCCCTCGAAGCTGGCGACCTCGGCGATCCGCAGGCCGGTGGTGACGGCGTTGACGCACATCTCGGTCTCGATCTCGAACCCGGTCGACCGCAGCCGCAGCGTCGCCACCGCGTCGCGGCGCAGCGCCACGTACCCGTAGCACAGGTCGCTCCAGTCGGTCCGGTACAGGGTGTTGGCCAGGCGGGTCAGCCACTGGTTACCGGTGCGGCGCAGGAACGTCAGGTCCTCCGACCCGCCGCCGCAGGCGTACCGCGAGCCTTTGACGAAGTCGAACCCGCGCTCCACCAGGGCCACGAACGACCCGATCTCGGCGGGGTCCATGCTGCCGTCGGCGTCCAGCATGACGATCACGTCGCCGGTCGCGGCGGCGAACCCGGCCTGCAGGGCCGCGCCCTTGCCGCGCGGCGGCTGGCTGATGATCACCGCGTCGGGGCGCAGCGCCGCGGCGACCTCGGCCGAGCCGTCGGTGGACTCGCCGTCCACGATGACGATCTCGTCGACCCCGGTCAGCCGCGGCAGCAGCCATCGCAGGTTGTCGGCCTCGTTGAGGGTCGGGATGACGGCGGTGACGGTGGTGGCGGGGGCGGCGGTGCGGGAGGGGGAGGGGCGGTGGCGCTCGGTGGCGTTCATGGCAGGCTCCGTGGAAAGCGATCCGTGGCGTGGTGGGCCGGACACTCTGTTAGATGTGACGGCCACCACGGGATGTTTGAAAAAATCTTCACGGGCCCTTTATGTCCGCTGGCGAGGCGGTTCGCGGCCACTCCCACAGGACCACTTTCCGGCCAAACGCGCATCAGGCGGGCATCGGCGTTCCGTCCGCAGCACTCCGGCCGGTAGGTAACAATGGCCTGCTATGACTTGGCGACCCCGCACCCGCAACGCCCCTGCCCACCCGGCTCCGGCCAGCAGCGAGTCGGACCGCCTCACGCGCACCCGCGCCGCCCGTCCCCCCGCGGCCGCCCGCGCCCGTACGGCATGGGCCCTGGCCGCCGGAGCGCTGGCCGTGACGGCGGCCACCGCGTGCGTGCCCGCCCTCGGCGGCACCGACGACGACCGCCCCGGCGGCACCGCCGCCGCCCCCGGCAACGTGCGCGCCGAGTGCGCCGCCGTCCGCGCCCCCGGCGACTCGCGCGCCCGGCAGCTGCGCGGCATGTGGATCGCCACCGTCGCCAACATCGACTGGCCCAAGGACCCCAAGGCCGGCGCCGACCGCCAGCGCGCCGACTTCCGCCGCCTGCTCGACACCGCCAAGAACCTCAACCTCAACGCCGTGTTCGTGCAGATCCGGCCCAACTCCGACGCGTTCTACCCCTCGCCCCACGAGCCCTGGTCCCAGTGGATCACCGGTACGCCCGGCAAGGACCCCGGCTACGACGTGCTCCGCTTCATGATCGACGAAGCGCACGCCCGCGACCTGGAGTTCCACGCCTGGTTCAACCCCTACCGCGTCGCCCGCCACACCGACCTGAAGAAGCTGGCCCCCAACAGCCCCGCCCGCCGCCACCCCGACTGGGTCCGCAAGTACGGCGACGGCATGTGGTACGACCCCGGCCTGCCCCAGGTCCGCGAGCTGGCCACCAACGCCGTCATGGACGTGGTCACCAAGTACGACATCGACGCCGTCCACTTCGACGACTACTTCTACCCCTATCCCGACGGCAAGTCCGAGTACCCCGACCAGGCGACCTACCGCGCCTACGGCGGCGGCGCGAAGCTGGCCGACTGGCGGCGCCGCAACGTCGACACCCTCGTCCAGAGCCTGTCCGCCAAGATCCGCCGCGCCAAGCCCTGGGTGCGGTTCGGCATCAGCCCCTTCGGCGTGTGGCGCAACAAGACCACCGACCCCGCCGGGTCGGACACCAACGCCCTGCAGAGCTACGACGCCCAGTACGCCGACACCCGCACCTGGATCCGCAAGGGCTGGGTCGACTACATCACCCCCCAGCTGTACTGGCCGATCGGCGACCCGCGCGCCGACTACGCCACCCTGGTCGACTGGTGGTCCCGCCAGGTCGCCGGGACCGACGTGCAGTTGACCATCGGCCAGGCCGGCTACCGCGTCGGCGAGGACAAGGTCTGGAAGCGCCCCGACGAACTGTCGCGCCACCTGGCCCTCAACGCCCGCCACCCCCAGGTCCGCGGCGACGTGTATTTCAGCGCGGACGACATGGTCGCCGACAGGCGCGGCTTCGCCAGCCGCCTGCGCGCCGACCACTACGGCCGTCCCGCCATCCCGCCCCTGGTCGCCGGCCGCGACCGAGCCGCCGCCACCCCGGCCCCCGCGCCCGCGCACGGCCTCACCGCCACCACCGCCGACCGCGAGGGCCGCACCGGCGCCAACACCGCGGCCAAGGGCGTCACCATCCGCTGGAACCCCTCGCCCAACGCCACCTCCTACGCCGTCTACCGCACCGACGGCGCCCGTTCCGGCTGCGCCCCCGTCGACCCCGCCACCCTGCTCACCACCGTCCGCGGCCAGCAGGCGGGCGGCGGCGGCCAGCCCGGCGGCATCGTCGACCCCACCGCCAAACCCGGACGGACCTACACCTACACGGTCACCGCCCTGGACCGCCTGTACCGCGAGTCCACCCCCACCCGCTCCATCAAGATCACAGTCCCCCAACAGTGACCTTCACCGGGGGATAAAACCCACCGCGCCAGGGCAGGAATATCGCACCTGACCGCCCCCCGGAGGTAGAAGCATGGCGCTGTCGATGGAGGAGCGGCGACTCCTCGCCGAGATCGAACACCGGCTCAGCGAGGAGGACCCGCGGCTGGCCCATCGCCTGTCAACCCTCGGCCAGGACCGGCGCAGACGCCGGCTCCAGCTCCTGGCGGCCGTGATCCTGGCGGCCACCGGCGCCCTGGTCGCCCTGCTCGGCGCGATCGTCGTCACCTTCAGCTGACACTCCCGGACAACGCCGAAGGCCCGGCGCCCCCTGACGGGGACACCGGGCCTTCGACGTTAAGCCGGTGTGGTGGTCGCCTCACGGCGAAAGGCACAACGAAGCTCCAGCCCGGACCACAGGGGCCCGGCGGTATTCCTCGAAGGCGTTGGGTAGAGCCCGGGGGACACATGCCACACCGACACACCCACCATAACGGCAACCCGGCAGTGCTCCCGCCACCTGTCCGCCGCGGCGTGGCGCACCTCACCCCGAAGTGAGGGTTTGCTGCGAGCGTGCACCACCCCCGAACCGGGAGCGTCACCTATATCGACGGAAGCGGGGAAAGTCCGGCCCGCTCACGGTCGCCGCCGGCGGCGCACCCCACCGGGAGCGCCGGTGCGGCCGGGACAGACGACCCGGTCGCCGCCGCCACGGGGCACTCCCGGTCCGGCCAGATCTGGGCACGCGGCCCCATCGCCGCGCGCAGGCCGGGAACAAGTTTGACGACAGCACTGACCAGCGGAAACCGGTACAGGTGAGGAGTCGGGGCATTGGGAACGAATCAGCTGAGGGTCGAAGGTCGCTCCACCATGGGGAACGCCCTGGGCGGCGGCCGATCCGACCTCAGGACGGCCGGGGACACCCGCGCGGCGTCGGACGGCCAGACGACGGACGGCCAGGGGGCGGACGACAGGGGCGACGCCACCGGGGACCCACCCCACGGCGCGGGACCGGCCGCCGGGCCCGCCTGGGAGGCCGTGTGGGAGACCGGCTGGGAACCGCCCCCCGACCTGCGCGCCGCCGCCCACGCCCGCGCGTTCACCCTCCGCGCCCTGCGCGACCGCACCGCCGACCGCGGCGCCATCGACGACATCGTCCTGATGGTCGACGAGCTGATCACCAACGCGGTCCTGCACGGCACCGGCCCGGTCCGCCTGCGCCTGCGCCTGTCCGGGCCGCTGCTGACCGGCGAGATCCACGACGCCGGTGCCGCCGCCCCCGCCCCGCCCGGCCCCGGGCCCGCCCTGACCGACTGGTCCGAGGACGGCCGCGGCCTGCTGCTGGTCGCCGCCCTGGCCACCGACTTCGGCATCCGCCCCGAACCCCCGGGCAAGACCGTCTGGTTCACCCGCCTGCTCGGCGGCGACCACCACCCCAACGGCCGGCGCTGAGGCCGGCCGACGCTGAGGCCCCCGGCCGGCGCCGGACCTCAGGGCCTCGACAGCTCCTCGGCCAGCCCCGCCACATCGGCGGCCGCCAGCATCAGCGCCCCCGCGTTCCCGATCGCCCGCGTGGCCTCCGCGCGACCCAGATGACGCGTCACCGCCCGGTCCAGGTACGCCTCCACCAGCCGGGCCCCGGTCAGCCGCCCGCGCCCCCGCAGCGCCCCGATCTCCCGGTGCACCACCTCCCAGGCGTCCCCGGCCAGCCGCACCCGCCGCTCCTCGGCCAGCAGGCCCAGCAGCTCCGCCCGCACCCGCGCGTCGGAGAAGTCCGGCAGCCGCACCGCCCGCAGATCGCTCACCAGCTCCGGTGACGCCGCCGTCAGCTCGCCCACCCGCTGGGGCGCGCAGGTGCCCAGCAGCGCGGTCTCGCTGACGCCCTCCAGCCGCGCCCGGTAGAGGGCCTGGGCGTAGGCGCGGCCCTGCGCCGGATCCAGCAGCAGGTCCTCCAGCCCGTCCACCAGCAGCACGTGCCCGGCGTGCTCCTCCAGCACCGCGCCCAGCCCCGACGGGCCGCGTTCGCGCAGCTCGTCGACGTGCACGCCGTGCACCTGGCCGCTGGAGACCTCGACCTCCGCCAGCGCCCGCGCCACCATCCGCGCCAGCCGGCGCTGCCCGCTGGACGGCGCCCCGATCAGCAGCAGCGCCGGGACCGACGCGCTGGACACCTCCTGGCCGCGCAGCCGGCGCGCCCACTTGCCGCGCCGCCGCACCTCGGTCACCACCCGCTCGATGTCGTCGGCGCCGCACACGAAGCGGATCCCGTGCACCTCGACGACCTGCGGCCCGGTGCCGGGCGCGGGGCTCGGCGGGGGAGCGGGCGGCGGCGGGTCCACCGGCGGCGGCGGAGGCGGCAGGTCCGGCTGCGGGGCCGGCCCCGCCGGATCCAGCTGCGTGCGGAACGGATCGGGGTCCAGCTGCGTGGCGTCGGCGTCCGACGGCCACACCGGCTCACCCGCCCCCGGCGCCCCGGAGGGCGGGAGCGGCTGCGCGCCCGGCGGCGGTACGGGCGGCGGTGCGGGGTGCGGTGCGGGGTGCGGTGCGGGGTGCGGGACGGGCTGCGGGGCCGGAGGAACCGGTTCCGCGCCGAAGCCCGGGGCCTGCGGCACCGGCGGGGGAGCGGGCGGCTCCATCGGGGCGACCGCGGGCGGCGGGGACGGAGGCTCGTCCCCCCGGCCCGGCGCCACCGGCCGGTCCGGCATCGGCGGCGCCTCCGGGCCACCGGGAAGACCGGGAGCACCGGGGCCGGGCGCGTCGGCCTCGCGCTGGGCCGCCAGGTGCTCGCGCGCCGCCTTGATGATGTCCCAGGCGCTCAGTTCGTCGGTGGAGGGCGGGGTGTGCATGGCGGGGCTGGTCAGCTCCGCCGCCACCGCCTGCGGCACCGCGAACCCCGTGGCCGGGGGCGGCACCTGCGCCAGCCGGCACCAGGTCAGGCCGAGGGTGTAGGTGGTGGCCAGCAGCGCCGCCAGCGCGTCGGCGTCGGCCGACCGCAGCGCCTCCGGCAGCCGCCCGTCGCGCGGCCACAGCACCCGCAGCGGATGCGCCGGATCGGTCAGCACCGCCTGGAGCGTGCGCGCCCCGTCGGGGTCCATCCACCGTTGCAGCGCCGGAAGCACCCCCGGCGCGGCCTGCAGGTCGGCCGCCAGCACCGCCAGGCCCGCGTGCCGGACCCGGTCGTGCCCGCGGCCGGGGACCTGTGCCAGCGCCCCGCCGAACGCCGCGCCGGTCAGCCCCGCCACGATCTGCTGGAGGTCGTACAGCGCCAGCAGCAGGTACTCGCCGGGGGAGGTGTCGCGCAGCATCGGCGCCGCCAGCTCCGGCGGGCAGCGCCGCCGCCACTCCTGGAGCACCGCCGCCGGGCCGTAGCGCACCGTGGCCATGTCCTGGTGGACGTACCGCAGCGAGGTCGCCGTCACCGCCGCCAGCGCGTCGGCGCCGGGCCGGAACCGCTCGTCGCCCTGCAACCCGACCGCGACCTCGTACATCACCCGCGCCACGTGCGCGGCGCCACCGCCGTCGCCGGCGCCCAGCCGGTTGATGTAGTACCCGGCCAGGGTGGAGAAGTCCGGCGGCATCATCCAGTGCAGCCGCTCGGCGGGCGTGGTCAGGAACGGCACGAACGACTCGATCAGCGGATGGTCGGTCAGCGCCACCGGCGAGCCCGCGCACCACAGCAGCGCGCCCCAGGCGGCGGCGACGGTGCTGGGCGTGCCCGGCTGGAACATCGGGTCCTGCTGGGCGAACTGGGCCGGGTTGACCGCCAGCGCGGTGGTGATGGCCTGCGAGACCCGCGCCACCACCCCGGTGTCGGGCAGCGGTCCCAGGAACCCCAGCGGCGCCATGCGTCCGGCGGCCAGGTCGGGGCCGGTGGGCAGCAGTTGCGGCGGGATCGGCGGGGTGCCCGCGCCCGGCGGTGCGGGGGCGGCGGCGCGGCGCTCGGCCGGGTCGCCCGGCGGCGGGCAGGGGTGCCAGGCGCCGTCCAGGCCGCACCGGTACCAGCGGCCCCAGGCCCCGAACAGCCACCACTCGCCCGAGCCCCACAGCATCCGGGCCCGCACCTGGTCGGCGCGCTGGGGCGGGGGCGCCGACCGCCACCATGGCGAGGCCACCAGCTCACGCACGTTGCCCTCGACGGCCGTGAACAGATCGCTCCCGGCCGCGCCGCCCCCCGAGGTTCCGCTTCCGCCGAGTCCCGCCCCGGCCGACTGCCAGCTCACTCCGGGAATCCTAGTCCCCGCCGCCGTCAGACCCGGCATTCCACCGCCGCTCCGGGCGAACCGGCGGATATGCGCCATCGACGGTGTAAGGAGTGTTATGGCACGATGCTCCTGAACATCGGTGCGGTGGTGGGAGGGACGATGAGCGGTGCGGCCGGTGCGGGGCGCTCCCGGGGCTGGGGTCTGGGGCTGGCGGTGGCCTCCTCGGTGTGCTTCGGCGCCTCCGGCCCGTTCGGCAAGGCCCTCATCCAGGCCGGGCTCACCGCGCCGCAGGCGGTGTGGCTGCGCATCGCCGGGGCCGCCCTGATCCTGGTCCCCCTGGTGCTGCTCCTGCGCGGCCGCGCCGCCGCCGCCTCCGTGCGCCCCCACCTGGGTCGCCTGACCATCTACGGGCTGACCGGGGTGGCCGGGTGCCAGGCGCTGTACTTCGTGGCCGCCTCCCGCCTGCCGGTCGGCATCGCGATCCTGCTGGAGTTCACCGGCCCGATCCTGGTGCTGCTCTGGCTGCGGCTGGTGCGCCGCGCCCCGGTCCACCGCACCGCCGCGCTCGGCGTGCTGGTCGCCATGGTCGGCCTGGCGCTGGTGGTGCAGGTCTGGAACGGGCTGTCGCTGGACGCCCTCGGCCTGGCCGCCGGGCTGGGCGCCGCCGCCTGCCAGGCCGCCTACTTCCTGCTGATCGACCGCCTGACCGGCGAGGTCGACCCGCTGGTGATGACGGCCGCCGGATCGGCGGTCGGCGCCGCCGCGCTGACCCTGCCGGCCGCGCCGTGGGCGCTGCCCTGGCACGTGCTGACCGCCGCGGTGCCCGTCGGCGACCACACCGCCCCCGGCTGGCTGCTGGCGGCGTGGATCGTGGTGGTGTCCACCGTGCTGGCCTACCTCGCCGGCGTGGCGGCGGTGCAGCGGCTGTCGGCGCAGGTCGCCGGGGCCGTCTGCTACACCGAGGCGGTCGCCGCCACCCTCATCGCCTGGGCGGTGCTGGGCGAACGCCTCACCCCGGTGCAGCTGACCGGCGGCGCGATCGTGCTGGCCGGGGCGTTCATCGCCCAGCGCGCCGTCATCGACCGCGTCCCGGCCGTCGCCAGCCCCGAGACCCCGACGCCCGCCCTCACCGCCTGACGTCCGGGCGGGACCGGCGGGTCAGGCGTTCTCCGCGCGGAACCGGCGGGTCCCCAGCGCCACCGACACCACCACCAGCGCCACCGTGACGGCCGCGCCCCGGCCCACCGTCGCGGTGGCGTAGTCGCCCGCGAACGCCGCCCGCGTCGCGTCCACCACGTACCGGAACGGGTTGGCCCACGACACCGCCTCCAGCCACCCCGGCGCCAGGTCCATCGGCAGCAGGATCCCCGACAGCAGCATCAACGGCAGCGTCACCGTCGACAGCAACGGCGCGAACGCGTCCTCCCGCCCCGTGCTCATCGCCAGCACGTACGACAGCGACGCGATCGCGACGGCCAGCGCCGTCACGAGCGCCAACCCCACCAGCACCCCCGCCACCGGGGCCCGCAGCCCCAGCAGCAGGCCCGCTGCCACCAGCATCGACGCCTGCACCGCCAGCAGCAGGGCGTCGCGCAGCACCCGGCCCAGCAGCAGCGCCACCCGGCTGACCGGGGTGACCCGCAGCCGTTCGGCCACCCCCGACCGCAGGTCGGCGATCAGTGCGAACCCCGCGAACCCCGCCCCGAACAGCACCAGCTGCACCAGGATCCCGGGCACGAACACCCGCCAGGACCGCGCGCCGCCGAACACCTCCGTCAGCAGTGGCCCGAACAGCACCAGGTACACCAGCGGCTGCACCGCCCCGAACACCAGCACCATCCGGTTGCGCAGCGTCGGCCGCAAATACCGCAGAAAGATCAGGTACGTGTCGCGCACGACCTTCGCCATGGTCACTCCTCCTCGACGATCCTCGTTCTCGCTCCGCCGCCGGGATCAGGCGGCCTCGCGCAGCGAACGGCCGGTCACGGTCAGGAACACGTCGTCCAGGGTCGGCCGGGCCAGCCGCAGGGACGCCAGCTCCACCCCGGCCCCGTCCAGCGCCCGCATCAGCCCCATGAGCTCCCGGTCGCCGTTGTCGACCCGCAGCCGCAGCCCGTCCCCGTCGGCCCGCGCCTCCCGCACCGCCGCCAGCCCCGCCAGCGCCGCGCACGCCCGCCCGGCGTCGCGCGCCGCGTCGGCCAGCTCCACGGTGACCACGTCGCCCGCCACCCGGCGCTTGAGCTCGGCGGGCGTGCCCTCGGCCACGATCCGCCCCCGATCCATGATCAGGATGCGGTCGCACAGGGCGTCGGCCTCCTCCAGGTAGTGGGTGGTGAGGAACACCGTCGTGCCGTCCTCGGCGCGCATCCGCCGGATGTGGTCCCACAGGTCGCCGCGGCTGTGCGGGTCCAGCCCGGTCGTCGGCTCGTCCAGGAACAGCAGCCGCGGCCGGTGCGCCAGCCCCAGCGCGATGTCCAGCCGCCGCCGCTGCCCGCCCGACAGCGACGCCACCGGCCGCCGCTCCAGCCCCTCCAGGTCCAGCCGCGCGCACAGCTCGGCGGTCCGCTCGGCCACCGGCCCGACCCCGTACAGGCGGGCCTGCAACTCCAGCTCCTCGCCGATCGGCAGCGCCGGGTCGGTGCCGCCGCCCTGGGCCACGTACCCGATGCCGCGCCGGACCCCGGCCGGATCGGCCCGCAGGTCGCAACCCGCCACCGTCGCGTTCCCGGCCGTCGGCGCCAGCAGCGTGGTCAGCATCCGCAGCGTCGTGGTCTTGCCCGCGCCGTTGGGACCGAGGAACCCCACGATCTCGCCGGCGTCCACGTCCAGATCCACCCCGCGCACCGCCTCCACCGGCCCCTGCCGGGTGGTGAAGGTGCGCCCCAGCCCGCGTGCCTCGATCATCTCACTCCTCCCGCGTGGGCAACGCGGCTACAGTAACCACAATTTTTAAGTCACTATAAGTTTTCAGTGACACCAGAGAAGATAGACTCGGGCGCATGACCGAGGAACTGGGGCTGCGCGAGCGCAAGAAGCGGGAGACCCGCCGGCGGATCTCCGACGTCGCCACCGGGCTGTTCTGCGCGCACGGCTTCGACAACGTCACCGTCGCCGACGTCGCCCGCGCCGCCGACGTGTCGGTCAACACCGTCTTCAACTACTTCCGCACCAAGGAGGACCTGTTCTTCGACCGCCAGGAGGAGATCGTCGAGCAGGCCGCCGCCGCGCTCCGCGACCGCCGCCCCGGCGAGACGGTCGTGGCCCTGTTCCGCCGCCTGTTCCTGGAGGGCCTGGACCGGGGCGCGCACCAGACCGGCTTCCACGAGGGCTCGGAGGTGTGGGCGCGCACCGTGCGCGACAGCCCCGCCCTCACCGCCCGCCAGGAGGAGATCGGCCGCCAGGCCGAACGCCGCCTGGCCGGGGCGCTGGCCGAGGAGACCGGCGCCGGCCCCGACGACATCGCCCCCCGCGTCGCCGCCGCGATGATCATGAGTGTGCAGTGGCAGCTGGTCAACGAGGTCGTCGAACGCAAACTCGCCGGTGAGACGCTGGAGGAGATGCGCCGGGACGTCTACGCCGCCGCCCGCCGCGCCTTCGACCTCCTGGAGAACGGCCTCGGCGACTACGCGCGCAAAACCACCGAACCGGATGCTTCCGACGGAAAATAAGTGTCGGGCCGCTCACGAGGGTTCTTACACTCCATGACTGCGGAGGCAATCATGGACACCCCCACACTCCTGGCCCACCTCGAGACCCATGACACGCCGGTGCGCCTGCCCCGGGGCGGCACCCTGTGCTGGGACGACGCGGACCTGCACCGCGCCGCCCAGGCGAGCGACCCCGAGGGCTACGCCCTGCTCGCCCTGGCCCCCGGCGTCGCGCCCTGGCAGCGCGCCCGCGTGCTGCTGCAGACCCTGGCCGCCTCCCAGGCCGGGCTGGACGACACCACGCGCGCCACCCTGGCGCGCCTGGCCCACGTCCTCACCCTCGCGCTGCCGCCCGCCCAGGTCATCACCGTCCTGCTCGCGCTGCGCCGCCTGCGCGCCAACCACAAGCACACCACCCGCGCGATCCTGCGGTTCGTGCTGGAGCACCCCGACGCCGACGCCCTCATCGCCGCCCGCCGCCCCGCCCTCACCGACTGCTTCGAGCACGCCCTCGGCAAGACCACCGCGCGCGGCTGCGCCCGCCGCGTCGCCGACGGCGACACCGGCTCGGACTACCTGCGCCGCCGCCTGCTGCGCTTCCTCGCCGACCCCGACGCCGCCCTGCCCCGCGTCAACGCCCTGTACGGCCCGGGCGACCCGGCCGCCACCGCCCCCGGCGACGCCGCGCTGACCCTCGACACCCCCCGCCGCCAGCCCCCCACCGTCACCGCCACCAACCGCGGCGACATCGCCGCCACCCTCGTCCACCTCTACCGCGGCGCCCACGACGAGGACCTGTACGTCGCCCTCGGCCGCCAGGTCGCCGCCGCCGTCGCCGACCTGCCGCCGTTCCCCGGCACCCTGGCCCTGGTCCTGGACGCCTCGGCGTCCATGCGCGGCTACGGCGAACGCGAATGGGCCCTGCTGTCCCAGACCGCCGCCCTGCGCATGGTCCTGGAGCAGGTCTGCGACCGCCTGGAGGTCGTCGAGGTCGGCGGCGACGAACGCGCCCCCCGCGGCGCCACCGACCTGGCCTGCGGCCTGCTGGACGCCCTGGCGCGCGGCCCCGACCTGGTCGCCGTCGTCTCCGACGGCTACGAGAACCGCTACCCCGGCGACCTGGCCCGCCTCACCGCCGCCCTGCCGGGCGCCGGCGTCGCCACCCCCGTGGTGTTCTGCCACGCCCAGTTCACCGCCGGCGACGACCTCACCCTGCGCCGCCCCGCCCCCGCCCTCCCGCAGCGCGGGTTCTGGCACCAGGACGACTTCGCCGAACTGCTGCCCTGGATGTTCGGGCACTGCGCCGCCGGGCAGCCCTGGCTGCGCGCCGCCCTGCGCGTCCGCCTGACCGACCTGCACCGGCAGGCCGCCCACCTGACGACAAGGAGCGCCGCATGAGCGCCCCGACCACCGACCCCGGACCCGACCCGGCCGCGCCGCTGCCCGGCCCCCTCGACCTCACCGGAGCCCTCGACCTGACCGGGCACCGCCTGGGCACCCCCCAGCAGGCCGGCGCCCTCACCATGGTCCCGGTCACCGGACCCGCCCGCCCCGGCGTCACCCCGCCCCGCGGCGGCCTGAAACTGCGGCGCGTCCCCGGCTACGGCCAGGTCGAGCTGCACAACGGCGCCGACACCGGGGTCGCGATCGTCCCCCTGCACCTCGGTTACATCCAGGACGCGGCCCAGAACCACGCCCTGTGCCGCTCGGCGTTCCTGGCCGCCGGGCAGTCCCTGCTGTTCACCGACGCCTGCTGCGTCCAGGAGAGCCAGGGCGGCCTCCTCGCCGAACGCGACCAGTGGTTCTTCGTGCTCCCCCTGGAACTGCGCGCCCGCGCGCTGGAACTGCGCGGCGTCCAGGGCTACAGCAAGCTCTGGACCGACATCGCCGACCTCAACACCCGCTACGGCCTGCCCCGCCGCGGCCACCTGGAACAGATCCTGTCGCGCAAGCGCCCCGTGCTCACCCAGTTCCAAAGCCGCCTGGAGTTGCAGCCCGGCCAGCTCGGCGCGCTGTTCTTCATCAACGGCCACTTCGCCGGACTGGAGATCGCCCCCGACCCCGCCTACTTCGCCGACGTGTGGGCCGCCCTGGTCTGCTTCGCCTACGGCGTGCCCGCCTGGCACCACGAACCCGACCCCGCCGGCCGGACGGCCGAACCGCTCCGCGGGGACTCCCTGGAGGAACTGCGCGCCGCCCTGGACGCCGACCGCGCCCACCGCGCCGCGCAGATCACCTCCTGGCTCACCCGCCTGCCCACCGGACCGGTCCGCCTGCGACACGAGGACACCTACCTGGACCTGCGGCTGTCCACCGTCACCGCCCCCCACCTGGCCGGGCAGGTCGTCACCGAACACGGCCGCACGGTCTACGCCTCCCTGTTCACCACGCGGACGACGTTCGACCCGCGGACGCCCGACCCGCGGCGGACCTGACCGGCGGCCGGAGGACGACCGGGAAATCCGGTTGCCCTCCGGCCGCCGACCCACTTCAATCGAATCGCGCGGGAACTGCGCCGGGCGCGTCGGAACGACACCTGATTCCAAGTCGGGAACGTTGCTGAGAACAACGAGGACTCCGACGAGGCGCCGGCCGCCCGTCCCGCCCCGACCCGGTCACCCCGGCGCGGTCACTCCACGGCGAGGTACGGCTGCAACGCCGACCGCACCGTCTCGGGCATCTCCCGCTTGCGATGGGTCTCCGGATCGATGAACACGTGCCGCACCTCCCCGTCGGCGATCAGCCGGTCGCCCACCCGGAACTCCGGCCGCACCACCATGCTGGTCGTCCCCAGGTGCGCGACCGGCATCGAGATGTCCAGCAGCTCGTCGAACCGGGCCCCCTGCCGGTAACGGATCCGCGCCTCGGCCACCACCAGGTCGTAGCCCGAGGCGACCATCGCGGTGTAGTCCCCGATCACCTCCCGCCACAGCTCGGTCACCGCCACGTCGTAGTAGAAGAGGTAGTGCCCGTTGAACACCAGGCCCTGCTGGTCGCACTCGCTGTAGCGCACCCGAAGCCGGTGCGTGAACATCTCGCCCATCGGGCAATGATCACCTACGTTCCGCCCCTCCCGCATCCCCCGCGCACGGGAGCCGGACGGCGAGGCGGCAGGCTGGACGGCATGAACGACCTCGCCGGCGGCGACTCCCGGCTGGAACGGCTCCTGGACGCGATGTCCCCGCGCGACAAGGCCGCCCAGCTGTTCGTCCTGCCCGTCCACGGCGACGACGCCCGCGCCGCCGACCCCCGCAACCGCGCCTGGTACGGGGTGGACCGCCCCGCCGACCTGGTGGCCCGGCACCGGCCCGGCGGGATCGTCTACTTCGGCGGCGAGCACGGCAACCTGCGCCACCCCCGCCAGATCGCCGCGCTGTCGGACGGGCTGCAACGCGCCGCCCGCGACGCCGGGACCCTCCCGCTGCTGCTGGCCGCCGACCAGGAGGGCGGCTCCGTCACCCGGCTGCCGCGCCCGGCGACCCGCACCCCCGGCGCGATGGCCCTGGCCGCCGCCCGCGACGCCGCCGCCGTCCGCGACCTGGCCCTGCTCACCGCCCGCGAGCTGCGCGCCGTCGGCGTCATCCACGCCTACGCGCCGGTCGCCGACGTCAACGCCTGCGCCGCCAACCCCGTCATCGGTGTCCGCTCCTTCGGCTCCGACCCGCACCTGGCCGCCGCCCTGACCGCCGCCCACGTCGAGGGTCTGCAGGCCGGGGGAGTGGCCGCCACCGCCAAGCACTTCCCCGGTCACGGCGACACCGCCGTCGACAGCCACACCGGCGTCCCCGTCATCACCCACGACCGGGACACCTGGGAACGCCTGGACCTGCCGCCGCTGCGCGCCGCGCTCGACGCCGGCGTCGCCTCGGTCATGACCGGTCACCTGGTCGTTCCCGCGCTGGACCCCGCCGGCCTGCCCGCCACCCTGTCGCGGCCCGTCGTCACGGGGCTGCTGCGCGACACGCTCGGCTTCGACGGCGTGGTCGTCACCGACGCCCTCGACATGCGGGGCGTGCGGGCGCGCTTCGGCGACGACCGCGTCGCGGTGCTGGCGCTCAGGGCGGGCGTGGACCTGCTGCTCAAACCGCCCGCCGGACGGTTCCCCACCCAGCTCGAAGCGGTGCTGGCGGCCGTGCGGTCGGGAGAGCTCACCGAGGAGCGCCTCCACGCGTCGGCGCGGCGCGTCCTGCACCTGAAACACCGCCTGGGGCTGCTGGACGACCCGTTCACCGACCCCGCCGCCCTCGCCCGCGTCGGCGCCCCCGGGCACCTGGCCGCCGCCCGGCGCGCCGCCGACCGCGCCGTCACCCTGCTCACCGACCGCGACCGCCTGCTGCCCCTGCCGCCGGACGCCCGCGACCTCCTGGTCACCGGATGCGGCGCCGCCGCCCTCGGCGCGGAGCTCGACCGGCGCGTTCCCGCCACCGTCGTCGAGACCGGCCCCGACCCCGCCCCCGAGCGCGTCGCCGAGGCCGTCGCCGCGGCGCGCGGCCGTGACCTGGTCGTCGCCGTCACCGACCGCGCCTGGGACACCCGCACCCGCCCCGGGCAGGCCGCGCTGGTCACCGCCCTGAACGCGACCGGAGTGCCCCTGGTCGTCGTCGCCGTCGGCGACCCCTACGACATCGCCCGCTTCCCCGGCGTCCCGGCGTTCCTGGCCACCTACTCGCGCACCACCGAGGCCCTGCGCGCGGCCGCCGCCACCCTCACCGGCCACAACATCCCGCGCGGGCGGCTACCGGTCAGCATCCCCGGTCCCGACGGAGGCGAGCTGTACGCGTTCGGCCATCCGGACGTCTAGGGCCGTGCTCAGCGTTCGCGGGGCTTGGATCTTTGCAATGACTTGCAGGTGCGGGAAGGGCTTGTCGCGTCGGTGAGCATGGATGTTGCTACGTGCTTGGTTGCCGAGGGCGATGGAAGCCCGATTTGGGTCTTGCAACTTTCTGAAAGCCTTTGTAACTTCCCGGCAACCCTTTCAACGCCGGGAGGCCCGCGTGGTCACGTCCCCCGCCCGCCGCACCTCCGCCACCGTCCTCGTCACCGTTCTGGTCACCGTTCTGGTCGCCGCCCTGGCGGTTCCCGTGCGGCCCGCTCCCGCTCGTGCCGCCGACCACCGCGCCCCCGATCCCACCTCGGCCCGCGCCCACTGGATCGACCGCGCCACGCTGGCCTGGCGGACGGCCCCCGCCCCGGGTCACCGGTTCGAACTCGTCCACTCACCGGCGGGTGACCTCCGGGTCGAACGCGGCGAACTGGTCGGCGACCGGCACGCCCTTCCGCTCACCCCGGTCCTCGGCGGCCTCACCGCCGCGCAGCGGGCCCGCCGCCCGCACCTGGCCGCGCACGCCGCGTTCCGGCTCACCCCCGGCGACGCGGCCCGCGCCGCCTCCGTCCTGCGCGGCCAGGTCGTCGCCGTCGAACGCGCGGCGGACGGCACGCTGCTGGACGCGACCGGCGTCCAGATCCCCGGCGTCCTCGACGACGTGTACGGCGCGGCCGCCCGCGCCGAGCTCGGGCCGGTCTGGCGGCGCGGCACGCCCACCCTCGCCGTGTGGGCGCCCACCGCCCGCGACGTGGCCCTGGACCTGGACGGCCGCCGGATCGCCATGCGGCGCGACGACGCCACCGGCGTCTGGTCGGTCACCGGCCGCCCCGGCTGGAAGGGCCGCCCCTACACCTACGCGGTCACGGTGTTCGCCCCCGCCGCGGGCCGGATCGTCACCAACGTCGTCACCGACCCCTACAGCCTGGGCCTGACCGCCGACTCGCGCCGCAGCCTGCTCCTCGACCTGGCCGACCCGGCCCTGGCCCCGCCCGGCTGGCCCGCGCCGCGCAAGCCCCGCCCGGCGCGCCGCGCCGCGGTCTACGAGCTGCACGTGCGCGACTTCTCGGCGTCGGACCGGACCGTGCCCGAACGGCTGCGCGGCACCTACGCCGCGTTCACCCGCCGCGGAACCGCCGGGACGCGGGCGCTGGCGCGGCTGTCCCGCGACGGGTTCACCCACGTCCACCTGCTTCCGGCGTTCGACTTCGCCAGCGCGCCCGAGCGCCGCGCCGACCAGAGGGCGCCCGCCTGCGACCTGGCCGCGTTCCCCGCCGACTCCGACGCCCAGCAGCGCTGCGTCGCCGCCACCCGGGACGCCGACGCGTTCAACTGGGGCTACGACCCGCTGCACTACACCGTCCCCGAAGGCTCCTACGCCACCGACCCCGACGGCCCCGCGCGCGTCCGCGAGTTCCGGAGCATGGTGGCCGGCCTGAACCGGACCGGGCTGCGGGTGGTGATGGACGTTGTCTACAACCACACCTTCGCCGCCGGGCAGGACCCGCGCTCGGTCCTGGACCGCGTCGTGCCCGGTTACTACCACCGGCTGGACGACAACGGGGCGGTGACCACCTCCACCTGCTGCGCCAACACCGCGCCCGAGCACACGATGATGGACAAGCTCGTCGTCGACTCGGTCCTCACGTGGGCGCGGCGGTACAAGGTGGACGGCTTCCGCTTCGACCTGATGGGCCACCACCCCCGGGCGAACATCCTGCGGGTGCGGCGCGCCCTGGACCGGCTCACCGTCGGGCGCGACGGCGTCGACGGCCGGTCGGTCGTGCTGTACGGGGAGGGCTGGGACTTCGGGGAGGTCGCCGGGAACGCCCGGTTCGTCCAGGCCACCCAGGCCGCCATGGCGGGTACCGGCGTCGCGACGTTCAACGACCGGCTGCGGGACGCGGTGCGCGGCGGCGGCCCGTTCGACGCCGACCCGCGCGTCCAGGGCTTCGGCTCGGGACTGTGGACCGCTCCGAACGACTCCCCGGCCAACGGCGCCGAGCCCGCGCAACGCGCGCGCCTGCTGCACCTGGCCGACCAGATCAAGGTCGGGCTCACCGGCAACCTGCGCGATTACCGGTTCACCGCCTCCGGCGGCCGCGCCGTCACCGGCGCGCAGATCGACTACAACGGCGCGCCCACCGGCTACACGGCCGCACCCGGCGAGGCCGTCACCTACGTGGACGCCCACGACAACGAGACGCTCCACGACGCGCTCGCCTACAAGCTGCCCCCGAACACCACGATGGCCGACCGGACGCGGATGCAGGCGCTGTCGCTGTCCACCGCCCTGCTGTCGCAGGGCATGCCGCTGGTGCACGCGGGCTCGGAACGGCTGCGCTCCAAGTCGCTGGACCGTAACTCCTACAACTCCGGCGACTGGTTCAACCGGCTGCACTGGGACTGCCGCCTCGGCAACGCCTTCGGCGGCGGCCTGCCCCCGGCCGCCGACAACCAGGACAAGTGGCCCCACGCCCGGCCCCTGCTCGCCGACCCCCGCCTCAGGCCCGGCTGCGCCGACATCGACGCGACGCGCGAAGGCGTCGGCGAGCTGCTGCGCGTCCGCGCCTCCACGCCGCTGTTCAGCCTGGACGACGCCGACCAGGTCCAGCGGCGGCTGTCGTTCCCGCTCAGCGGCACGCCGGGGGAGACCCCCGGCGTGATCACCATGCGGCTCGACGGGCGCGGCCTCGACCCCCGCTGGCGATCCGTCACCGTCGTGTTCAACGCGACCCCACACATCCAACGGCAGACCGTCCCCGCCCTGGCGGGCGCGGCGACGCGGCTGCACCCGATCCAGGCGGCCTCCACCGATCCGGTCGTCCGGACGGCGTCGGCCGACACCGCGACCGGCACGCTCCAGGTCCCGGGCCGGACCGTCGCGGTGTTCGTCCAGCGCTGACCGGGCCGCGCCGGACCCCCTCCTCCCACCCCAAGGAGAACCCATGCCGATCCCACGTTCCCTGGTGGCCGCGGCGGCGCTGCTGCTGGCGACGCCCGCCGCAGCCGCCCTCACCCCGCAGCCCCGGGCGCTCGCCGCCCCGCCGGGCGGAAGGACGGTCATCGTCCAGTTGTTCCAGTGGCCGTGGAAGTCCGTCGCCGCCGAATGCGAGACCTTCCTCGGCCGCAAGGGCTACGGCGCGGTGCAGGTCTCGCCGCCCCACGAACACGTCGTCCTCCCCGACGCCGGGGACGGCGGTCACCCCTGGTGGCAGGACTACCAGCCCGTCAGCTACGACCTCGAAAGGCTGAAGACCCGGCGCGGCGACCTCGCCGAC
Source organism: Actinomadura kijaniata NBRC 14229 (assembly GCF_001552175.1). Classification (GTDB taxonomy): domain Bacteria; phylum Actinomycetota; class Actinomycetes; order Streptosporangiales; family Streptosporangiaceae; genus Spirillospora; species Spirillospora kijaniata. The sequence continues at coordinate 24,466 of NZ_BCQR01000123.1, forward strand.
TTCAAGGACATGGTGGCCCGCTGCCACGCCAGCGGCGTGAAGATCTACGCCGACGCGGTCGTCAACCACACGACCGGCGTGTCCGGCGGCCAGGGCTCGGCGGGCACCCGCTTCCCCGACAAGTACACCTACCCGGGAACGTTCTCCGACGCCGACTTCCACACCTGCCGCCGTCCCATCCGCGACTACCGGAACCGCTGGGAGGTGCAGGACTGCGAGCTGGAGAACCTGGCCGACCTGAAGACCGAGAGCCCCTACGTGCGAGCCCGTCTCGGCCGCTACCTCAAGGACCTGGCCTCGCTGGGCGTGGACGGGTTCCGGCTCGACGCGAGCAAGCACATGCCCGCCGCCGACATCGCCGCGATCCTGCGCGAGATGCGCGCGCACATCGACGCCGACCCGTCCTACACCGGCACCCGCGACCCCTACGTCTACCAGGAGGTCCTGTACGGGAGCGGCGAGCCGGTCAGGCCGTCGGAGTACCGCGGCAACGGCGACCTCAAGGAGGTCCAGGCCATGAACTTCATCTCCAGGAAGTTCTGGAGCGCCGCCGACCCCGCCGACCGGATCCACCAGCTCCACGCGTTCCCCGTGGGCTGGGGCGACGACATGGAGGCGGACGACAAGGCCGTGGTGATGGTCGACAACCACGACAGCCAGCGCGACGCGCTCCCGGCCGCCGACGGCGGCCAGGACCGCCAGATCCTCACCTACAAGAAGGGCGCCGCGTACCGGCTCGCCAACGTCTTCCTGCTCGGCTGGGACTACGGCACCCCGCTGGTGATGTCCAGCTTCGGGTTCACCCGGCGCGACACCAGCCCACCCCGCACGGCCGACGGCACCACCACGCCCGTCACCTGCGACGGCGCGAACTGGATCTGCGAACACCGCTCCAGCGAGACCGCCGACATGGTCGGCTTCCGCAACGCGGTCGGCGACACCCCGGTCAACAAGGCCGCCGACGCCCCCGAACAGGACTGGTACAGCGACCGTTCCGAGGGCGGCCCCGGAAACAAGATCGCTTTCAGCCGCGGCGCGAGGGGCTACGTCGTCATCAACCGCGACGAGACCACCGGCTGGAACCGCACCTACCGGACCCGGCTGCCCGCCGGGCGCTACTGCAACATCATCGGCGGCGACCACGACCCCGCCGCCCGTAGCTGCAAGGCCACCCACATCGTCACCGTCGCCGCCGACGGCACCTTCACCGCCGACGTCCCCAGGATGAGCGCCCTCGCCCTCCACGTCGGCGCCGCCGTCGAGGGCCCCGGCGGCGCCCCCGACACCGTGATCAACGTTCACCGGGACGTCGGCTGGGGAAACCGGATCACCCTGCGCGGCAGCACCGCCCCCTTGAGCTGGTCCACCGGCCACGAGTGCGTCAACCACTCCGCCGCCCTCTGGAGGTGCACGGTGAAGGGCGTCCCCGCCGGTCGTCCCTTCGAGTACAAGCCGCTCATCAACGACACCCGATGGTCGCTCGGCCCCAACCACACCGCCACCGGAGGCCAGACCGTCGACATCCAGCCCTCCTTCTGACCGGAAACTTCGGCCGGGCTTCATCGGAAATACTTTGCAGAAATTTTCTGAAACCTTGCAAGAGAGGGTTGCAAGATCATAATCTGGCGGCTCCGTCCCGCTCTCGAAAGGAGCGACCGCGTGAAGGCGCGCATCGCACGGCTGGCCGCCGGTGCGGGAATCGGCGCGACCCTCGTCCTGGGATCGGTCCTGACCGGGTCCGCGTCCGTGGCCGCGGAACCCGCCCCCTCCTGCGTGACTTACTCACAAAGCTGGCGCTATACCGACGTCACCAACGGCTGCGGCACCACCCTCCAGCTCAAGGTCGTCTACAAGGACGGCGCCGAGGGCGTCTGCCACACCGTGCACCCCAGCCCGTACCCCACCACCATCGGCAGCGGCTACATCGGCGAGCACGGCTACGTCGACCACATCGCCTGGTGCTGACGCCCTTGGCGAACCGTTCGCCCGTCGTGACATCGCTCCGGCGGGCGAACGGCGGTTCACCGGAGCGCGCTCAACTCGCGATCTCGCTGAGCAGGCCGGTGCCCCGCGGCGCCGCGTTCGGGTCGTGTGCGGCTCACGGAACGTCCCAGATCGCGAACGGGCCCCGGCCGTTGCCCACGCCCTGTGCGCCCGGGGAGTTCCCGGCCACAGGCGCGGCCGGCGCGCGACGCGGGGAGTGATGCGCGACGGGCGTGTCATCTCAGGCTTCCTGCAAGCGACGGGTGGCCCGGAAGGAACCGGAGAGGGCGGCGGAGGCGCGCGCGAGGCTCGACGGGCGGTCGCGCGGATGATAGGCACGTCCCGAACGCCGTTCTAGATGACGACCGGGGGTTCCGATGACCGCACCCGCCCCGACCGGCCCCGCCGCCCCGACCGGCCCGCAGCGCTTCGGCGTCTTCCTCGCCCCCTTCCATCCCGTCGGCCAGAACCCCACCCTGGCCCTGCACCGCGACCTGGACCTGCTGGTCCACCTGGACGCCCTCGGCTTCGACGAGGCGTGGATCGGCGAGCACCACTCGGCCGGATTCGAGATCATCGCCTCGCCGGAGGTGTTCATCGCCGTCGCCGCCGAACGCACCCGCCACCTGCGCCTGGGCACCGGCGTGTCGTCGCTGCCCTACCACCACCCGCTGATGCTGGCCGACCGCATGGTGCTGCTGGACCACCTCACCCGCGGCCGCGTCATGCTCGGCGTCGGCCCCGGGGCCCTGCCCTCCGACGCCCACATGATGGGCATCGAGGTCGCCCGCCAGCGCGACATGATGGAGGAGGCCCTGGAGGCCGTCCTCCTGCTGCTGCGCACCGAGGAGCCGGTCACGATGAAGACCGACTGGTTCGAGCTGCGCGACGCCCGCCTGCAACTACGTCCCCACCAGCGCGAGCTGGAGGTCGCGGTCGCCGCCATGGTCTCCCCGTCCGGGCCGCGCGCCGCCGGGCGCTTCGGCTGCTCCCTGCTGTCGCTGGGCGCCACCCAGGCCGCCGGGTTCGACGCCCTCGGCTACCACTGGGGCGTCATGGAGGAACGCGCCGCCAGGTACGGCACCGCCGCCGACCGCGACCGCTGGCGGCTGGTCGGCCCCGTGCACCTGGCCGAGACCCGCGAGCAGGCCGCCCGCGACGTGGCGTTCGGGCTGGCCGACTGGATCGGCTACTTCCGCAACGTCGCCGCCCTGCCCATCGCCCCCGACACCGACGACCCCGAACGGCTCGTCGAGGCCGTCAACTCCACCGGCCTCGGCGTCATCGGCACCCCCGACGACGCCGTCGCCCAGATCCGGCGCCTGGCCGACCAGTCCGGCGGGTTCGGCACCTACCTGCTGATGGCCCACGAGTGGGCCGACACCACCGCCACCCGCCGTTCCTACGAGCTGTTCGCCCGCCACGTCGCCCCCGTCTTCCAGGGGACGGCCCGCACCCTGGCCGCCAGCCGTGACTGGGCCGCCGCCAACCGGCCCCGGTTCATCGGCGCCGCCACCGACGCCATCATGGCCAAGGTCCAGCAGCAGGCAGAGGAGTCCGGCCGGTGAACGGGGGCACCCGCCCCATACGGCAGGATCGAGGGCATGCAGGTGCTCCGATCGGGGGGCGGGCGCCTCCTGTCCCCGCCGTACGCGCTGCCGCTGCTGGCGGCCGTCCTCACCGTGGCGACCACGCTCGACGTGCTGGCGGGCGGGCTGCTGCGCCGCTTCGACGGCTGGGTGTTCGCCGACGGGCTGCCGCCGCGCACCGGGGCCTGGCACCTGTTCTGGCGCACCGTCGTCAACGGCGGCCAGTACTGGCTGGTCGGCGGCCTCACCGCGCTGGCGGCGCTGTGGGCGTCCCGGCGCGCCCGCGACCCGTGGCTGCTGGCGGGCGCGGCGGTGTGGCTGGTGGCCAGCGAGCTGCTCATCCGCGCCGCGCAGATCGCCTTCGGCCGCACCCCGCCGCTCAGCGGCCGCGACGTGCTGTTCGCCGACGGCTACCTGTCCTATCCCTCCGGGCACGCCGCCAACGCCGCCGCCTGCCTGACGATGCTGGTCGCCCTCACCGGCGCCTCCCGCCGCCGGGCGGCCGCCGCGCACGTCCTGATCGCCGGCGTCGCCGTCGCCGTGGTCACCCTGGGCTACCACTGGCCCACCGACGCCCTCGCCGGATGGGGCCTGGGCACCGTGCTGGGCTTCGCGGGCCGCGTCCTGGTGCGGGAACGCGCCCGGCGCCGCCCCGGGCCGGACGGGTCACGGGACAGCGCCGGGCCTTGACCGTAAGCTGACGCTTACCCAAGCATGGAGCCGACATCGGCGAGAAAGGCGGCACGACGGTGACCACCCCGGCGACCCTGCGGGTCGAGGACATCGACATCAGCGACCTGCGGTTCTGGCAGCGGCCCCGTCCCGAACGCGAGGCCGCGTTCGCCGTGCTGCGCGCCGCGGGCGCCCCCCGCCTGTTCGCCGAGCCCGAGGTGCCCTTCACCCGGCGCGGCGACGGCTACTGGGCCCTGGTGCGGCACGCCGACGTCGTCGAGGCCAGCCGCAACCCCAAGGTCTTCTCCAGCGAGCCCAACGCCACCAGCATGGTGGACTCCCCGTCCTGGCTGCGCCGCTACATCAGCTCCATGATCGACATGGACGATCCGCGGCACGCCAAGATCCGCCGGATCGTGTCCCGCGCGTTCACGCCCAAGACCCTCGCCAGGACCGAGGACGACATCGCCCGCCGCGCCGCCCGCATCGTCGACGAGCTGATCGCCTCGGGCCCCGGCGACTTCATCCCCAAGGTCGCCGTGCGGCTGCCGGTCGAGGTCATCTGCGACATGCTCGGCATCCCCGACTCCTACTACCCGCGCGTCGTGCGGCTGACCAACATCGTGCTGGGCAACACCGACGCCGAGTACACCGGCATCACCCCCGAGATGGGCCGGCTGCGCACCGGCCTCGGCCTGGCCAAGGTCGCGCTGGCCAGCCGCGAACTCCACGCGATCGCCGCCAAGCTCGGAAGGGAACGCGTCGCCGAGCCGACCGGCGACCTGACCTCCGCGCTGGTGAACGCGAACGTCGACGGCGAGAAGCTCACCACCCGCGAGTTCGGCACGTTCTTCCTGCTGCTGGTGGTCGCCGGGAACGAGACCACCCGCACCGCCCTCGCCCACGGCCTGAAGCTGCTGACCGACAACCCGGGCCAGCGCGACCTGCTGCTGGGCGACTTCGACACCCACATCCCCGGGGCCGTGGAGGAGATCGTCCGCTGCTCCACCCCGGTCATCACCTTCCGCCGCAACGTCACCGAGGACCACGAGATGAACGGCCACACCTACCGCAGGGGCGACAAGGTGATGCTGTTCTACAACTCGGCCAACCGCGACGAGACGGTCTTCCCCGACCCCGACCGCTTCGACATCACCCGCCCCAACGTGCGCGACCACGTCGGCTTCGGCGGGCCCGGCCCGCACTTCTGCCTGGGCGCGAACCTGGCCCGCCGCGAGATCACCGTGATGTTCCGCGAACTGTTCACCCGCCTGCCCGACCTGCGCGCCGACGGCGAACCCGACTACCTGACCTCCAGCTTCATCAACGGCATCAAACGCCTGCCCTGCACCTTCACCGCCCCCTGACCCGCTCGACCGGTTCCCGCGTCCGGCGGTCCCTGGAACCGGGGGACGGCGGACGACGTCCGAGGGGCATGGCACGTGGACTGATCGTTTGGGTGCTGGCCGTGGGCGCGGTCGTTTCCGGTGTCGTCCTGGCGACCCCTGATCGAGCCTGCGCGTGCACTTGCGCGCGCGTCACCGAGGCGGAGGCGTATGCGAGTGCCGACGCGGTGTTCAGCGGACGCCCGGTCCTGCGCGCGTTGGAGAACAGCGGGAGCGTCACCCTCGTCTTCGAGGTGAGCGCCGTGCACAAGGGCCGGGTCGCGCGTCGGCAAGACGTCCAGACCGCGAGTTCGGAAGCCAGTTGCGGGCTGAAGGTGGCGACGGGGCGTGAATACCTGGTCTTCGCGACGCGGGTCGAGGACGGACTGGCGACGTCGCTGTGCGGCGGCACCCGGGCGGCGGACAGGCCTCTCGCGGTGCCCTCCGCGCCGACGGGCACCCCCCTCGCGGTGCCCTCCGCGCCGACGGGCGCCCCCCTCGCCGGACGCGCCGGTCCCGTTGGTGATGAGGGCCTGTCATCGACGGCATGGGTGATGATCGCAGGTGGCCTGGCCGTGCCGATCGTGCTCGGCCTGGTTCTCGCCTCGCGAAGACGAAGCTGACCGGCAGACCGCCGGCCCTCACCTGTACGCCAGGGTGACCTGCCGGACCGGTCGCCGCCTCAGGGGCCGTGACCAGGGAGAACCGCCCTCCGGGACCTCCCTGTTATGATCTTGACATGGCCGTTGACGGCTGGCTCGCCCACCACGCGGTGGCCCTCACCACGCTGGACCCCGACGCCCCGCTCGACGACCTCGAACCGCTGCGCGACATCATCGGCGGCGCCCAGGTCGTGGCGGTCGGCGAGAGCGCCCACTTCGTCCGCGAGTTCACCCTCGCCCGGCAGCGCATCCTGCGCTTCCTGGCCGAACGGTGCGGGTTCACGCTCCTCGCGCTGGAGTTCGGCTTCAGCGAAGGACTCGAACTGGACCCGTGGATCCAGGGCGCCGGCACGGAGACGGATCTCACGCGGATCAGCGAGAACGCCGACACCTGGGGCATCGGAGAGCTGCTGCGCTTCGTCCGCGGGCACAACGCCTCCTCCGGCCGTCCGGTGCGCTTCGCCGGCATCGACATCCCGCAGGCCGGCGGGTCGCTCCTCCCGGCGCTGGTCCCGGTGGCCGAATACCTCCAGGACGTCGATCCCGACGCCGTGCCGCTGGCGGAGTCCGCGATCGGCATCGCCGCGCGGCTCGCCGGTGGCTCCGGGGCCTCGGCCGTCCCCGCGCGGGCGGAGCTCGGCACCGCCCGGCAGGACGCCCTGACCGCCGCGCTGGCCCGGCTGCGGCTGCGCTTCCGCGCGCTGGAGCCGCTCTACGTCCCGCGCAGCGATCAGCACCGCTACGACACCGCGATGTGGCGGCTGGAAGCCGCCGTCCACGCCGACGACGCGCTGCGGGCAACGGCCGCGCTGTTCGACGGGACGGCCCCGCCCGCCGACCTCTCGGTCCGCGACCGGTACATGGCCGAATCGGTGCGGTGGCACCTGTCGCACTCCGCCCCGGGAACCCGCGTCGTGCTGGCCGCCCACAACAACCACATCCAGAAGCACCCCGTGGCCTACGACGGCCGCCTCACCACCCTGCCGATGGGCCGGCACCTGCACCGGGCGCTGGGCGACGACTACTTCGCGCTGGCGCTCACCAGCACCGCCGACCGCACCGTCGAGATGCGTCCCGATCCGAACGCCCCCCTCGGTTTCACGATCGCCGACACCCCGCTCGACCCGCCGAAGCCCGGAAGCGTCGAGGCCGCCGCGCTCGACGCGGGGATCGGACCGGGGCTGATCGACCTGCGTCACGCCCGCGGCGCGGACCGGTCCGGCGAGCTCACCCGGATACGGACGCAGAGCACCACCCTCACCATGCCGATTCCCGACGCCTTCGACGCCGTCCTGGTCACCCCGACCGCCACCATGCAGGAAGGCATCGGAGCCTGACCGGCGTTCCGACCCGACCGCGTCATCGCCTCCGGCGCCGTGGCGCGCTCAGCGGGATTCGGGAAGGTCGAGCCTCTCCCGCGGCTCCGCCAGGCCCCGCGTGCGTTCATCGTCGCGCCGGTCCTCGACGAAGGTGTGGAGCGCGAGCACCAGCCTGCGACTCCCGTGCGTGGGGCAGCGGTTCCGGCGCGGCGTCCCGGTCACCGCTCTGGATCAGGAGGTTGCCGAGGAGGATGCGGGCGAGCCCGCCACCGGCGACCGGCGCTTGACCGAAAACGGCGGCGAGAGCGGGACCCGGGGGGTTGGTCCGGTCCGGGCGCGGATCGCCGACCGATTTCTTGATCTTGTCCCGAACTTTCATGATCGAGACGGCATCGGACTCGGTGGACCGGCGGAACGCCGCCGGCCGGACCATGAAGGAGGGGAACCACATGCGCAAGCTGCTCACCGGAACGCTGGTGACCGCCGTCGCCGTCACGGGGATGGCCACCGTGGCGACCGGCGCCCAGGCCGCCACGGCCAAGCCCGTCGCCAAGTGCTCCAGCAAGGCGCTGAAGACGAAGTTCGTCAAGGCCCGGGGCGAGGTCGGGATGATGAGGACCGGCTGGCGGATCACCCTCACCAACGTCTCCAAGAAGACCTGCACGGTGAAGGGCTACGCGAACCTCCAGCTCCGCAACGCCAAGGGCAAGCCGGTCAAGACGCGGGTCGTCCGGGGCGACAACTACTTCCAGCGCGACCCGGGACCGGCCACGCTGAAGCTGAAGCCCGGCAAGACCGTCCAGGCGTCGGTGGCGTACTCGCACTACCGCGACGAGACGGGCCCGGCCAGGACGCCCCTCCTGGCCATCACCGCCCCGGGCGCCAAGAAGGCCACGACGGTCAAGATGTCCGACCCGTACGTCTGGCAGGGCAAGCTCTCCCTGACCGCGTTCGCGTACTCGTTCCCGCAGGCCTGACGGCCCGGGCGCGGCGCTCCGTCACACCGGCCCCCAGTGCGAGCCATCGCCTGGGGGCTTTCGGCTGTCCCGGCCTCGTCCGCACCGGGATCGCAGTCGGTTACCGTGCTACATTGTTACCATGGTACAAATCGAACGGGTCCAGACCGGGCTGCGGATCGAACGGAACCTCCTCAAGGTCCTCAAGGGGCTGGCCGAATACCTGGACATGCCCCTGGGCGAGCTGGTCGAGGGCATCACCCTGCACGTCTTCGAGGGCAAGGCGCCCTTCTCCGGCGAGACCCTCCAGAAGATCGAGCAGCTCAAGGCCGTCTACGACCTGACCCTGACCGCCCAGGACGCCCACCGGCTGGTCGAGAAGTGACCGCCCGGCACACGCTGACGGGCCGCCTCACCGTCCCCCTCCCGCCGGAGGAGGCGTTCACGCTCTTCACGCCGCGCGGCGAGGAACGCTGGGTCGAGGGCTGGCGGCCCCGCTTCCCGGCTCCGGCGCCCGACGACACGGCGCCGGGCACCGTCTTCGAGACCTCGCACGCCGAACCCACCACCTGGGTGGTGCTCGAACGCCGGCCGGGCCGCCGCATCTCCTACGCCCGGGTCACCCCCGGCGTGCGGGCCGGAACCGTCACGGTCACCCTCACCGCCGACGGCGACCGGCGCTCGACCGTCGAGGTCACCTACGACCTCACCGCGCTGACGCCCGGCGCCGCCGAGGACCTGGACCGGTTCGCCGCCGACTATCCGGCGTTCCTGCGCTCCTGGCAGGACGCCCTCACCCGAGCAGACGAAGGATGACCACGATGACGACGCACCACGACGGCCGCAAGGTCGTCGGCAACATCGCCCTGTCCCTGGACGGCCGCATCACCGGCCCCGGCGGCGAGTACGACATGGGCTGGATCGGCCCGCACGCGATCAGCGACGGCGCCCGCGACCACCTCGCCCGCCTCACCGGGACGGCCACCACCGTCCTGCTCGGCCGCAAGAACTACGAGGGCTTCGGCGGCTACTGGCCGGCCGTCGCCCAGGACCCGGCCGCCGACCCCCGGGACCGGGCGTTCGCCCGGTGGCTCGACGCCGTCGAGAAGGTCGTGCTCTCCACCACCCTCACCGAGCCGACCTGGCAGAACTCCCGCATCCTCGCGACCGGCCCGGCCGCGGCGGTCAAGGACCTGCGGGCGATGCCCGGTGGCGACATCCTCGTCCTGGCCAGCGCCGACGTCATCACCGCCCTGCTGCGGGCCGGCGAGCTGGACCGGCTGAGCGTCACCCAGTGCCCGGAGATCGTCGGCGGCGGGCGCCGCCTGTTCGACGACGGCCTGCCCGCGTCGAGCTGGCGCCCCGCCGGGCCTCCCACCGTCACCGGCAGCGGCGCGCTCTGCCTCCTCTACGACCGCGTCACCGCGGACTGACCGCCCACCCCGGTGCGCGGCCCGCCGTACCGCCGACCCACGCCAGGCTCCGCCCCGACGTCCACCGCGAACGGCTCCATCTGGCCGGGCTCGACCTGCAAGGTGGGGTCGGGCAGGTGCACCTGGACCTGCCCGAGCCGCACGGCCGGGTGCCCGTCCGCGTCGCCGGGGGCGCGGCCGACCTCACCTTCCGGCGTCCCGTCGGCGTTCCGGTGCGGCTGGCCGTGGCGGGCGGCTCGACCCGCCTGACGATCGGCGAGCGGCGGTCCGCCACGGCCCGGCCCCGGTACGTGTTCACGGACCCCGGCTCCGCGGAGGGCGAGGACCGCTACGACATCCCCGTCGCCGGGGGAACCGATGCCCTCACCCTGGTGTGAGGCGGAGCCCGGCCGGGCTCCGTCGTGAGGCCGGCCGGCCCGCCGTTCCCTCAGGACGCCTGGGCGGCCAGCAGGTCGGCCAGCTCGCGCGGCCGGGAGAACATCGGCCAGTGGCCGGTGGGCAGGTGCTGGAAGGTCCACTCCGGGCCCGCCAGCGTCGCGAACGCCGGAACGCCGTCCGCCACCATCTTCTCGACGAACTCCAGCGGGATCGTCGTGCTGATCAGCGTCTTGGGCGTGTCCGGGGCCCGCTCGGGACGCTCGGGCCCCTGCGTGGCCGCGCCCACCGGCTCGGGCGTGGCCCGCGACCGCAGCAGCTCCAGGTCCTCCTCCGACAGCCCGGCCAGGCTGTCGGGGTCGGCGGCCGGGTCGAACGGCGGCGGGGGCACGAACATCCCCCGCCCCTCCTCGGCGATCTGCCGCTCGACCGCCGCGCGCTCCTCGGGCTCGTGGAAGTCGATCTGCGCCATGCCCGACGGCAGCGGCGCGGTGTCGACGTACACCACGCGCGCCAGGCGTTCGGGGATGCGGTCGGCGGCGCAGGTGACCGGCAGCGTCGCACCGCTGTGCGCCACCAGGACCACGTCGTGCAGGTCGTTGTCCTCGATCACGGCGATGACGTCGGCGGTGTGGGTGTCCACGTCCACCTCGGGCGTCGCCTCGCCGGCGCGTTCGGCCAGTCCCGTCAGCGTCACCGGGTGCACCTGGTGCCCGGCCTCGCGCAGCCTGTCGGTGACCCGCTCCCACGCCCACGCGCCGAGCCAGAAACCGGGAACCAGGACGAAAGTCGCCATCTTCGAACACCCTTCCTCGGGAACCGATGGGACTACCGTAGACCCATTACCGGACAGAACCCGCCCGGATTTAACGAGGTATCGGTGTCGCATCCCACCACCCGGATCCTGACGATGCTGGAACTGCTCCAGGCCCACCACCGCATGGGCGGCGCCGAGCTGGCGCGGCGGCTGGAGGTCGACGAGCGCACCGTGCGCCGCTACGCCCACCGGCTGGAGGACCTCGGCGTCCCCGTCGTCGCCGAACGCGGCCGCCACGGCGGCTACCGGCTGATGCCCGGCTACAAGCTGCCCCCGCTGATGCTCACCGACGACGAGGCCACCGCCGTGGTGCTGGGGCTGCTGGCCGGACGCCGCCTCGGCCTGCCCGGCGACGCCACCGAGAGCGCCCTCGCCAAGGTGCAGCGCGTGCTGCCCGCCGCGCTGCGCGACCGCGTCCAGGCCCTCCAGCACACCCTGGGCTTCACGCTGGCCGAACGCGACGCCGCCGCCCCCACCACCGCCACCCTGCTCGCCCTGGCCGCCGCCGCCCGCGCCCGCCGCCGCGTGACGATCCGCTACCGCTCCTGGAAGGGCGACGACACCGAACGCGACCTGGACCCCCACGGCCTGGTGTTCCACTCCGGCCGCTGGTACGTCACCGGCCACGACCACCGCAGCGACCAGGTCCGCACCTTCCGCGTGGACCGCGTCCGGCACGTCGAGCAGACCGGCGCCGCCTTCGAGGCGCCCGACGACGCCGACCCCGTGCGGCACGTGGTCAGCTCCCTGGCCAACGTGCCCTACACCCACCGGGTCGAGGTCCTGCTGGAGACCACCCTGGCCGAGGCCCGCCGCCGCGTTCCCGCCACCACCGCCACCCTGACCGAGGCCGACGGGGGAGTGCTGCTGACCATCCGCGCCGAGAGCCTCGACGGCATGGCCCGCATGCTGGCCGGGCTCGGCTGGCCGTTCACCGTCCGCCGCCCCGACGAGCTGCGCGGCGCCGTCCGCGCCCTGGCCGACACCCTGCGCGCCCACGCCGACCGCTGAGCGCGCCGGCCGTTCACCCCGGGCGCCGTCCGGCCGGGACGCCGGAGCCGGGACGCCGGAACGGACGTCCGGCAGGGGAGGGGATCAGCCGGAGTCGCGCAGGGCGTCCCACTCGCGGCGCAGCATCGCGTAGACGATCTCGTCGCACCACTCGCCCTTGACGAACTCGTTCTCCACCAGGTGCGCCTCGCGGCGCATGCCCAGCCGCTCCAGCACCCGCGCCGACGCCTCGTTGCGGCCGTCCAGCCGCCCGCAGACGCGGTGCAGGTCCATGAGCTCGAAGCCCAGCCGCAGCACCATCCCGGCCGCCTCGGTCGCGAAGCCGCGCCCGTGGTAGGCGGGGTTGAAGATGTAGCCGATCTCGCCCTGCCGGTGCTGCTGGCTGCGCCACTGGAGGTTGACCTCGCCGATCAGCGCTCCGGTCGCCCGCTGTTCCACGGCCAGCACCAGCCAGTCGCCCTCCTTCTCCAGGGCGGTGGCGGCCATCTTCTGCTGGAGGAACACCCGCGACTCCTCCACGGTGCGCGGCTCCCAGTACAGGAACCGCGCCACCTCCGGCAACGACTGGTAGGCGTGCAGCTCCTCCAGGTCGCCGGTGGCGAACGGGCGAAGCAGCAGCCGTTCGGTCTCAAGAGGGTATTGGGGACGCAGCACACCGAGATCCTAAAGGGCGTACGCCCAGACGCAATCGGTAATCAACCCGCAGCGGTCAGATAACCGCGCGAACGGGCCGCGTCGGCGGCCTCATGGCGGGTGCGCGCGCCCAGCTTGGCCAGCACCGCCGAGACGTGGTGGTCGACCGTCCGCACCGACAGCGCCAGCCGCTCGGCGATCTCGGCGTTGGTCAGCCCCTCCGCCATCAGCGCCAGCACGTGCGCCTGCCGGGCGGTCAGCCCCGCCGGGTTGGCGCCGGCCGCGGCCCGGGCCCCCGGCGCGGTCCCGCCCGGCGCGACGTCGCCCC